>JAHHGU010000014.1 GCA_019359765.1 Aphanothece sp. CMT-3BRIN-NPC111
CTTAATCCTGAAGATGCTTAGACACCCACAGGATGCCTTGTCAACTATTTTGTACTGACTGGGATGGATTCCTCAGCAACTGCTATTGAACCATCCGGTTCAAACTCTTCCAAGAGTGCTTCATGAAATACTTTTGAGTATTGCTGGGCAATTATCTCTGGTGTCAAGTGTGACTCAAGGTAGCTACGACCAGAATTGCCCATCCGGTTTGTCAACTGTGAATCTGAGGCGAGGTGTCGAATAAACTCAGCTAGACTGGCAGCATCTCCATTGTTAAAAGCAGCACCACAGTTGGCATCAGCCACCAACTGGCGGAGATAGGAATGTGTTTCACAGATAACAGCAATAGGACGCCCAGCCGCTAGAGCCGCATAAAGCTTACTGGGCACTACCAAACCTTCCATGCCGGGACTCACGCTTACTAATGATAAGTCACCAGCTGTTAGGGAGTAGGGCAAGTTCTCCTTGTCTTGGTAAGGCAAGAACTGACAATTCTGCAACCCCGACTTTTTGACTTGCTCCATACAAGCTTGGCGCTTAGCACCATCGCCAACAAAGACAAACTGAATGGGTTCATTTTGCAGGATTTTGGCCGCTTCCATAATCGTATCCATGTCGTGGCAGCGACCCATATTGCCGGAATATAGCACCGTGAAGGTATCAACCAAATTGAACTGCTGGGAAAACCAGTTATCTTGCTTGGCAATAGGTACAATCCAATTCGGGTCAGCCCAATTTTGAATGACTGTAATCTTATCGGTAATTTCTGGGCATTTTGCTGCTATGCGCTCCTTCATTGTAGAGCTGAGGACGATAACTCTTTTAGCATTTTTCCAGCTACATCTGTTGAGAAAATCCCAGAATCGCACTAACCAGTGTTGAGGAGAGATGACTTTTAGCTCTACAGCGACATCGGGATAGAGATCGTACAAAAGACAAATGTAGGGCAGACCAAAGCATAAATTAGCTAAGTAACCCACAATCGGCAAGAAAGGGGGGGCTGTAGTGATCAGCAGAACATCCCCGCGACCGCCCGTTTTAATTAAATGTAGTGCCGAGCGCAGAGTAAATAATAGCCCATTGACCGCTTTGCCCCGAACTCGCTGGGGCCAAAGCTGAGATGTACGCGATCGCCGGATTTCTATTTGCTCTGAACTCTCCCTAGCTGGGGCCGATTTTTTGTGGAAGGCGTAGCCAGGTTGTCCGGTAAAAATTTGCACCAGTAGCCCCAGTTGTGACAACTGAACTGCTAGCTCTTCAATCAGTTGCCCCGTCGCCGCATAATCAGGGGGGTAAAACTGGGTAATGATAGACAGTCTGACAAGTTTTTGCCGTGCTGCCATATTGCCGTTGCTCATGCCACCTCGCTACTAAATAGAGGATTGATGCCAATTGTGTGGCATATACTTAATGCTGCACACATGCTGCCTTAGAGATTTCCGGTAAAGCCAAACCTTTCTAAGTGACATTAATTAAGAATAGTTTAAATATCCCCTGTGCATTGTCATATACATCTTACTAAGTTTTCAAGTTCTCTCTAGATTTGATTCCGTATAAGCTCAAAACATATGGGGTAAATCCGCCTCCTGTTAGCCACGATTAGTCATGGCGGCAGTCTTATAAGGGATTTTTTCCTCAGGAAACCGCAGAAGTGCTGTAGTAACTGTGTTATTAGATACAAGTTAAAAAAATATTAATATTTTGTGACCAAGCACCCTGTCATGTCTGTTAGCCATAGCAGGAGCGGGCAGCAAATCAAGGGTTGAGGAGGGCGCTTGGCGCACGCACATTCGGATGAGTATACTCACTCTCTGGTGGTAGCGGATGATCCCGCACTATGGCTTACAGCAGGCTTCGCCAACAGCCAGGAGTACGCTTACACAGGAGAATCCATCTCGGTATTCTCTGTATTTAGGTTAGGATTAGCCGCCGGAAAGTCTAAGTCAAGGTCTTTGCTGGCTGCAATCACGCGCTTTTTGATGGGTTGAGCGGGATTACCCGCGTAGATGGTCATAGGCTGAAGCGATCGCCCTGTAACACTACCTAAGCTCAGGATGCTGCCTCTGCCTACCCTGACGCCAGGACCAATCGTTGCCCGTGCTGCGATCCAACTGCCTTGCTCGATATAAATTTCAGCAGTAATTAGCTGGAAATCCGGTCTTGTCCAGTCGTGGTTGCCGGTGCATAGATAGACATCCTGAGACAGGCAAACATGGCTTTCCAGAGTGATGTGAGCAAGGTTGTCTAGCCAAGCGTTTTCACCAATCCACACGTAGTCACCAACCGTCAGTCGCCAGGGAAATTTCACTCGCACCCCAGGCTTGATCCGCACCTGCTGACCAATCTTGCTGCCGAAGCTACGCAGAATCCAGACTTTGAGGAAGGAATTCGGGAGCCAGTGACTGCGGACAAGGGGTTCTCCTAGAAAGTACCAAAAGAGTTGCTTCCAGTAGGGAGCGCCAGGGGTGTAAGTCCCAAGGGTGTAACAGTCGAGACGCATAAAATTCAAGATAGGGGTTTGATGCGTAGCAGCTACGCCGCTGGCGCTAAATGGGCACCGCACAGATTGGAGGAGCAGAAACTACAATTACGCGATCGCCATTGTGCAATTAATCGCCTGCGTAAGCTTTTACCATCATTTGCACCACATCATACATTTTATATTGAGCCTGCCAACCCAATTTTTCCCTTGCTTTAGCTGGATTGCCTCTACTGAAGGCAATTTCACTTGGTCGCAACAGGCTGCTATCTGTTATCACATGGTCGCGCCAGTCTAGCCCTACACAAGCAAAAGCGGCTGCCACAAACTCTTCTAATTTATAGCTTTCTCCTGTGGCAATTACATAATCATCTGGCTGCTCTTGCTGCAACATTAAATACATCGCCTCAACGTATTCTGGTGCCCAACCCCAGTCTCGTTGAATGGCAATGTTGCCGAGGTGGAGCTTTTCTGGACTGCCTTGGGCAATCCGGCAGGCTGTGGCGACAATCTTTTGGGTAACGAATCGTTCGGGCCGTAGAGGAGATTCATGGTTATAGAGGATACCAGAACAAGCAAACAGACCGTAAGCTTCACGGTAGTTTGCAAATTGCCAAAAAGCAGTTGCCTTGGCTACAGCATATGGACTTCGGGGACGGAAGGGTGTGGTTTCATCAGCGCTACACTCACCAGTGTCCCCAAAACACTCACTAGAACCTGCATTGTAAAGCTTGATCGGGGCATCAATGAAGCGAATTGCTTCAAGAAGATTGAGGGTGCCAATTGAAATACTTTCTAGAGTTTCTACAGGCTGTTCAAAGGAAAGACCAACAGAACTTTGCCCTGCCAGATTGTAAACTTCATCAGGTTTGATTTTCACCAGCACCTGTAAGACACTACGGAAATCCGTGAGAGCAACCGATTCTAGCTTCAATTCATCACGGATGCCTAAACGCACCAGATTCTGAAAGGAAGAAATTTGAGCATCCCGCGAAGTCCCGCAGACGATGTAGTCTTTGTTTAGGAGTAACTGCGCTAGATACGCGCCATCTTGACCCGAAACTCCACAGATTAGAGCTTTCTTCACTTACTTTTACCTCTTTTTTAATGCACTGTCTTTTCCTCAATTATCTTGCTGTAAAGTTGGATCAGCTTTTTAGCAGCTTTTTCCCAAGTATAGTTTTGGAAAATGAATTGGCGAGCGCGATCGCCCATTTCTTTTGCTTGCTCAGGGTTCTTCAGGCAATAAATTAAGGCATCGGCAATTGCCTGGGCATCTATACTCACTATATGTGCAGCTTGAGCCGCTGCTGCCTCCGGGAAATTACAACCTGTAGTAATTACACAGGGCAGTCCTGATGCCATGCCTTCTAGTACAGACATACTAAAGCCTTCTGAGTAGGAAGGCGCAACATATAAACTAGCTGCACCCAGAGCAGCATGTTTTAATGAGCCTGTAATCATACCTGTAAAGGTAACAGCATCTAGGCATCCTACTTGAGCAAAGTAGCTTTGAGCCGTCGGCATAAATCCAATACTATCTGGCCCTGCTACAACCAAATGAGTCTGAGGAAACTGATTGTGGACTACAGCAAAAGCAGGAGCAAGTAAGTCCAGTCCTTTTTTAGGATCAACACGACCGAGAAATAGGATCAGAGTTTTATTAAGAGTATTAGGAAATTTTTTGTAAAAAATTTCTGTTTCTGGCAGAACTTCAAACTCTTGGCGGTGAATCCCGTTGGGAACAACAGCTATAGGACGCTTAACACCTAGAAAATTAACATTATTAGCTTCAGAAGTGGCAAGAACCTGGATAGCGCTAGCCTGTTGGAGAGCAGGCTTTTCAAAAATAGAGTAGTAGATACGCTTCTTGTAAGCTTTGTAAGATAAAGCCCAAGGCTCCAACATGCCGTGCGGGGTCATAATATAGGGAATCTGGCGCAATTGGCAGATCCAATGAGCCAGTGAAACAATGGGCGCAAAAGCAGTGTGGCTATGGACTAAGTCATAATCGATTGCATGAGATGATAGCCAATTAATAAAAGATAAACTAACGATAAAATCATTACGATACCAGCAGTTAAAATACTGAACTCTGTAATCTTTTTCGGTAATCCATACGTTTATAGGACAGTCTAACTTACCATAGCCATTCGCATTTGTCGTAATGATATCGACTCTAACGCCAAGACAGCTGAGTTCTTGAGCCAACTCTCTTACAACTTTGGAAGTTCCACCATAAATAGACCCCAGATATGGAGCGATCATCAAAATTTTCATAGAGTGTTTTTACAGAAACTTTATTGAAATATTTGGTTATTCCTTGAAATGCTGGGAACGCTTCAGCCGAGCGACAAATAACTGATTAACTCCTAACTTCTGAATAAATAGATTACCAGCGAACATTAGTTCAATTTTTTTACACAGCGCATAGGGTAGTGTTTTTTCTCCTAAAAACTATTCCATTTATCCCAGTTACGGATCAGCTCAGTAGCCGCAGTCATATCGGCACCATGAAGAAATGCCAACGCCATCGCCACATTCCAACGATTCTCCTAGCTTGATTCAGATAAATATCGTGCAGCCAAGGCACGCAGCCCAAAAACGGGATTAGAAAGGATCTGGCGCTGATTAAGTGCCAAGAAAAAAACAATCTCATCTGTCATGTAAGGCGCGTGAGTACAGCTTTCCTCCCAATCAAATATCCAAAGCTGATCTTTCACCGAGACCATATTTGCAGGAACCAGATCGCCATGAACGCGACGAACTCGCAGTGGAAGATCCTGAAGATCTCGAACCTCTTGAGCAAACGCCGACTCTGCTTCTGTAACTTTCCAAAATCGTTGCCACCAGGGGAGTTTTCTTAGTTGCTCACCATACACAAACTGATCTGGCCCAGCATATTCTTGGATGCACTGAGCTGGAAAGTTGTCCCATGAGGTATTGACTGGTTTTGCCTCAACTGGTATATGTTGGAAACTCAGATAGGAATGATTCTGAAAGCTCCCTTGCTGTAGGACTGATGGTATGCGAAACTTCTCTAACCCCATCGCTTTTAAATCTGCCAGTGTGTTGGCTTCAGCGAGTAGAAGCCGGTCGGTATAAGCATCCAGCGAGAGCTTGATAAACGCAAGGGGTTTAGCGTCACAACCGAGTAAGTGAACGTACACCCGCCCGCGATCGCGCTTTGAAGGCCAGATCACAACTGCATTCGCCGATGGTTCGCCTAGGAATTCGCAGACCGAATCTAACCAGCTAGCAAAGTTGAAAGGCAGCAATGGTTCCAAGGATGAATCCACATACTCAGACAGCAACTTATCGATTCCCGTCATTATAGCTAGATGCATACCCCAACTGAATATAGTTCGTTTGATGCTGGTGGCTTGGTAGCAATGTAAGCCAGCGAGCTTCATCCGCCTGGAATTGGCTGGTAGTGCAATAATGGGGAACTTGGCAAGGCGAATCAGACAATAGCCTTTTGATAATACAGTGGAGCTAGAGGTATGAGACAAAACAGATTTGTCCATGTGAAAATTTCCTTTTCATGATGGTCTCTGTTCTGCCCTGCTGAAGTGCTATTTAACTATATTTCTACAGGAAATAGTGGAAAGTTCTTTATTTAACTTCTTCTTAATCCCAACTTAATATAATACTTTTATTGATAAATAAAGTAAAGTATTCATTTATACTAAATAGCTGACAGCATTAGGAGTTTAATTAACGTGATTGAGACACTAAAGCCTTGGCTGAGAGCAGCTAAGTATAACTGGCTGCGATATGCAGCAGAGTATAAGGCTCGTGGGTATAAATCATATGAACAAACCAGTAATTACCCACAAGCTGCATTTTTAATTGGGTGTGGACGCTCCGGGACTACTATTCTGGGAAAAGTCTTATCACGCCACCCTGACCTGTGCTATTTGTTTGAACCTTACCATCTTTGGGCTGCAATCGATCCCATGACTGATGTACTTAATCTTTATCATCGGGTCAACGCTTACTTGTTGATGGATGCATCCAACTGTACCGAAAAATCGCGAGTTCTTTTCCATCACTTGCTTCTGGGAACTCAGCACAACTCAGTTCCCAAGGTTGTTATTGAAAAAACGCCCCTCAATTCTATGAGAATAGGCTATCTCAACGCCTTGGCTAGTGGTGCAAAATTTATTCACATTGTTCGCGATGGAGTCGATATTTCCTACTCAATAGAAAGAATCGCTTCCATGAATAGCTACAAAATAGCAGGCAAGCCTATGCTAAACCAGTGGTGGGGAGTTAGCAACTATAAGTGGAAAGCTTTGGCGCAGGATGGTGCTGCTGCTGGATACTACGCTAATGAAGTAGAGCGACTTGAAGAGCATCGTTGCAAAGGAGCTTACGAATGGCTTGTCAGCCTAGGTGAAGTGGATCGCTGGCGCGAACAATTAGGCGATCGCCTCCATGAAATTACTTACGAGCAATTGACTGCAAATCCGGAAGCTGTATTAGGTAATATTTGCAAATTTCTTGACATAGATAGCCCTCGGGGTTGGCTGGAGGAGGCGATCGGCATGATTGGCCCGAATAGCCATCTTTCAGGAAAAACCCTCAAGTTACCGCCAATGATGTGCAAAGACTTCAACTATTACCAGGAACGCTTTGCCTTTACCAATAGAGCTATCCCAGAAGAAGACCTTTGAATCTTAAACTTTTTCTCTTACTTCTTTTTTGCTATCAGTGCAGCATCGATAGCCTTTAAGAGACCATCAGCAAACTGATTTGGGCTATAATTAGCGACAATTATTTGGCTTAATTGCCCCATCTTGGTTCGTGAATCCGAATCCAACTGATGCATAGCTAATAAGGCGCGAGT
Organism: Aphanothece sp. CMT-3BRIN-NPC111; assembly: GCA_019359765.1. Classification (GTDB taxonomy): domain Bacteria; phylum Cyanobacteriota; class Cyanobacteriia; order Cyanobacteriales; family JAHHGU01; genus JAHHGU01. Next base: position 7,332 of record JAHHGU010000014.1, read on the forward strand.
CATATCTTGTCTACTTTCTGGATCGAATAGTAGACCGTTGTGACCTTCGCTAACGAGTTCATAGCCTGCTCCTACTGTGCGGCTACATAGAATTGGCAATCCCGCAGCACAAGCTTCATTTACTACTAACCCCCATTGCTCTACAAGAGCCGGATGCACAAAAGCATTAGCTAGACCAAACCAATCTCCTATGGCTTGGTAAGTAATAAAACCAGGTAAATGGACGCAATTATTAAGTTCTTTTTCAAGAATAATCTTACGGATGGATGGTTCTTCTGCTCCGCTACCGCAGATGACGAGATCCCATCCTTGCTCATCTCCTACCTGTTGGCGATAAGCAGCAAAGGCTTCTACAAAACAGTACACATTCTTGCGCTCGAGCAAGCGAGTAACAACAATAAAATATGGGCGTAAAGGGATGCTTGGGTTACGCAGCCTAGCAGCAACAGGATCTTGCCTAGCAACTTCGGCACGAGCAGTGAAGTAGTCATTGTCAACTGCATTGTAACCGAGAAAAATCCGATCCCCAGGAAACCCTAATTTAGCCAGGTAGTCGCGATGCAGTTCGCCCCCCACAAGTGCAGCGCCATACTTCCTAGCGTAGAGCCATGATTTAAGCTTTTCCTTCCACCATTGCCGCTTTTCGTCATCCCATTTACTTTCACTCATCAGAATTGCTGGCACCTGGTGGCGTTGACACCAGGAAACAGCTGTGCGGGATACTGGAAAGCCCCACCCAGGTATAGCAACTACATCTGGCTGTAGAGCGTCCAGACAAGGAGTTAGTAAAGAGGCAGCGACAGTAGACCATGGACTGCGATCAACTGAGGCAGATGTAGTTGCTACAGGTAAAAGAGTTTTGAGAGGAAATGTAATCTCTTGCTCTAAATCACCCCATGGACGCTCTTGGGTATTGTCTGTCACTTGGACTGCGCTCAAACTCCACCCTTTTGTCTGACATAGAGTGTAAGCTGCACGCAGCCTGGCAGCATGGTACCCTCCAACATTGTAAAAAATTACTACTACATGCATAGCTGGATTGCGTAAGTTTCCCTTGCTGCTGTTCTGGCTCAGCATCTTCTTTCATGCACTGCACTGAAAAGTTTTCCCATGAGGCATTTACTGATGAGGATAGCCGTTTGTATGATGCAGCGCAAGTAAGGGTTTGATGATGACAAAGATCGGTTCATGTGAAAATTTCCTATTCATGATTACCCCTGTTCTGCCCTGCCAGAATCGCTTTCCAAAGATTTTTCGCAAAGTGTTCGGGAGTCCAATCAGAAATAATCTCTTTTGATCGATGTCCCATTAAACCAAGATCTGTTGAATAAGAAGCTATCCTTTCCAGGGCCTCTGCCATCTCAGTTACATTTTCTGGGTTGAACTTAAAGCCGTTCTCTCCTCCTTTTATCAGGTCGTAAGCACACCCCGCTGAAACAAAGATCAAGATAGGTAGACCACAGGCCATAGCTTCGTTCACAACAACCTGAAATTACTACTATATTTGGATTAATTTCATCCAAAATAGAATTTATAGCCTGTTTCATCTCACTAGGCAAGATTTTGAAGTAAGAACGATTTGGGAAAGCTACTCTCAGCTCAATTTCTGTAGCTTTGTTCACTGTTTCCCACTGATACGTTTCATTACTGTTAGCAGTTGCTAGACCAATAACCCTGATGCCTTTAATACTAAAAAATTCAAATGCTGCTTGAAGCCGAGAGATGTGGTATAAACCAAAACTTTGCCACATTATGACTATGTTCATTAGCCAATCTCTAAAAATTTAGTTGAGGCTTTATAATTTCAAGTTTTTTGTTTAAGGATGTCTGACATTTGGTATATTTCCTGGACTATAAACTCTAGTGGATGAGGGTAATCTAAGTATAAAATTTTTCCGTTTCATCCATAGCAAAAGAAAGCACGGCCAGAAGGACATACCGATCCAGGCATAAATACCAGGCAAGTCTCCTCCTCGCAGTAGTGGAATCAGACACGAACATAGAATGGCCCGGATCAGGATGCTAGCAAAAGGTTGAAGTCGACTACTATAAAGGATGATACTACCAAAAATCCAGCCATAGAGGCATGAGAAAAGAAAAATACCTACAATGCCAAAGTCAGCGTAAAATGACCCGAATAAAGTTGGCGAGAACCCAACTGTGGTTCCTTTATTTCGATCGCTTAAGCCAAATGCCTCCATGTAACCCCCTCCAGCAGGTTTTTCAGGCCACAAAGCTCTGGGAATAGGGCGAAGCAGAATCTCTATATGCTCCATGCCCCATCGATAGTCTAGACGTTGTGGGTAAACATCTTGTACAAATACAAATCCATCAAGCATATTGGCGTCTTCCGCACTCAGAGCGCGATCCAAAGCTGACTGTTCAAAACCGTTACTTGCGAATTCTGCGTTTCGCAGGGCACCTGCCACTGTGAAAATGGCGATGCCTATGATACCAATAATAGCTAAAACAACCAGACGCTTTTGCGGTCGATATGTAGAAGATACAATGATGCCACCAGCAATAATCCATCCCAAAAACTGAAAGCGTCCGCTGACATTGAATGTTAAAAAAGAGACCGCAATCAGAATTAGGATAGCAGCAATTTTGCTTTGCAGCGATGAAAGCCCGCCCAACTTCCACAGGCACAGGAGAAGCGTGGCAATTCCCACCAATACTAAGGGTAATAGTCGTAAGTAGCCACTAACTTCAAAAGCCAAGGAACGCCCGGTCTGTACCTGTGCGCTTACGTTAGAGCGACTTATTACTACCAAGGGGAGGAACAACAACCCTACTAAGATGACTTTAGGACGTAACCATTTCAAAAGGAAGGGATCGTTAGTACCTGTAACGACAATTGGCAAGACTCGCCTCTGTCGTAACATATACGTTGCTATTAAACAGATTTGACCAATTACAATGTAACTTAAGGCTTGAAGGGCTGATTCATTTGTGATAATGTTAAAGCCATACGAACTCAAGTGAATCCACGTTTGTATACCAATACTGACACTCCAGTATCGGTAAGAAGAAACGTAAAACAGGAGAGTACTTATTAGTATCGGTATTTCATCATTTCGCCGTAATAACCAAACTACACTAACAAAAATTAGCGTAATTTGGGTAAATGCTAGCTCTGGGAAGTCAAACCACGGCATAGGGTAAACATTGTAGATGGTGCTGCAATTGTGAGAGGCTAAAAGCAGAAGTATTGGTAGACTGGAAAGCAAATTTTTCGAGTTGCCAAGGATTTTTTAGGCATAAGAGCAAAGCATTTGCGATCGCTTCCCCAGTCACTTCCTGTAATACCACACCGTTTTCTCGATCTTGAACCACAGCACCACAAAAGTTGGAAGCAATAATTGGGAGTTGCCATGCCTGTGCTTCCAGCTGTGTAAGTCCAAAACCATCAGAAAGGGTAGGGAACAAGAAAACATCTGCCAGCTGATAGTATTGAGCTGTTGCATTTCTAGGAACTGGACCAATCCACCTTACTCGCTCATACATTTGAACTAGCTGGGGCGTAGCGATGCCAAAAGGGCCAACTAGCCAAAATTCTATAGGCTGATCCTGTAAAAGTTTAGCCGCTTCTAGTAGTGCGGCAAGGCCTTTCCGCAAAATCACTTGACCAAGAAACAGCACTCGCAGCGGACGTTCGATGGAGAAGGTTGAGGGGTAGGTTCGCACAAAGTTCTGTGTTTGCTCAGGTGCTTTATAGGCAAGAGGAATGATATCCATTTTATGGGTAGGAATACCCGCCTGCTGTAGGGCTTGGCTTGACCAGAGGGAATTAACCACAATTCGATCAGCTAATGAGCATTCTTCCTGCCATCTAGCCCAGTATTGGGATGGGGCAGGTTGCCAATTTGATTGGTAAGTAGGTTGTCTAGCATGTTCCTGTAGAACTAATTTTTCCTCAACTGGCCCTGGATCGATTTGACCCAATATAGTACGCCAGCCTCTACTTTTAGCATAGCGGAGCAGTTCTAAGGCAGCGTAACTGTAGGCAAAGAGGGTAGGGCGGGAGTTGGCAGTTGCGAGTTGAGGGTTAATAGCATCTAGTAACTGCACTGCGTGTTGTTGGAACCAGCAATTACGGGCCATGATGCGGTCCCATCCTGAATTTCTTTGAATTCGTTGAGCTATTTCAAAGCGAATCAAAGAAGCAGTGAAGGCGTGAACAGAGGCTGAAGCCAAATCTGGGTGAAATCGCTCCCGTAAATTGGCTAAGACAGATGTCGGCAGCAGGTTTAGTGCCGACTGAGGCAAACACCAGCTATCAGTGATTAGGTGGGCTAGTTGTCCTGCCTGATGTAAAGCCCGCGGTATAGCGTAATGCTCGCGGGCTCCGAGTTGGCAGCATATCCAGGATGGCAATTTTTCAGACATTGAATCATCGATTTAATGTGACCTAGTGGTAACCCAAGATGTTTTGATGGTACGTGATTCTGATCCTAGCAACCAGTGAGGCTGGGGTGGATGGACATCAACGGTTCTGTTAGCTTTAGCAAAGAAATCCAGCACCGGCTCAAGAAGATGGTCGCCATGCACTTCTACTACCCAGTTATGCGGTTCTCCAAGCAAGGAGGCCGCTCCCTTTAGCACTTCCACTTCGCTACCTTCCACATCTACTTTGATTAAGGATGGCTTGCCATGCAGTGAGGGGTGTTCATCGTAGGCTTTATCCAATGTTATAGTTTTTTCATCCGAGGTTGCACCCACAAATAAGGGTATAAATTCAAAATGGATGTCAGCATATTGTGACCAAGCAGCAGGAACAGACAAAGCCGGTTGTTCGGCTATACCTGGTTCAAAGGCTATGATGTAAACATCGTGTTGATGGCGTTTGATAGCATGGGCACATCCATAGGTAAAGTAGCCGTCGTTAGCACCTACATCCCAAACAACTTGAATCTGCGGGATAACTTGATTAAGCCACGGGTTCAGGACATGCTCGTAAATACCAAGCAGCTTTCGCTTCGAGGACGCAGGGTTAAGGATGAGGCGAGATCCTCGAAATGGACCCGCTAATATGGTCAAAGGAATTGGCTTTTTACTGAAATATGGAAAGAGGTTCATTATACAAATTTAAGTTTTAGACAAACCACAAGTATAGATGACTCCTAATAAAATAATGAGTCAGCATACGAGACAGAAGCGTAGGTGAGTATCCCCTTTAGTAAACTATGGGCAAAAAATTTTATCCATAGGGAGATGGTTTGAATTCATGAAGGATCGGAACATGTGGGAACCTTGCTAAATTAGACGTAATTGCCATCGATTTACTAACTCTGTTTGCATGATATGTGGTTATAACAAAAAAGGAGAATAATTTAGGGAATAATTAAGGTGGGTATTTCGTATTCCAATAATTCTTGCCGGCACCCCCCCTACAATGGTGTAAGGTTCTACGTCTTTTGTGACTACTGAGCCTGCACCTACAACGGCCCCCTCGCCAATAGTGAGTCCTGGCAGAATTATGGCTCGGTAAGCAATCCAAACGCGATCACCAATCATTACATCCCCACCCTTGTCACTAAATTCTGGAGACTGCGGATCGTGTCCCAAAGTTAAAATGGTGGCTTCTGGGCCAATGGAGACATCCGAGCCAGTACGAATTTGATAGTGGCGACCGTCGAACAGACAGCCGAAGTTAACCACATTGCGATCGCCCAGATGTACTTTTCTACCATTTAAGAATCGACATCCCATTTGTACAGAGGTTCCCACCCCTACCTCTGCTAAATAGGTTTTGAGATAAGTCATGCGGATTTGGCGAGATGGACAGTTTCCAATCATATGATTGTAGCCATAACTCAGAACACTGCCAGCAAGGAGCCTAAAGTTCATAAGTGTAGAGCCTTTAATAGGACACTCAGAAATTCTCAAAGTAGTTCCAAGGATGCTCGGAGTCAGCTATTTTTTGCAAAACTAGCAAATTACAAAAATTATTAGGCCACTCATACCAATATGGTTTGCGCTTGATGAATGCTGCTGCCATATATTTTGCTTTACGATTTAGAGTAGGCTGTAATTCCGGCGTTATAATAATTTTATATGTATATTGTTTTTTATAAACTTTTACAATCATGCTTAAAAATAATTTCGGCTAAAGTCCGAGCCTCCAGTTTGCTGATACCACCAGCAATATTGCGTCGATTTTTATCAATCTCTCCAACCCAACCTCGGCCAATTACTTAATCGGTAAATAATTCAAAATTTTCAGGGAGCCGAATATCTAGAAACTGACGTGTCATAATTGTAACTTTCCTTCAGATTTTATGATCTAATTTTATTTGAAACGATCTATTACCAATTGGGCATTCCTTTGCCAAGAGTTCTCCTCAAAGTACCTCTCCCATTCAGGGTTAGGAGGATTTTCTAACCATCTTATAATTCCCTTCACGAGCGCATCTACATCATCCGGATCAATCCAAATCCCAAGTTCATAATTCTGTATGACAGAGCGTAAAGAACCTTCACCTGCCGACGCTATACAGGGTTGGCGATAGTTGGCAGATGTATTTAAAGCACTACTCGCAGATCGAAAAGTCTTGCTGTAAGTGAGTACAGTAATATCTGTAGCTTCAAAAAAGTTCCCTATTTCCGTATCTGCAATAAATCGCACCTCCCAGCGGCAGCGATCCGCAACCCCTAAACTTTTTGCTAAATCCTGATAAAAAGAAGCGGGACGTTGATTAGATGACTGTTCTTTCCCAGCAACAATTAGATATAAATTAGGAAAATTAGTCATTGCGCGAATAACAAGATCGAGATTTTTGTTATCCCGAATATGACCAAAAGCCAGCATCACTTTGACGTCAAAGGGCAAATCGAGGCTGGAGCGGGTTTTTTCCCGGGATTGAGTCCCATTAGGAAAGTGATAGATTCCCTGGGGAATTGCGGTTGTCCGGAGTCGAGGCATTGGTCGAACTGTATCAAGTTCGATAGCTTCATGGACAAAAGCTTCACGTAGGAAAGAATAACCACAAGCTATTGACCAGCGATGCCACCAGCGAGGGCCAACAACAAAATCCCGCACTGGATCATGTACTACAGCCCCAAAGACAACTCCTTTTTTGCTCAGCTGCCTCAAACGATAAGACCAAAGAGGTGCCAAATATTCTACATAACCCATTAATACATACTGAAAATCATTTTCCTCAATAAAGCTAACCAGTTTAGTAAAATTGAAGAGGGTTACAGAGGAAAAGTGTATTGCCTTTGAAACCTTATGAGGTAGTGGCTTAGTGGGGGTTATTTCTTGCAGGATTGGTACAATGTGATACTTCTCTCCCCTACCAGTCGGATATTTAGCAGTGCTAAGTAGAGTAACATCTACTCCAAGAGCTACCAAAGCGTTAGCCTGTTCGTGGGCATAATCAGCAATACCGCCGTAGCTAGCGGGTGAGTAGTAGAGAAGTTTCATTGGTTATACAAGGTAAAATCGGAAGTTTCACTTCCCCAAAGACATTTCAAGAAATTCTCCGGTGAATGATAAGCCTGTGCTAACTTAGCTTTTACCATAGCTTCAGCTCTGTACTTAGATATTTGCAAAGCCATCAGATAAATTTTTTCTGCCAGGTCTAAGACGTTTTCATTTTCAACGCCAAGCCCCGCACCATACTGAGAAACAGCATCTTCCATCCAAGTATCTTTTGTAAAGATAATGGGTATCCCAGCGGTAGCAGCTTCAACAGCAATGCCAGATATTCTCGCATAGTAAGACTCACGGCGATAAGGTAACACTATACAGTCGCTTTGAGCTAGGTATTGGTCGTACTCATCACTGCTGAGGTCTGATTTCAATAAAAGGACGTTTTGACTGTTTTCTAATTTTGGATTGGGTTCAAGTTTAGAACCGTCTAAGTAATAAATCTCTCGATTCCATTGGATGATAAATTTAACATTCAGTTCCGGATGCTCCTTGATCAGATGGAGGATTGCCAGTTGCAGTAGATCGATTCCCTTCTCCAGGCGAGGCGGTCCAAGACAGCTCATCACAACAAGTTCTCCAGGACTTTTTTGAACGATCTGTTCTGCGAGTAGCTTAATTCTAGGACTTGGGAAAACCTTAACATCTACCCCAGTTAGGATATTGTACTCTAAAGCAAGACGGCTACTGTCAGTGGCTAGACAGACTACCCCAGACTGAATAAAACATTGAAAGCTTTGAATGGTTTTTTTGAGAATATTAGTAGAACGTTTAAAGACAGGCTGAATTGAATTATTGGGGTAACTACCGGCATTATTTCTGAAAAATAACACAAGCCGCTTAAATTTTTTTCCTTGGTATTTCCTGACTAACAATAGCCAAGCTGCCAAATGGTAAATAATAACCGTAGGGACAAATATACAGTCAAAAGGTTCTGAGGAGGCTAGAAATTTATCTAAAGTCTTGTAGACCCGCCAGTTGTGTTGTCCGATTCCCCAATATCGCTTGAGAGCCGAGGGACTGTAATAGATGCCATCCCAATTTGTATATTGAAATAGGGGCAGGGCCTTCAGTTCCTGAACGATCTCTGGGCTTACTGTTTGATGGGCTGCGATTGCCACATCTACTCCCCTCAACCGATTGATTTCTGTAACTGCCTTATCATATTCGTACCAGTGACCCGTATAGTCTTTTAGTGCCTCTTCTACGATCAACAATCGTCGTTGTTTTGACTGCATGGGTATCAAAAGTTTAGTGTAAAGGGGAGCAGCCTTAAGTAAATGCCTTAAATTCAGTGAGTATCGGAAATACATGAACCAGAAATGCCACCTATAGCACTGATTCGTGATGGCCTATTAGTAGTCAGGCTATAGCTTCCGGTCAATATTCTTGATGATCCCAATCAACATGGCAGCAAGGGTACTATAGCAATCCTCTATGAGTTGTGAAAATTTACGGAGTCTAAAAGCACGCGTCTACAAGCTTTAAGCCTTTTTATTTATCACAAATGATTTAGGACTGCTATAGTTTTCATCGGCGGTTTGAAGCAAATGCTGGAATTGGCTCTGTGCCCAGCTGGGCTTGATACCATCTGACGGTTTTGTAGATCCCCTGCTCTAAATTGGTGGCAGCACGCCAACCAATTTCCTGCCTGACACGGCTCACGTCCAGTAACCGCTTCTTCACCCCAACAAATTTTGTCGTGTTGTACTGGAGCTTGCCAGAAAAGCCGGATGCCTGCTTGATGAGTTCTGAGATCGCTCTGATAGAATAAGCCTGACCAGTCCCCAAGTTCAAGACATCCACGTTCGAGTGCTTCGCAGCAGTGATAATTCCATCCACTGCATCATCCACATACAGAAATTCTCGCTCTTGATTACCGTCTCCCCAAACCTCGACCGCGTCACTGCTTGCTTGCGCTGCCCGGACAAACTTGCCAATAAGTGCCCCCATGACATGGGAGTTTTCAGCAAAACTGTCATGGGGACCGTAGACAGTCGGTAAGACTACGCTGGTACAGCTGAGTCCATATTCCTGACGATAAGCCCGCTGACCAACCAGCAGTGCTTTCTTAGTCATGGCGTAGCTGAATAAATAATCTTCCGGCTCAGTTCCCCAGAGTTCTGTTTCTGGATGCGGTTCTTCATGGGAAGGATACATACAGTAAGACACAACACTGGTAAATTTTGCTTTGGGAAAGAAGCGAGCCCATGCCTCCAGGATGTTCACGTTTATTGACATATTGACGTGAAATTGAGTTGCCGGATGGTGAACTGGCCAATCTCCAGCTTTATAGAGTGCCGCCAAGTGAAAGATATGGTCACATTCAAAAGCCCAGTGCAACTTTTCAAACCAATCAAATGTCGCAGAACGGTTCACTAAATCAACGGTATCTGACCCTAAACCAATAATGCGACACTCAGGACCAAGCATAGCTTGTAGTCGGCTGACTAAGGCACTGCCAATAAACCCTGTTGCACCAGTAACAATTACATTTTTCATCGCCAAACCCTTAGCTAGTATTTAGGAGATGGACTCAAAACTCAGAACGCGCACATTGGGAACCGGAACAATGAACTTCCCACCGTTCAGAAGAAAAGTCTTGTACTTGCCAATCAGATAGTCAAGGAAATTCCAGGACAGAATCAGATAGTAGTCTGGTTGTTCCTGAAGAGTGCGTTCATCAATGATGGGGATGTAAGTACCTGGAGTTAGACGACCAATCTTAAATTGGTTAACTTCTGTTGCACATTCAACCAAACTTGGTTCAATTTTGCAGAAATTGAGAAGCGTGTTGCCCTTCACCGGCGCTCCCAAGGCAAAAACTCGTTTACCTTCCTGCTTGATCTGGGTTAACAAGTTAATCAAATCATCAGTGTTTTTCTTTACTCGTGCAGCAAAGTCTTGATAAGTCGAAAGATCGTTCAGTCCTGCTTGAATTTCCGCTTCAATAGCCTGCTGTACCTTGTCACTGGTGGGCATTGGGTGAGATTTTAGCCCGGTGTACAGAATAAAGGAGCCGCCATGAATATCAGTAAATTCCACGTCTAGCAACCGCATATCATGGGCTTCAAAGAGCCGCTGGAGCGGGGCTATGGCATGAATACAACTGTGTTCGTGGTAGAAGTGATCGAACTGGTTTCTCTCGATCAGGTCTTTGAGATTCACGCACTGAACAGCAAACACCGTGTTATTGTGCATCACCTGCCTCAACCCCTCAATGAAGTTGTGCAGGTCAGGTAGGTGATAGAATACTGCCGTAGCCGTAATCAAGTCGGGCGAAATGCCCAGTTGACGCATGGCTGTGCCTGCCTCAAGATTCCATAATGTTCGACCAACTGTTATTCCCTGGGAGCGAGCTAGTTCCCCTACACGCAAGCTTGGGTCAATGCCGAAAGTACGCATTCCATGAGTGGCAAAGGCTTTCAGTAAGGTGCCGTCATTACAACCGATATCCATTACCAAGGAGTTAGGCTGTAAATCAAGCTTCTGGACTATGTGGGATGCTAGACGTTCAAAGTGTTGAACAATTGGTACATTAACCCCTGTAATATAGGGATGATCCGTGAAAAGGAATTCGGGAGAAGGAAACTCAGCAATTTGGACTTGCCAGCAGTCCTGGCAAACCATCATAGAGATGGGAAAGAGTAGCTCTGTATCTTTTGTTTCAGGGGTAGGGAAGTTGTTCCCATTGGGTTGCATCCCTAAATCTATAAACTCGGCGAGGTTGTGCGAAGCACACGTCATACAGGTCTTTCTTTTCATGATTTGGAGTTATCCCTCTCTATAAGAATTAGCAAAATTCAAAAACAATTTTAGCCCTAAAAAGCGACGGACAAGCATTGATACTTTAGCTCTATCGGCAACTTGAAAATAACTCTCTAACCATTGAGAGGCTTTAGCAAGTGCCTGTGACTGTATCTCTGTTGAATTTTTAGCTCGTGCCAAAAGATAAAGACCGGAGTAAACACGCATTAAATTTTCACTCTGTGTTGGCGTGTATTGTTGATCTTTACTCGCTAGGTAGTGCAAGTTCCACTCAAGTGCTGCATGAACGCCTTGAAACCACTTTTCAGGGTTAAAACATTGATTACGGCATTGGAAAGTCTGAGTACGATATAAGGCCCCTTTACTCTCTCCATAAGCAACTGTGCATTTGCCGATCAACCTGAACCAGAAGGCAATATCCTCTCCTAAATACTGGTCAAGTTGCTCAGGCCAATAGAAATCAGGGGATAAAGCAGAGCGCCTGACCAAAGCCGCATGAACAGTCCAAGGGGCAAACGCAATGGCCGCATCCCGCAAAACATGAGCTGGTTGTCCAATCCCTGCTGGGTACTTGAGTGTCCTTACCGTGGGATTCTCATCGGTAAATTCCTGCCACCACCCGGCAATAATCTCAGCATCCGGATTTTGCTGTGCAGTTGCTAGTTGATTTTCTAAGTGATCGGGTTCAAGTAAATCATCGGCATCTAAAAACTGAATCCATTCCCCTCGAGCTTGAATTAGCCCATAATTACGAGCTGCCCCAGGTCCTTGGTTCGGCGACTGCAAAAGGCGGATGCGATCATCCTGAATTTGTTGAGCTTTTTTCCAACTGCCATCAGTAGATCCATTATCAACTATTAGCATTTCCCAATCAGAATAGCTTTGAGAAAGTACCGACCGGATCGTATCTATAATATAACCCACTTTGTTATAGAGGGGAGTAATGATTGATACTGTTGGCATACTATTAATTACCAATCTCTATCTGAGTAAAATCTGCTAGATACATCTTCAACTTTGGTACGTATCCTTTGAATTTCTGAGGCAGTCAGTCTTTCCTTCCAACTCTCGATATTAGCTTTACTATTGAGTCTAAGTAGATGAGCTTCTGTGGTAGCAGCAGTAGGATTTGCAGAATGGCTATGTGCTTTGATTCCTTCTATTATATTTTTTGAAAAACCCAAATTTAACTGGTTGAAAATTTTTTCAAAAGCAATAACTGGTTCTCTGGATATATCTTCATGTCGTAAGAACATCCAAGAATGATAGCCCTCTTGATATTTAATAATTACAGAGTATATTATCCTCCATAATAAAATTGCTTGATCGATGATATCTTTCTCATTTTCTGCGTATTCTTTTATTTCTCCTTCAAACGTATATAAATAATCTTTCATTAATAAAGGTTGGTTTAAAAAATCTGAAAACGGAAAATTCCAATTTAATCTTTTCAAGCTACCGGCAAAAGACGCCGGATGCCTGATCAAAATCACGACATCCATATTAAACTTAGATGCCAGCCATTCAGCAGAAAAAACTGCTATTGGATCTTTAATAAGAGGTCTTATATTTAAGAGACGGCGCATTAAAAATTTTCCATAGCCTTTAATGCTAGCCCCTTTAGCACTTGGTGTATTAGCAGCATTCAACTGTCCTTTTAAGTTATAAGATAGATCTATAGTATGCTTAATATGTTGATAAAAATAATCTTCGTTTTCCTGGCAAATATAAGGAAACCAGTAATCAAATTTAACTCCACATAAGCATTTAGAACTTTCTCTATCTCTATTAAGATTAAAAGGTTCATTAATGATACGAACTGATGGAGATTGAGCTAGCATCTTACCTACCCAAGTCGAACCCGAGCGATGGGAACCAGTAATTAGTATTGGCTTGTTATCAAACATATTGCTGAGCATGCTCCTTGAATAGTAACAACCACTTTGCAGAGTAATAAAGGGTTATTTTTTCCTTATAGGTATCTACTTTTTGCGAAACTACAAACCACCGCAACAGTGATAAAACTCTTCCCCCTTAAGAACTCCAGACCATACCTTATAAATTTTTTTATGCCTGTGTCAATAAATTTTTAATGCTATCACTAAATTGGCGTTGTATTTTTTCTGGATTGAACACACTTTGCGCCATTTCGCAAGCTTTATCCCCAAGGCTTTTTTGCACCTTCGGTTGAGTTGATAATTCTTGAATTGCTTTCACTAAATCTTGCGCTAAAGGCGATGTTACTACTAATGCTGCTTGGTACTCCCGTGCCCAGCGGACGGCTGAACAGTATTCTGGTCCCCAGATTATAATAGGCTTGCCAAACTGGCAATATTCTAAAAGCTTAGAAGGAAAGCTTAGTTGAGTTCGTCTTTTATCTTGTTCATTAAAAGACATAATTGCAAGTAAAGCATTCGCCTTGCACAATTCCTTTCTTAACAGCTCTCTTGATAAATAGCCGCCGTATATTCCCCGATCTTGGCGCGGGTATAAGATAGATCCTAGCCAATCAGGGGGAGGACCAAATAACTTCAAATTAAATTCATCAACTTCTTGAGATAAAGTCCATAAACATTGTATCATAGGTCTGTAAATCTCAGACATATTTCCAGCATAAACGACTTTAAACTCCTGCCCTCCAGTCGATGTTGCTAGGGAGCCTTGGATGGATAATTGCTCTGGAATGGGAAATAGGACTTGTGAATTTGGGTGCTTTCCCAATGCCCTCTGCATTTCTTCACTTACACAAAATGCCAGTTGGCTTTGCTGGTAAAGCCGCTTAAAGTGCCTTTCCAGCACTTTTCTAGTCCAAGAATGAACATAAGCGAGGTCGGGCCACCAATCGTGAAAAAATGTAACTAGGGGAAGGTTAAAATTTCGGGCAATGTACTGCGCTAACCAGCACAATTCGCCGTGAGCTACCGTGACAATTAGATCGGGCTTTTTATATTTAATATGGTCTAGAAGTTTATTATAGTTATAAAAGGGAGCGACACACTGGCGGACATCATGCGCCCATTTCGATACTCTTGTTTTTGTCAGTCGACTTAGTAGTGGGTGGGGATAAATTTCTACAATGTCTTCACTAAATAATTTCTCTGAATTGTTATCGGTAGCGATCGTCAGCGTCAAGTCCGACGATCGCGAAAAATGCCTGTAAAGAACAACTTCTCCTCCAGTGCTATTTCCCGGCTGAACTGAAGAGATTAGCAAAATTTTCAAGGTATTGTCCTCTTTAAACAACTAAGGTTTAGGCAATTGAACTTTATTTTGAAAGTGCATGATTATACAGTTCAATGTATCGCTGAGCCTGTAGTTCTAGAGGATATTCTTTCAGGGCTATCTCTCGACAGTGTTGACTCATCTTCTCGCGTACACTTTTATCTTCCAAAAGCTGCACGATACCGTTACAGAAATCTTCGGCGTCCCCAGGTGTGGCTAAGTAGCCGGTGATATCTGGACGCACCATATCGGGAACGCCACCAACCTTGAATGATACCATAGGTGTGCCACAAGCCATGCTTTCTTGTAGCACCAAAGGTAGATTATCGGCACGGGTGGGAAAGAGAAACAGATCGACGGCAGAATAGGCAATGGATTTGAGGCGATCGCTGCTGACGTATCCCAGATTCAAGGTTTGCATTCCCACGGATTCCGAGATAGCTTCACCACCATTACCAAAGGTCAGTAGCACAGTTTCAGCTTTTAATGATTCGGGGAAGCTAGAGAGTGCTTTCACCAGTAGATCGCCACCTTTGCGGGTATCCGTAAGGGTGGCTGCTCCAAACATCAAAACTTTTTTATCAGCAGGTATGCCCAGCAGGAATCTACACTGTTGAGGGTCAAGCGGCTGATACGCTTCTGTGTCGATACCATTGGGAATATGATGAATGGGGAAGCACTTGAGCATACTCTGCTTAGCTTGCTCAGTGAGCCACTTACTAAGAGTCACGATAGTTAGGTTGGAGCCGCTGTAGACCCAATTTTTCAGTTTCCACTCCCAATGAGTATTATCTCTTCTAACAGATGGGTAGGTATCTAGATAAGGACATTTGCCACAGCCAATTTTCCAGCGATCGCAATCATAGCTGTAAGCGCAATGACCAGTAAAGCTCCACATATCATGAAGCGTAAAAACAGCAGGCTTCTTCTGAGTTAAGGTGGGAATAGCCAGGTAGTTAAAGTATCCCCCGTGCAGGTTGTGAAAATTGAGGATATCGGCATCTTTGTAGAAAACGTGTTGGGGGATATCAAAAGTGCTTATGAGGTTGATATATCTAAGGCTAAGACGCCCCGTCAAGCGAAAAATTAAGTTTTCTATACCATTACGATGATTACGGGTAGTAGCTATACGCTCGCTGCTGGTGCTGGCTGCCTCAACAAGCAACCGAGAGTCAATACCCTGAGCTAATAAGCCTTTATGGAGCCGATAGCCAGCGATCGCCGCCCCACCATTGATATCAGATTGGTTAATATGCAGGACGTTCATGCAGCTAGTTTAATACCTTCCATAAACAGGGATTCTGGCTTGTAAACGGTGGCATACGGCTCTGTTATCTAAATTACCTCCCATATATATCTAACTACTTATAACTACTTTCTTCAATTGCCCTTTAAGCTTTCATTTCTATTTTTATTAGATATCTCTATTGTAATGAATATTCATGTAAAGCTTGAAGCTTTTCATATAGGCGCATACACTGTAAAAATTCTATAATACGTAGAACTTGCAACCTCCACACCTTAGGCGAGTAATGCAAATTAAAATTATTTTTTGAGAACACTTCTTCAAATTGAGCGGCGTTTAGTTTTATTTGAAACTTTTTTTCTATAATAAGGCGAAATTTTTCAGGCTGGCGAATCAAATCATCAATTTCATAAACCAAACTTACATCTGGGTGCAGCCTCGTAAATCGCAATACCTCTTCATTGTAAATTCGCCAAGCCTTTAATCCAAGAATAGGTTTTCTCAAAATGTTTGCATCCGTTCCTCGCCTAAGAAGCGAATCCGCAACGCCTAACGGGTGCCTAATTAGGAACAAGAATCTAGCATTTTCGACTATTTCAAACCAAAAATCAAGGAAAAGAGTCGTTCTTGGTTCTTTCCAACCCCACTGATTTAGGTGTTTCCTGGCTCTAAGTATCTCCATAGCCCTTTCTCGCTCTATGCCTTCGACTCGGATCGGTAAACTGGATTTCTCAGGCAGGAAAGTACCAATTCCATTTTTAATTAAAGCTGCTTTATGAAAGTTAAGAAAATCCTGATCTTCAAAGTATCCTAGAACATTCCCCACATCAGCTGGTACCAATTTCTCACCCATGTTCAACCCACATTTCTCTAAATAGTGGGAAACCAATGAAGTTCCACTACGATGCATACCAGCAAGAATCAATACTCTTTTAGGAATATCAGTTGTATTTTCCATTAAAACTTCCCCCAAAATAATTTTTATTTTACGTTTTGACTATGAGTTTCTTAAGCCTACCTGCCAATCTAGTAAAGGAGTAATCACTCCCAGACGTCCTTGACTTAAATTAAAGCCTAACGTCGATATTTCAAACCCAATAATATTATCGTGCCTATCTAACCCTCTTACATTAGGTATATTGACTCCAATTGTTACTGAATAATAACCTGGTTTTAGTAAAAATCCAGGTATTTTACAAACACAACTATATTTTCCCGGATGTCTCACTTTTCCCCGGCTGTTTGTCTTGTCAGTGTCCCAAGTTGTTAAAACAACAGTTCCTAAAGCGTCAGTCAATCTAATAAATACCACAGCATCTTCTAACTTTGTTGTTATTTCATATTCTATTTCTATACTAAAATCTTCGTCAAAACTTACTATTCCACCCAGATTATTTCCACTAGCTACCACTTTGGCATAAGTTATCTTAGCTTCATTTTCTAACGATAATTTTTCATAATTGTGCCACTCATAAGTAACATTAGACTGATTGGAAAGATACTTTGCGACTACATCAGAAGTTTGTCCCTCCATTTCCAACTGACCCTTATTTAGCCATATAACCCGCTGGCATAAATTACTAATTGCCGCCATCGTATGGCTGACAAACAGCACTGTTCGCCCTTGTTTTCCCACCTCCTCCATCTTCCCCAGACACTTTTTCTGAAATTGGGCATCCCCCACAGCCAGCACCTCATCCACAATCAGGATTTCTGGTTCCAGGTGAGCAGCTACTGCAAACGCCAGCCTTACATACATCCCAGATGAATAACGCTTCACCGGCGTATCCAAAAACTTCTCCACTTCTGAAAAAGCGACAATCTCATCAAACTTCTTTTTAATCTCAGCCTTGCTCATCCCTAAAATAGCACCGTTGAGATAAATGTTCTCTCGTCCCGTTAACTCTGGGTGAAAGCCTGTTCCTACTTCCAAAAGACTGGCTACTCTCCCTTTGATCGAGATGCGTCCCTTGGTGGGTTCAGTAATGCGGCTCAAAATTTTCAATAGAGTGGATTTTCCAGATCCGTTGCGACCAATTATGCCGACTCTTTCGCCCTGGTTAATCTCAAATGACACATCCTTTAATGCCCAAAACTCTTCAATTTCCTCGTTGGAAATACTCTTACGAAAACCAGTCAGCACTCTATTGCTCAGGCTTTTTGCAGTGTCAGCTATTGTGTCTCTTAAAGATATGTAGCGATCCTGCTTTTTATGACCAATGATATATCTTTTACCCAAGCTTTCAACTAAAATCGCTGTCTTCGACATATTTTATAAATCTTACATTTTTTTTCATCTATCCTGAAACTTAGACAATAGCTTTCTTCACATTTACTTTAGCCATGCTCCTAAATCCCGCCCTATAAGACGGGCTGTTTTCTGAATATCTTCTCTATACATCTCTTGCAGATTCCGTCGCGTAGCTTCATTTAGGCGGTGCTCGACAAGTTTACCAAAAAACAAGTTTATGTCTAATGCAGAGCGCTGAAGCCGCAGCCTTGATGGGATGCGAAGCTTGCATAAATATTTATTTAGCTTCTGCTTTATAAAGTATTGTGCTGGTACAGAAAAGGGTGTTTGACCTTTGTTGTGTACCTCAATTTCAGGAATAAAGCTACTATCCACACCCAAAAATTCATATACTTGTTGTGTGGCAACTACTGGATTAGTCTTCAAATCCTCAAACAATATAATGTGAACCTGATCTCTGGGAAAGTTTTCTAGGTAACGCTCCACTTGGGCGAAGTACAGCCCGGAATAAAAGTACAAATAGTTTGTATGCCATGCTGGGATATTCGCCTTAAAATCTTCATCTCCAATTCTGTCTTTCTCGGCACTTAAGGCTTTTTCAAATGTAGCTATCCACTCTTTTCCCTCACGACTCATCCAATTGTATAGAGAGTAGGCTCGCTCAACAGGGTTACGAAGTACAATAATAATTTTTGCTTCTGGATAAACTTCTCGAATCCAAGCAGCACTTTCAGGGGAAGCCAAGTATGATGTTGTTGCTTCGCCCACAGCTTTAGCGCCGTTAGCATCGGCAAACAAACTTAAGTAAGTATCAAAGTCTTGCATCCTATCAAATCTGTAGCAGAAGAATGCAGGTTCTTTTGGTCTCTGAGACATATATATATCTGGATGCTGCTGAAGATATATCCACAGCGAAGTAGTGCCAGCCTTAGCCGCCCCAACAATAAAAAAATTAGGTTGATTATTTACCTGTTTTAACCTTTCGTTGTATTGGCAATTAGGGTTCATTGAATCTACTCGCTTTTTACAAGATGTTCCTAAATATCTACATGAAAAAAATTTGATACTGTGAGCGCTAATTTAGGATTGCTGGTTATTTTGGTCGCTAGTTTAGCCGCTAAGCTTTACTTCCTAAGCATAAGTTTAGATAAATCCGCCAATACAACTGATACAGCCGAGAAAAACTATAAGTGATTGCCAATATTACGGTGGTTATACTTAGGATTTCAGAGTATATAATAGCAATGATAAATGACTCGTTTTTGTACGCTACCTAAATAACATCGGCAAAAGTACGTTCTGTTTTACGAAAGTACCAGATACCACTACCTAACAGCAGAATAACCAACCCTAGTGATAATAAAAATCCTGGCCAGTAGAGTTTTGCCTCTCCACCTATAATTGCCCACCGGAAGCCATCAATTACGCCCACCATCGGGTTCAAAGAGTATATAAAACGCCACTTTTCCGGCACCAGGCTGCTACTAAAACCAACCGGCGATATATACAAGCCAAACTGAGTTATAAATGGTACTGCATAACGGAAATCTCGGTATTTCACATTTAGCGCCGCAAACCACAGACCAGCTCCCATTGACGCAGCAAAAGCAATCAGAATAAATAGCGGGAGAGCCAGGATGCGCCAACTCGGTACAAAGTTGAACCAAGCCATCAGCCCCAACAATATAATCCCGGAAATCAAAAAATCTACAAAGCTAACAATTACCGCACTTGCAGGCACAATTAAGCGAGGAAAGTATATTTTTGAAATCAAATTTGAATTTGCAACCACACTGGTGCTACATTCTCCCAGTGCAGCGGCAAAGAATTGCCAGGGTAGCAGGGCAGCAAATACCAGGATTTGGTAAGGCACACCAACTGGAGATGGTAACTTTGCCAGCTTGCCAAAGACCACCGTGAAGACAATCATCGTTAAAAACGGTCGAATCAGCGCCCAAGTCATGCCAATCGCGGTCTGCTTATAGCGTACCAAGATATCTCTCCACGCCAGGAAGTAGAACAACTCACGGTAGCACCACAAATCTTGCCAATACTGTTTTTCTGTGCGACCTGCCTCGATAACTAGTTCTGTTTTACTGTGATTAACCATATATTGTAACCATTGTATATTTAATCAAGCTCAGCCCGCATTTGAGTTCCGGAAAAGTTTTTACTGGAAAATATTAACTCTAGAATTTTAAAGGTGCAAATTATTGTCAGACCGGAGTTTTCAAGGAAAAGCAATCGCCTCAAGTAGAAATGTCACAGAATCCAAGCAGGCCGCAGATCGCCACTAAATCCCCGTTGTAAATTGGCTGATACAGAAGTTTACATTATACGTTCAGAATAGTCAAATGCTATTCACTCAACAAGCGACTATGGACTAAAGCCTGCTGTACTAGACAAGCATTTAAAAAGAAATTTTCCGGATTTATTATGAGGAGTCGCCTGACTTTGTGCTAAAAGCTTAGACTGGTTGTGTTAGTGCAACAAGACCTTCCCCATCTTCTATCCTTTGTGTATGAAAGCTGCCGGTTTTCCCAGACACATAACTCGATCTGTTGCCGGTTTTACCCTACTGGCAATGGTAGCGATCGCTATTCCATCTCCTGGAATCGCCCAACAGCCAATGCTTTTGGCTGCCAACTCCGCCTCAGAAGCCGCTTATACCTTGGGCGCAGGCGATCGCATCCGCCTGGATCTCTTTAATGTACCGGAATACAGTGGTGAGTACCAAGTTCTCGTCGATGGCACCCTCAACCTGCCCATAATTGGCAGCATACGAGTACAGGGTGCCACCCTGGGACAAGCGACGGCTGTAATTTCCAACCAATACGCCCGCTACGTTAGACGCCCCATAGTTACTTTGAGCCTACTGGCAGCTCGTCCGCTGAACATCGGAGTATCTGGGGAAGTGGCTAGTCCTGGCTCCTACACTATGCAACTAGCTGGAGGACAATTTCCCACTGTGACCCAGGCAGTTCGGTTGGCTGGGGGAACGACACAGTCAGCGAACCTGCGCCAGGTTCAGGTTCGCCGTCGGGGAGCCGGCAGAGTTATTAATGTTAATCTGGGGCAAGTAATAGAGACAGGCGACCTCAGTCAAGACATCACTTTGCGAGATGGAGACACAGTTTTTATTCCTACTGGAACTAACATCAATTCAGCAGAAAGCAGTCTAATTGCTAATTCCAATTTGGGACCCCAGGCAAGCGCTCCGCGCAAGATTCTTGTGGTAGGCGAAGTAGTACATCCAGGAACTTATACGGTCAAGGGAGAAAGCGGCCCCAGTAATGGCACTACTAGCACTGGCAGTCCCCCCTCATTAACACAGGCAATTCAAGTCGCTGGGGGCTTTACAGCTTCAGCTAATATTAGCCAGATCCAAATCCGCCGTACCACCAGAACAGGTTCCCCCCAGAGTATTAATGTCAACTTGTTACAACTAATCCAAGTAGGTGACTTTAATCAAGACGTTATATTGCAAGAAGGAGACACAGTTTTTATTCCCACGGCAACTGACGTCAATCCAGCAGAAGCCAGTATAATAGCAGCTTCCACATTGAGACCACAGACCACGGAACCACTCAAGGTTGCGGTAGTGGGTGAAGTGTTCCGCCCAGGAACTTATACGGTCAAGGGAGAAAGTAGTGGCACCAATGGTAGTGGCAGTTTACCCACACTGACACAGGCGATTAAAATAGCTGGGGGAATTAAACCCTTAGCGGATCTTCGCCAGATACAGGTACGGCGTTCCACCAGAACCGGTTCAAACCAGGTAATTGATGTGAACCTGTGGGAACTTTTGCAGGCAGGAGACATCAGTCAAGACGTACTCTTGCAGGAGGGAGATAGAATTTCCGTGCCCACTGCCGCGAATATCGACCCAGCTGAGGCACAAACAATCGCCTCTGCTAGCATTTCTCCCGATACAATTCAAGTACAGATTGTGGGGGAAGTCAAAAGCCCAGGTACTGTCAAAGTGCAACCAAACACGCCATTAAATCAAGCGCTCCTGGCAGCAGGTGGATTTGATAACCGTCGCGCTCGTAAGAGTTCGGTGGAGTTGATTCGCCTCAACCCCAATGGTACCGTTTCTCAACGGCAGGTAGAAGTTGCTTTTAATCAGGGAATCAATGAGCAAAGCAATCCCTTACTGCAAAATAACGATGTTATTGTTGTGGGTCGATCTAATTTAGCCAGAGTCACAGATACCCTGGGTACAGTTTTGAGTCCAGTTGGGAGTATTTTCTCATTATTCAACTTCTTTAGAATCTTCCAATAAAAACCAGCCCTTTAATAGGGGTCAATCCACAACTACTTTATGTGTAGCCGCAAGTGGTTTCCTCGGACAGAATTAGACAAAGCCAGGATTTTTTGTGGCAGCTAATGTTAAGCAAAGCAACAAGGTTCAGGGGTGAAACATGGAGACGGGGCAGCATACTAAACCATTATCGCTAAACGGGAATGGCAAGCAGCCGCAGCAATTGCAGCTGCTAAACCCGGCTCAGCTTCAGGAAACCCAAGAAGATGACCTCAATCTGCGCCGGGTATTGGGAGTTCTGCGACGCCGCGCCCTGGTTATTGTCGGTGTGGCGGGCGTAGTGGCTACTGCCACAGTGTTCTGGACATTGAAGCAAACGCCCATTTATCAAAGCCAGTTTCAAGTTTTAGTAGAGCCGGTTACAAAAGAAGAAAGTCAGATAGATCAGCTGGCACAACTTGCTCAGAGTCAAGGATTAGGACAATCTGGTCTGGATTACAACACGCAAATTCAGGTGTTGCGTAGTCCCAACCTGATGTCTCCTATTATCAAGCAGATCCAGGCTCGCTATCCAAATTTTACCTATGAGTCACTTATTAGTAACAACTTGACGATTACCCGACAAGGAGACACCAAAATATTAACAGTCGCTTACCGCGATCCCGATCCGAAAAAAATTAAGTTTGTTTTAGACAAAATTGCGGACGGTTATATCCGTTACAGCGTAGAGGAGCGGCAAAGCAGCCTTAACAAGGGAATCGTGTTTGTGGAAAAGCAGCTGCCGACTTTGCAGGATCGCGTGGATAAACTTCAGGCACAACTGCAAGCCTTTCGGCAGCAAAACAACCTGATAGATCCAGAAAGTCAAGCAGAACAGTTGTACGAGCGATTCGCTGGCATTGAGCAACAACGATTAGACGCCCAGGTAAAACTGGATGAAGCCCGCTCTCTATATGCCACGCTGCAAAATCAGCTCGGTTTAGCACCTGATCAGGCGATCGCCTCTGCCAGCCTGAGTCAGGCTCCACAATACCAAGATTTACTTAAAAAGCTACAAGATGTCGAAACCCAAATTGCTATCGAGTCATCACGATTCACAGAAGATAGCCCGACGATCCAGGATCTGCGGGATCAGCAGCGAAATCTGGGGTCCCTACTGGGTCAAGAAGCACAAAAAGTACTAGGGAGTAATTTGTCTGAAGCTGGCGTAGATGAAGCTTCCCCCAATTCAATTCGCCTTTCTCTAACCCAGCAGCTGGTGGATACGGCTAACCAAGTTCAAGTTCTGGAGGTTAGCGTAGCTGCAATTACACAAGCGGAAATATTCCTCAACCAAAAATTGAGGCAGCTACCGCTGATTGCCCGTCGGTACACAGATTTACAGCGGGAACTCACAGTGGGGACTGAAAGTTTAACTCGCTTTCTTGGTGTCCGGGAATCGCTCCAGGTTCAATCGGCCCAGAATACCACTCCCTGGGAGCTGATCGTGAAACCCGAACAACCCCAGCAACCCATAATGCCGAATAGGGAGCGCAATTTCCTCTTAGGAGCGATCGCCGGTTTGTTAATGGGGATGGGAGCCGCTTTATTGCTAGAGCGACTAGACAATGTATTCCATTCCACCGAAGAATTGAAAGACAGCACTCGCCTGCCACTTCTGGCCGTCATTCCTTACAATAAGCAACTGAAGCAGATGACGTCCGCAGCACAGATGGCCGCTCTGTCGTCTTCTGAAGGCAGTAGTGCTCCCAAGAAAAGCAAAGGTCGTAAACCGCGATGGTACAATGCTTCTCCTTTCCTAGAAGCTTTCCGCTCTTTGCAAACGAATCTCAGCTTTCTCGGTTCTGATACACCAATTCAGTCCCTAGTTGTTAGCTCAACGACACCAGGAGATGGTAAGTCTACGGTTTCCTCCAATCTGGCGCAGGCAGCGGCGGCAATGGGTCAGCGGGTACTGCTGGTAGATGCAGATATGCGGCGTCCTCAAGTGCATAATGTCTTGGGCTTAGAGAACGAGATAGGGCTGAGTAATGTCATTTCCACGGAGATTAACCCTAGAGATGCTATGCAGCAATTGCCCATGTGGGATAGCCTCTATGTGCTAACCGCCGGTCAGCTGCCACCAGACCCCACCCGACTCCTCAGCTCCAAGAAGATGCTTTCTTTGATGGAGCAGTTTAAGGCAGAATTTGACCTGGTTATATATGACACACCGCCAGTACTAGGGCTGGCAGACGGTAGAATATTGGCGGTTCATACCAGTGGAATTGTCATGGTTGTAGCACTCGGTAAGACAGATCGGTCTCTCCTCCACCAAACATTAGACTTGTTAAAAATTTCTAGTGCTCCTGTCTTGGGCGTAGTTGCCAACGGCGTCAAGAACTATACAACCACCTCTTACGATTACTATCAGAAGTACTACAATCAAGCGTCAGAAGTGCAGCAGGCCGCCCAAAAGTTACACATAAAAAAGCGTAACTAGTACATGATGAAGTATGAGCGCCAGCCCCAAGTAGCTTCTGGGGCTTCAGGTTCAATTTTGACTTCTATACTTCGTTGAATTAAGTTGACTTACTTATTAGTTTTTTTGCCGTGGGGTATAAGCGGTTAGATGTAGAAATAAAAGATGGAAAAAGTTTTAGTCACTGGTGCTGCTGGTTTGATCGGCTTTCACCTCAGTAAATATTTGCTGGGTAGAGGTGAATAAGTTATTGGCATTGATAACTTAAATGAATATTACGATATCAATTTAAAAAAGGCAAGATTAGCTCAGCTGAAAGAGCAAAAGCGTTTTCAGTTTTACAAACTGGATATAGCTGACCGCCAAGGAATGACAGAGTTAGTTGTAGATATTCAGCCAGATAAAGTGGTTAATTTGGCAGCTCAGGTGGGTGTGCGTTACTCGCTGAACAATCCCTATGCTTACGTGGATAGTAACTTGGTAGGGTTTATGAATATCTTAGAATGCTGTCGGCACTGGAAAGTCAAACATCTGGTATTTGCCTCTTCTAGCTCAGTTTATGGAGCCAATACCAAAATGCCTTTCTCAGTTCATGACAATGTGGATCGCCTCGTAAGTCTCTATGCAGCAACCAAAAAAGCTAATGAACTAATGGCTCACACCTACAGCCATTTGTATGGTATACCCACAACAGGTCTTCGTTTCTTTACCGTATATGGTCCCTGGGGACGCCCAGATATGGCGATGTTTTTGTTTACCAAAGCAATTTTAGAAGAACGTTTGATTGATGTTTTTAACTATGGTATAATGCGCCGAGATTTTACCTATATTGATGATATTACTGAAGGGATTATCCGCGTTTTAGATAAAATTCCAGAGCCGAATATTGGCTGGTCAGGAGATACCACAGAGCCGAGTCTGAGTGCGGCACGTTACAAAATTTACAATATTGGGAACAATCAGGCGGTAGAGTTAAGTCATTTTATTGAGGTTTTGGAAAAGTGCCTTGGTAGAAAAGCTCAAAAAAATATGCTGCCACTACAGCCAGGGGATGTTCCTGAGACTTATGCCGATATTGATGATTTGGAAAAAGATGTTGGCTTCAAGCCAAGGACGCCTATTGAGGTGGGAGTGGGGCGTTTTGTAGCCTGGTATCGCTCTTATTACAATTTGTAAAAATTTTTCTTATTGAAGCAAAAATTAACTACGGCTGTTTAGCGAAGCAATGTTGTTCGCCAAAGAAGTTGCGGAAAGCTAGGATATTGGGGCAGTTGTTTAGCGTGACTTCATGTGACGCCTCTGTTGAGAGGTGACATTGGCAACTTATGCCTAATAAAGGCAGCTTCATCCTGTCCTTGAATGAACAAACGGATTGCCATTACTTCTGTAAGATACATATCGGTATTAGTTTAGTTAAGTTGCCCTGGATCTCTACGGCTGCATACTCCCAAACTCACAAAAAGAGTGCAGGCTTTCCTCTGGTTGCACGATTTAAAAACTCCATAACTCCTTGAAGGGTGAGGAGAAAAGATGACAAAATCCCCAAATTCTGGTCAAAAATTAAAAGGTGGCGTATTACCGCTAAACCGACGTATATCGCTGATTCTGTTAAGCCGTACTAGCATTAGCCTGGGTATTGTAGTGCTCGTTGGTTTCATGGGTAGCTTAGGGGCAGCCTGGTTTTTTGTTCAGCGGCAGCTGGCACCCCTGGTAGAGAGAAATCTCTCTGAAACTCTGAATCGACCCTTCAATCTGGGACGAGTTGAAAGCTTTTCCCTAATTAATTTGCGGTTCGGCCCCTCAGCAATACCGGCAACACCCACCGATCCTGATCGGCTCTCGGTTCAGGCTGTGGACGTGGCGTTCAACCCGATAAAACTGCTGTTAAATCGTACCCTAGAACTGGATGTTACGTTGGTAAAGCCAGATGTCTATATAGAGCAAGACTCTGAAGGACGTTGGGTTTCGACAGCCATTAAGGCACAAGAAGGTAAAGGTCCGATTAAAACCGAACTGCAAGTGGTGCGGGCAGCGCAGGCTGATATCGTGCTGGTGCCATTCCCGAATGCGGGAAATAGTAAGGTGCCTGTCGCTATCACGCAGTTTAACGGTACTGGTCGCCTTCTAGATAACAATCAGCGGATTGCTTTCGATCTGGAGGGTCAGCTGGTGAAGGGCGGCAATTTCACAATCAAAGGGGAGAATCGCCGTGCGGCTCGACAGACCAATATTGCGATCGCGGGACAGAACATGCTGGCGGCTGATATCAGCCGATTAGTTAAGCTGGACGCGGTGAAGCTATACGCAGGGCGTGTCGATGGCAACCTAGAAGTGCAACTGCGACCAGAGCAGCCGACTTTGTTTTTGGGAATAGCTAATTTTAAGCAAGTGACGGCAAAAATAGCGCAGGTGCCACAACTTTTTACCAACACAACGGGTCCGCTGGGTTTCAAGGGTACGGTAATTCAGCTACAAAATATCAATACTATTTATGGTCAGATTCCCACACAACTTAACGGTGCTCTAGATACGCAGTCGGGCTACAACATCTCAGCTCGAACCGCACCAGTGGGTCTGAAAAATCTCCTCAATACTTTTAATCTCAAGATACCAGTAGCGGCGGCAGCAGAGCTGCAAGCCAACCTGAAAGTAACCGGACTTTTGCAAAAGCCGGTTGTGTCCGGAACCGCCATCACTACAAAGATAGCCCAGATCGATCGGTTGAACTTTCGAGCAATCCGCACCAACTTTGAATTGGCGGGTTCGACGCTTTCATTTACGGGCTTCCAAGCCCTCCCAGTAGTCGGTGGTCAGATGAGCGGCTCAGGACAAATCAAGCTGGGTCAAAAAGGCGGCGTAGTGTTCGATGTCCAGGCTCAAAATCTGCCTGGGGATACGCTCGCTCGCATTTATGGTGCGGCACCGCCAGTGATTATTGGTCCTGTCTCAGCCAAAGCGCAGGTTTTTGGCCCCACAGGCAATTTAGAGACGCTTGTCGAGTTTCAAGCCCCAGCTGCCACATATCCTGGCAGGGGTGAAGTAGCGATCGCGCCTGGGGGCACAATAGTTTTTCGCAATACAATTTTCCAGGTAGCCGGTGGCACTGTCAAAGGCGGAGGAAAGATCGCTGAAGGCCTCTGGCAGGGAGAAATTCAAGCTTCGGACGTTCCGGGGTCCGCTCTGGCACCACTCATCGGGCGTGAGGTGCCACCGCCATTACAGGGGCTATTATCTGGAACTTTCAATTTGTCCGGGAATACTCGTTCTTTTAAACCAGAAACTATTCAAGGTAGTGGATCTGGACGTCTTCAAGTGGCAGGTGGTAGCGTCACAGCAACCAACGTACAGCTCGGCAACGGCAACTGGCGGGGGAATTTTGTTACCAATGGTGTCCAGCTAGCTGGCTTATCTGCAAATATCCCCGCACAGCTAAAACCAGGAAGACTTAGCGGTAACTTCAACTTATCCGGGGATCTTGCAGCAATTAGACCAGAAACAATTACTGGCACTGGCTCTGGACGTGTAAATCTCCCCAATGGCACAATTAATGCCTCTTCGTTGCAACTGGCTGGAGGTGGTTGGAAAGGTAATTTTGCCGTCAACAATGTGCAGCTAGCCAGCTTATCTGCAAATATCCCCGCACAGTTAAAACCAGGAAGACTTAGCGGCAACTTCAACTTATCGGGCGATCTGGCAGCAATTAGACCAGAAACAATTACTGGCACTGGCTCTGGACGTGTAAATCTCCCCAATGGCACAATTAATGCCTCTTCGTTGCAACTGGCTGGAGGTGGTTGGAAAGGCAATTTTGGCGTCAACAATGTGCAGCTAGCCAGCTTATCTGCAAATATCCCCGCACAGTTAAAACCAGGAAGACTTAGCGGTAACTTCAACTTATCGGGCTCTCTGGCAGCAATTAAACCAGAAACAATTACTGGCACTGGCTCTGGACGTGTGAATCTCCCTGATGGAAGTATTACCGCCTCGGCGTTGCAACTGCGTGGAGGTGGGTGGAAAGGAAATTTTGCGCTCGACGATGTGCAGCTAGCCAGCTTATCTGCAAATATCCCCGCACAGTTAAAACCAGGAAGACTTAGCGGCAACTTCAACTTATCGGGCTCTCTGGCAGCAATTAAACCAGAAACAATTACTGGCACTGGCTCTGGACGTGTGAATCTCCCTGATGGAAGTATTACCGCCTCTTCTTTGCAACTGCGTGGAGGTCGGTGGCAGGGTAATTTCGCTGCCAACGATGTCGATCTGGGGCGTCTTGCCCAGCTTGCTTCGGTGAATGGTTCCAGTACGGAGGGTACCCCTAGCCTCCAGGGGCGTTTGAGTGGGACTGTCAATGCTTCGGGATCACTGGCAGCTTTCAATCCAAGAGCTATCCAGGCATCAGGACAGGTACGTTTGGAAAATTTTGCCGCAGAGGGCTTAGAATTTGACCCACTACTCACAGGTGAGGTGAACATAGCGCCTCGGCAGGGGGTAAATTTGCAGTTGGCGGGGGTTCAGGATCGGATTGAAGTGGCACTGTCGCCTACATTCCGACCAATTTCGTTCTTTGTCCAGCGTGGCGAAGCGATCGCATCTGGAAGGACAGAAGGCGATCGCCTGCTGGTACGGGGGGAAAGCTTTCCCATCAGCATATTGAAGACTTTTGCACCCCTGCCAAGTGCGATCGCAGCCCAGCCTCTTTCTGGGCTTCTTTCTGGAAACTTTGACATCAACCTGGCAACTCGCAGCATCATCGGAAATAATGTAGAAATCGACCAACCGATCATAGGTACCCTTAAAGGGGACAAATTAATCGGCAACTTCCAGTACGCTGGTGGAGTTGCCAAGCTCACCAACGCGGAGCTTCAACAAGGCAACAGTCGATATTTACTCAGTGGTAGCCTCGCCCAAACAGCCAATGGTCCCCAATTCCAAGGCCAACTCAAAATTCCCAACGGGCAAATCCAGGACATACTCACCGCCCTTCAGATATTTGAATTACAAGACCTAACTCGCGGCTTCGCAAGTCGCACCTATGGCAGAGCCGCTGACATACAGCCCACAGGAGAAGGCTTGCCAGAGGCTCCCCTGATAACCCAGCTACGCCGCTTCTCGGAAGTAGAAGCAATGCTGGCGCAAGAGCGCGCTAGAGAAGAAGATTCGCCGCTACCGGAACTCAAGGATTTAGAAGGCACTTTCACGGGCGAAATAACAGTTGCTGGCTCCTTGCAGCAGGGAATAACTGCCAACTTTGACATCCTCGGTTCTGACTGGAATTGGAAAAGGTACCAAGACAACGAACTCATTCCCCGCTACAAACTTGATAGAGTCATCGCCCAAGGTCGCTTTGAAAAAGGCATTTTGACCTTACTGCCGCTAAGAATTGAATCTGGCGAAGGTCTAGTAGCTTTTTCTGGGACAGTTGGGGGAGAGCAGCAGTCGGGTCAGGTGCGCGTCCAAAATTTCCCAGTAGAAACCCTACAAGATTTCGTTGACCTGCCCGTTAATGCCACTGGCAATCTCAATGCTACTGCGACCATAGCCGGTAGCACTCAAAATCCCCAAGCTAGAGGTGAAGTGAGCATTATTGGGGGGACGCTGAACCAGACGCCCGTCCAAACAGCTCAAGGCAGTTTCAGCTACGATGAGGCCCGCTTGAATTTTTTCAGCACAGCCCTTGTTTCTGCAAACGATCCCATTCAAATTACTGGTAGTGTCCCTTACAAATTGCCCTTTGCTACCATGCAATCGGCAAGCAATGAAATTAGTGTAGACATCAATGTGCAAAACCAGGGTTTGGCTTTGTTAAACCTGCTCAGTCGTGGGCAAGTAGCTTGGGTTGATGGTCAGGGGAAAGTAGATCTCTCCGTGCGGGGAACTGTTGACCAGACGGCAGGTAAAATTCAGCAACTCGTCGCTCAAGGGGTTGCGGTCGTGCAAAACGCCACCCTGAATGCTCAGGCGCTACCCGGCTCCCTAACCGAAGTGACGGGCAGAGTATTGTTTGATTTTGACCGTATCCAGGTAGAAAGCTTGCAGGGTAGGTTCAGTGAGGGTCAATTAGTAGCTTCTGGAGTCATTCCTATTTCTGTTCCGCAGCCAACAGAAAATCCACTCACTGTTACCCTAAACCAGCTGGCTCTAAACATTAAGGGACGTTACAGCGGGGGGGTTAACGGCAACTTGGTGCTTACCGGCGCAGCACTGAATCCCCAAATTGGTGGCGCACTGGAGCTGGTTAATGGTCAGGTGTTGCTGGCAGAAACGGCTAATGCCTCCATACCAACTGCATCACCAGCTTCATCGGGTGGCTCTGGCTCAGAACCTCGAGAAACTGGCGTAATAGGATTTAATAACCTGCAAATCGGTCTTGGTAAAGGCGTTCAAATCACGCGCCCGCCGGTTCTGAACTTTCTAGCCACTGGTAACCTGACTATAAATGGCACCTTGGATAATATTCGTCCGCAGGGCACAGTTGAACTGGAGCGTGGTCAGGTGAATTTGTTTACTACCCAGTTTCGCTTGGCTCGCGGCTATCCGCAGACAGCGCAGTTTCTCCCCAATCAAGGACTCATCCCCAACCTGGATGTTCGTCTCATAGCCTTGGTTCCAGAGACGACTCGCAGTCGCCTTCCTAGCAATCCTTTGTCTACTGAGATTAGCGATGTTCCTGCAACCAGCTTGGGCGCTTTGCAATCGATTCGTATCGAAGCCCGAGTCATAGGACCTGCCAATCAATTGGGCGAGAACCTGGAGTTGAGGAGTAATCCGTCCCGCGGCGAAGCAGAAATTGTTGCGCTTTTGGGCGGGGGCTTTGTGGAAACACTGGGTCGTGGAGACACGACGCTGGGACTAGCAAATTTGGCTGGGTCAGCCCTCCTTGGTAACGTTCAGAATGTGATTGGTGACACCTTGGGCTTGAGCGAGTTTCGCCTGTTCCCAACTCTTACCAAGGACGAAAAGCGGCAGACTGCGACACTAGGATTGGGAGTAGAGGCGGGGATTGATATCACACCCAAAATCTCTACGTCTGTGTCGAAGGTTTTAACCGCTGACGATCCACCCCAGTACAACCTGCGCTACCGAGTCAATGACGAGATTCTCTTGCGCGGTTCTACTGATTTATCTGGGGATAGTCGGGCGGTGCTGGAGTATGAAAATAGGTTTTAATAAGTTTTGAGTTTTGAGTTTTGAGCAATAGTATTGCGCCCGCCCCGCTTTTGGCAATACCGTGTTGTGTGCCGTTTAAGCTATTTGGGGCAGATATTGTCTCATTGCATCAACCAATTCCTCTTTGCGAGAGCCTTTGAATAATCGCACTAGTAGTTTGTCATATTGTCCGTTTCCAAGCCCAAATATTCCTGATATTCTATTGGTCAAACTTTTTCTATTATAAATCAACAAAAGTTCGTTAAGGTTTCTTGCCTCTAGAGTATCTTGAAATTTAGTTTTTGTTTCCATATAAATTTGTGAAATGTTAATTCTGCCTAATGTTGTTGCCAAGCCGTCAGATAAGCCTTGCTCATTGTTACCCTCTTTTGAGAACGCTCCGAGTTTATATTCAACTATTTTTTCAGCTTTAGAAGAAACCTGTACTCCAAATTCTGCACTCATCGAATCAATAAGAAAATCTATTACCTCGTTTACTTTTTGGTCAGGATTTAACTCCAATTGTTCAGCAATTATTCTTAGAATAGGCTCTACACAAAACAAGTTTTCAATTTCCGCTACTGATATTGTGAAAACACCATGTTTAAGTAAAGCTTGCTTTTCTTCTTCCTCTTTGTAGTCACTGTCAATTAGCCCAAATACATTCAAATGGTGTATATTTTCATTTGCCCGCAAAGCCTTCGTAGCTTCTATAACTTTGTGTCCGCTTCCTCTTGGTATGATGTGATATTCTGGGTAAACAAGCTGATAAATTGTTGTATCTAAGCTTCCATTTTCGCCTTCACAAAAGATGATATTTTTTCGAGTACCAAGAATTTCTAAGATTAAACCATCTGGCAAATAATCATCCTTCGGCACCTCATCCCATTCCCATAAATTGTTACCATTATAGCTTTTAATCCAAAACTTATGAGCATCTTTTCTTGAAGAGGCAAAGTCTAAATCGTGAGTAATGTAAATTAAGAGCTTAGACTGTGACAATTCCTCAACCTTGTTCCAAAGCTTATCCACTAAAGATTTATGTAGATGTATTTCCGGTTCATCTATTATTATAATTGAATTTTCTGGAGCACAGAGGCATTGTCCAATTAGATATAAGGTCACTCTCTCTCCATCGCTCATTTCTTTACCGTGATATTCAGGTTCGCTTTGCTTCCTAACTAGGACTTTTCCATCATTGAAGGAAATTTGTCGATGAGGCATAATATCAGACCAAATCCTTACAATAATATCAATTGGGGCATCAGGAACTGAAATATAGGCTTGTGTCGCTTTGGTTTGAGCTGTATGCAATCGGTCTCTTTCCGCACTTTTTGCAAAAAGGAGTGACAATAATTTATCAAAGTCGTTTAATAAATATGTAGTAGGGCTATTTCCCCAACGAGCGTGCATTTTTTGTGCATTTGAAGCATGTTGGTCATCTCTACCATATAAAAATGATTTTTCCGCTTGCTCCAAATTTTTAAGTTGTGCGAAGTCAGGAATATTTAGTGCTTTTTGAGCACTAATTCTGTGAACTATTAGTTGGTTATGCATTTGTTGTTCCATCCAAGCACCAAGGCGTGACTTGCCTGAACCATTAGCTCCAATAAGAACAATATTATTGTCTGTAGTTAGTGTTTCTGTCTGATTGGTTCCAGTTCTATTTGGAAGTGTAATATTATATGTCATGATTATTTTGAAGGTTCGACAAATGGCACACAATTATTTGCTTAGGGCTATAAAACCGTTTATAATTGCTTGTAAATATTTTTAATTATTTAAATGCAAAAGGTTTATGATCAATCAAATTTAACGAAAGCCAAAATATTTCACAATTCAAAACTCAAAACTCAAAATTCATAACTGTTTTGTTGACAGCTTGAGATTTAAAATTGACAGCCCCAAAATTACCAGAAACAGCACTAGACCAATCGTGCAGGCATAGCTCATCTCTAGGTTCTGAAAGGCTTGCTCATACAGGTAATAAACAACTGTCTTAGAACTGTTGCGCGGGCCTCCCTGGGTCATGATGTAAACTTCTTCAAACACCTTGGTGGCAGAAATGGCAGAAATTACCGCTACCAGCACCAGATAAGGGCGCATCAAGGGCACTGTTATGTCCCAGTGCTTGCGGACACCATCTGAGCCATCAATCGCCGCAGCTTCGTAGAGGTCAGTTGGAATTGATTGCAACCCTGCCAGGTAAATCACCATGTAGTAGCCCAGTCCCTTCCATACTGTCACTGCCATGACACTAAAAATTGCCCAGCTGGGGCTAGTGAGCCAAGGAACTCCCGATCCTAGCCCTAACTGTTTGAGCAGTTGATTGAGTAGACCGTTTTCTGCATATAGAAACTTCCAGGCGATACCAGCAACAACCATGGAAATAACCACTGGTGTATAAAAAGACGCTCTGAACCAATTAATGCCTCTTAGTTTCTGGTTGACCAAGATAGCCATCCCCAAGGGTGCTATAACTAAAATCGGCACAACACCGACCAAATACAGCAGCGTATTCCGCAGCGTCTGCCAAAATACTGCGTCAGCCCAAAGACGGCGTAAGTTAGCAAAGCCGACCCACTCAGGCATCTGGGTGAGGTCGTATTCATAGCGAGTGAAGCTCAGGTAAAACGCTTCTAGAGCAGGCCAAAAGACCGTCAGAGTCAATACAACGATCGCAGGCAGCAAAAACAGGTAGGGGGTCAGTTGCTGTTTGATGAAAATACTATCTTTTTGCATCCTACGTATTTATAGCAATTAGCAGTTAGCTTTTAGCAAACATACAGCATCTCGCTTGTGTATGGGGCGAGGTAGATTCTGAAGAGCCATTATGGCGACTGCTATATCTCCTGAAATGGCAGCTCTACTCGTATAGCGAGGTAGCAGCTTATCATAACAGTCTAACTTTCACTGGCAGGAGAAACTGTACGGCTAGAGGTGGGAATATTTTCTGCTAGCTGGCTACTCGCGGCACCATCTCCAACCCACCGACTTGCTATCGGCATCCGCCAGCCAGTGCCAAAGGCACGGTCAGTAATCTTTAATCCAGGAGGAGCCTGCCGGCGCTTAAATTCAGCACGGGCAACCATTCGCATTACTTTGTTTACCACAGCCGAGTTGTGACCGACAGCAACAATCTGAGCAGGAGATTGGTGGTCATGAATCAAGCGTTGCAAAATGTCGTCGAGAACCTCATAAGACGGCAGAGAGTCTTGATCGACCTGATCCGGTTTAAGTTCAGCACTGGGCGGCTTGATGAGGATATGGTTGGGGATAATTTCCCCTTTGCCATCAGTCGCAGCTGCCTTAGCGTTAAGCCAGTTGCACAATGTATAAACACGAGTTTTGGGGACATCCGCGATCGCAGCTAGCCCCCCACTCATATCCCCATAGAGAGTGCAGTAACCGACTGCCATTTCTGACTTGTTGCCAGTGGAGATGAGGAGATAGCCAAACTTGTTAGCGATCGCCATCAATAAATTACCCCGAATTCGCGCTTGAATATTCTCCTCTGCCAGCCCAAAAGCTGTGCCTGCAAACAGTGGTTCTAGGGTTTTGTCGTAAGCTTGCATTAACTCACCGATGGGCAGCGTGTGAGTCTGGATGCCCAAATTTTGTGCTAATTCCAAAGCATCTGTAACTGAGTGGTCAGAACTGTAAGGGGAAGGCATGAGGACGCCGAAAACATTTTCTTTACCCAGTGCAACAGTGGTGATCGCGGCTACCAGTGCCGAATCAACACCCCCACTCAAACCAATTACAACCTTAGAAAATCCACACTTACGGGCATAGTCGCGGACACCCAAGACAAGCGCACCCCAAATTTCCTCGTCTTCGCTTGCTGGCGGTGATGCCACAACTGCTGGCATTAAATCCCGTTTTTGTTCATCAAATTCTAGTACCAGCAAATCCGTCTCAAAGGCACGGGCGCGACAAACCAATTCCCCAGCGCGGTTAAAAGCTACACTACAGCCATCAAAAATTAAGTCATCATTTCCCCCCACCTGATTTGTGTAGAGGATAGGTTGCTGGTAACGAACAGCTGCGGCACGCAGCATTGCTTCTCGCAACCGCTGCTTACCAGTGGTGTAGGGCGACGCTGACAGATTCACCATCAAGTCCACGCCCTGTTTGGCTAAATCAGCAATGGGATTAATCGTATAGCTGCGTTTACCCCAAAATTCCTCATCGTTCCATAAGTCTTCGCAAATGGTGACGCCAATGGTAATAGACTTTTGAGTTATGAGTTTTGAGTTTTGAGTTAAATTCAGAATTTCTTTTGACTCATCAAGATTGAGAGTGAAAGAATTGCTTTGAAGACCAGGCTCAAAGTATCTGTATTCATCAAATACATCGTAGAAAGGTAAGAGACGCTTGTGAAAGATTTGCTGAATCTTGCCTTGCTGTAACCAGGCGATGCTATTGAATAAGGGCTTACCACCGTCAAGATGGGCGTTGGGATTAGGCTCTACAGTTCCTACCAAAACAGCCAACTGAGGGGGCAAATCTTCTGCCAGCTGTTGCAGGGTAGTTGCCATTGACTCAACGAAGCTGGGATTGAGCAGTAAATCTCGTGGGGGATAGCCACACAGAGAAAGTTCCGGTGTCAGTAGCAGATGGACGCCTTGAGCAGATGCCTGTTGAGCCGCTGCTAATATTTGCTCTGCGTTGCCAGCGAGGTTTCCAATAGTGGGATTGAGTTGAGCGATCGCTAGTTTCATGATCTTAAGGAATCAATTCCATTTTGAATTTGAGATTTTAGATTATTCGACGACTTTAGAAGCGGGTTTGCGGGTTAACAGTTTCAGATTTACGGAAGTTTTTTATCAACAACAGGCAATCGGATTGCCAAACTTAAATCAATATCTTGTAACGTGGCACAGCCACTCAAGGCCATTGCTAAATCTAGCTCATCTCGCAATAACTCTATGACATGCTGGACACCTGCCTCTCCCTCTACGGCTAGCCCCCACAATACAGGTCGCCCTACAAGTACAGCGGCCGCCCCTAATGCTAAGGCTTTGAGGATATCTGTACCACGACGAATGCCTCCATCCAATAGAACCTCTGCTTTGTCCCCTACAGCGATAACCACCTCACGCAAAGCATCAATAGAAGCGATCGCGCCGTCGAGTTGTCTGCCCCCATGATTAGACACAATCACCGCTTTAGCCCCATGTTCCACAGCACGAACGGCATCATCTCCCCGCAAAATTCCTTTAACTACCAATGGCAGGGGTGACAAAGATTGCAACCATTCTAAATCAGCCCAAGTTAAGGCTGGATTTAGCTGTTCTAAGAAATAACTAAATAAACCCGATTCCCCACTTAATCTGGGAATTTCCAGGTCTGTTAATGTTGCTAAATTAGCCAGTTCCATATTTGCTGGTAGAGCGAACTGATTGCGAGTATCTTTCTCCCGTCGCCCCAAAACCGGAGCATCGACGGTGAGACAAAGCGCTGTAAACCCTGCGGCGTAGGCGCGTTCTACCAGTGCCTTAGTTAAACCGCGATCGCGATGAACGTATAGCTGAAACCACTGCGGACTCTTATTAGTCCCTAATTCTCCCACAGCGGCTACTTCTTCTAAACTCTTAGTTGCCAGCGTACTCAATACCATCACAGTTCCCAACTTGGCAGCAGCTTTAGCCGTAGCAATTTCCCCTTCTGGATGAGCTAGACACTGGAAGGCTGTCGGGGCAATGAGAATCGGCATCTGGATAAAGTTACCCAAAATAGTAGTACTTAAATCCCGCTGACTCACATCTACAAGCATCCGAGGACGAAGTTTGAATTGTTCAAATGCAGCACGATTATCTCGCAGCGTGATTTCGTCCCATGCACCACTGGTATAGTAGTCCCACGCCATTTGAGACAGATGTTTGGCAGCTAACTTCTCATACTCGAATAAATTAATTGGCTTAACTGACAAAGTCATAAAATTTTAGATTATATCTCTTACCAAACTTTCTTCCTACTCTGCGTACCTTTGCGTTAACCTCTGCGTACTTTGCGTTAAAAAAATAAAACTAAATAAACACCAACGGCTTATCCTTCAACGGCGCAAAAGCCTCCGCATCAAACCGATACAAACTAGCCGGACGCCCTGCTCCTCGTGACACTTTTAAACCCGTGTCGCACAGAAATCCCAGCTTGAGCAAGCGAGCGCGAAAATTGGAATAGTCAGAAAAGTTTTCCCCTAAAACAGTGGTGTATAGCTGATAAAGGTCACTCAAAGTAAACACTTCCGGCAAGACATCAAAGGCCACAGGGCTATACTCCAACTTGTTGCGTAGACGCTGATAGCCATACTCCAGGATTTCGTTATGGTCAAAGGCTAATTGCGGCACCTGAATAACGGGATACCAGGCAATGCCACTGACTCCATCAGCAATCAGTTCCGCTTCTGCAAATCTCACCAATGCAAAGTAACTCACAGAAAGATAACGCACACCATAACTAGCTGCGGATTCGCGGGGGTCGCGACCAGGCCCACCGAAGGTATATAACTGCTCTAAGTACAGATTTTTCACGCGAATTTTTTCAGCCAAAATCCGATACGCTGCTTTTTCTAAAGACTCTCCTTGGCGTACTAGTGTCCCTGGTAGACTCCACTGGTTTAAGAATGGTTCATCCTGGCGCATTACTAACAACACCAGTAGGCGGTTTTGCTGGGTATCGACTGAGAAAATAGCGTTATCAACCCCGACTTTGAAATCTGCTAATGGCTGTTTGATTACCTGCTTGGTGCTGCGTTCTGACATGCGTACAATCGTTCCCGATGGATATAAGCCTCAACCGGAGGCGTCACTGCGTCTGTATTTCCATTCTCACGATAAGCTGTAGAGGAAACCGCTGGTGCAGTGAGATCTGCGATCGCTACAGACACTCCCATCTGCCTAAGTTTCTCCAGACCAGCATTATCTAAGGGAGATCCTGAGCGCGGTACCACCAAAAGATTAACTTGCCGCAACAAATCTTCAGCCCGATACCAATGAGGCAACTGGGCAACCAAGTCGGCACCAATTACCAAAGTTAAATTAGCATGAGGCCAGCGCCCTCGTGCATTCTCCACAGTTTCCAGTGTTCTGCGGCTGCTCAGTTCTGGGTAAAGACCAATGTTGTGCCGTGGCGGATCGATGTCATCAATCAGTAATTTGAGCATCGTTGACCGATGTTCCATCGGGGTCTGGTGAGACTTAAACGGGTTATCCGATGCCCATACCGCTACCCAGTCATAGTGCTGGGATAACCAACTAATAATAGCTTGATGACCCGCAGTAGGTGGATCGGCGCTGGTTCCAAATAAAGCGATCTTAATCATAGTTTCCAAACTCAGTGGTCATTCGATTTTGGATTTTGGATTTTGGATTTTGGATTGGCACTTGGGTATTAATTCGGGGGCTTGAATCCGGTTATTTTTGGTCATTGGTCAAGTGTTGACCTATCAAAACTCAAAACTCAAAACTCAAAACTCAAAACTATTTACCGAGATTCTTGTTTGTTGAGTCAATTCTTGCAGGTCGTCAGAGACTTGTACCGACAGCGGTAGAGGGTTATCTAAACGCCGTGTTCCAGCAGGTAAACTGGCAACAGAAGCAGTAGTGCGCTCTCGTATTTCATCCAATGTTTCCGGCGGTTGCACTCGTTGACCTTGTTTGAAGACTAGCTGTAGCAGGGGCTGTTCGTCGGTGGGTTGTTCCGATGCGAGTCCCAGCCGATCTCCCTTTAGATCGCCCCCCTCTAGACGTCGAAAGATTTGCTTGCGACCGGGATAAGTAACTTTACTACTTGCTTGTTTCATTGTGGGAATACCATCAATTTCCACAAGTTTATATACCCCATTCACCGCCGAACCAGTAACGAGTTTGGTTCCTAGTCCATAGGCATCAATGCAAGCCCCAGCTGCTTTGAGTCTGGCAATTTCCCACTCATCTAAATCACCGCTGGCAAAGATGGTCACATTAGGTAAGAGCGATCGCACTTTTTGGGATAATGTCACCAAATCTCCAGAATCCAGCCGCACTCCAGATAATTCCATCTCCCCAGCCTGCACCTTTTCTGCCAACATCTGAGCCGCTGCGATCGTATCGTAGGTGTCAATCAACAACGGGGCACCCGGAAAGTAGCGGTGGAACGCTGTAAATGCCTCTGCTTCACTTCCAGCGGTGGCGGTTAAGGCCATAACCAAAGCATGAGCCATTGTCCCACTCGGTTTGCTGCCCAGCTTGAGAGCCGCCAGCACATTAGATGTGGCATCGAACCCGGCGGCCAAGGCTGCACGAGCCGCCCAAAGAGACGCTTGGGGGCTAAAAGCACGCCGTGTCCCAAATTCCAGCAACTGTGCTTCCCCTCCAGCCACATCTCGTATACGAGCCGCCCGCGTCGCCACCAGAGTTTGGTAGTTAATCGTGTTCAACAGATAAGTTTCCACAAGCTGGGCTTGCCACAGGGGGGCTTCTACCCGCAATAACGGTTCAGAAGCAAAAATAGCTGTCCCCTCCGGCACTGCCCAAACATCGCCAGTGAAGCCACTTCCTGCCAGCAGCGACCAAAACCGCGTTGGTGCCCGATCAAAAATTCCAGTGGACTGTAAAGCCGCAATTTGTTTGGGAGTAAAGCGGAATTTCTCTAAGTATTCCAGCGCCTGCGCCAAGCCCATCGCAATCAGATAGCCAAATTCCCTCGGCAACCGACGCACAGATAACTCAAAGCTTGCTGGTCGTTGATCTAGACCTTCACCAGCGTAGCAAGCCGCCATCGTCAGCTGGTAGAGGTCGGTCAAGAGGCTATAATCCTCGGAACACAGCGTCAGTTCCTGGTCTAAAGCACTTTCCTGTTTCTGAAGATGGTCAAACTCAACTATCATTGCCCAGCTGCCTCGCTAGTTCGGCTGTTTCTATTATAGTAAGTTTCACCAAAACGACAAGAGATACTTGGAGCGCTTCTTAAGTAAGATGAGAATTCTAGGTAGAAAATTTAATATTTTTTGTTATTTTAATAACAAATACACAAAGCTTAATAGTAGTTTATTTGAGAAGTAGCAGTGTAAGAGCTAAATAATAAGCGATCGCCTTCTGTCAGTAGCTGGGCACGATATCGCTCTAAACTTGTATAAATTTGAAGAAAAAGTTAATGGATCGGTTAAGGATGAGCAAAGTATTGCAAACATAATCAAACAAATATTGCAGAAAGGTTCAAACGATAGAAACCTTTTCATAATGAAAGTATCGAGACATAAAATAAGTAACGTCTCCATATCAAGTTATTACTCAACTGAGCGGGAGAATAGGGCTATGGGTATTCCCAAATTAATTTCCAGCATCACCCAGTATTTATCTGAAGCAGTAGCGCGGATATTTGGTCCAACTGACGATGCCTATCCTCTCATTGGCGTACAACCTTTTGAAGGTGAACCCTTCAAGGAAGGGCATGGAACAGATTGGTAGTCGATTATCCTTTTTGCCGTCTTTAAGTAATAAATACTACCTAACTCTGTGGAGGGAAAACTTCTCTCCACTTAATTTTGTTGAGAAAAAGATAATAGGCAGTTAAAGACCTCAGCTAAGTGGCAGGATTTGACTTAAGAAAAAGGCCAGTGCCGCGCTGCCAAGGGGAACAGTCAAATTATCAACCCCCAGCTTGGAAAAAGCTTCCAAACCAGTGGCGACTAAAGCCACAGCTACCGAAACTACCCAGCTTTGCCAAACATTACCCTGGACACCCAGTAGAATCAAGCTACTGACAGCATAGCTAGCCAAAGCCATTGTTAAAGAGCCTTCCCAGCTTTTTTTCATACCCCAGACTTCGTAGGGATGTTTACCAAATCGTTTACCAATTAACGCCGCTAGTCCATCACCCCAAGTCATCACCAAGATGCCCAGCGCTGCATAATAGGGTTGATGCAAGGGCCAGAACCAAGCAATGAGCAGCCCAACGCTAACGGCGTAGAAAAATGTTCCCAGGCTTTGGCGTCCGACGCTATTGATCGCAGGAAGTATGGGAAATTTATAGGACAACAGGGCAACTGCACTAGCTAAGATGGAAGCCGTAATCCCCACCCAAGCAGGTATGTTCAGCAACCAAGCTAGCAAAATTACATTTCCCACACCGAGGTGTACCACCTTCCGCACCACTTCTGCATCGATGGATTTATAACGATTTAGCAACTCCGCAGTTAGCACGACGCCACCCAGCCATACTCCAACAATGCCAATGTGGAGCCATAGACGAGGGATAGATGTTAACCAGGGTACAGAGTTAAGCAAAGACTTAGGTAAAGTGGGAAATAAAGCTTTCCTTACCACTTTATTAGATTTTTATAATGAAAACTATACTCATCTTGCTAATTCGGGGCTACCGCGTTCTGATTTCTCCCCTATTTCCCCCAGCCTGTCGGTTTCAACCCACCTGTTCTGGCTACGCTTTGGAGGCTATCGAGCGATTTGGGCCTTGGCGCGGCAGTTGGCTAGCGATTCGGCGCGTGTTACGCTGCCATCCTTTTCATCCAGGTGGTTACGATCCAGTACCTTCAGAGGTTGATGCCCAGGTTAAGCAAACAACAAAGTAGTCATAGGGTTTGTCTCTATCCCTGAT
Source organism: Aphanothece sp. CMT-3BRIN-NPC111 (assembly GCA_019359765.1). Lineage (GTDB taxonomy): Bacteria > Cyanobacteriota > Cyanobacteriia > Cyanobacteriales > JAHHGU01 > JAHHGU01. Next base: position 49,724 of record JAHHGU010000014.1, read on the forward strand.
TTTCAACCCCTAAATGTTGTTTTTCGCAACCGGAGTAGAAATACTCAAGTTTATGAGAATGTTGTTTTAAAAAAGCTTGCACCTCTAATTGCTATTGACACACTTGTACTAAAAATTAGCTTAAATTCATACTAAGTAACAAGTTAAAAGATTCAGACAAACAGACGGTTACGGAACTACGAAGGCTGATACTCGCTGATATCTTAACTAATTGCTTTCGCATCAGTCCTTCATTAATAGCGTAACTCTAGTACTTCTTGGGATGCGTGTAGTGTGGTTCCACAAAACTTACAAGGCAAAAATATTTCCTAGACGTGACATATAGTCCGTAGACTCATCGTCCACGAAAGACGATTATGGGTTTATGGAGGAGTCAAAAGCAGAAACGTTGAAAGTTTTGGGGCTACTGATTAGGCAGCATAGAACGGTTTTGGGTATCTCCCAGGAAGAACTAGGGCTACGTTGTAACCTTGATCGAACGTACATATCAGGGCTAGAGCGTGGTGTTAGGAATCCGTCTCTTACTGCTCTTGTAACTCTCGCTCATGGCTTAAATATAACTGTTTCTAAACTTCTCGAGAACCTTGAAATAGAAATTAGTAGAATTCAATGAACTCAAACTCGGAAGAAACTTCTCAAGGGGAAAATGAAAGTTTACAAAGCGGTCAAATTATATTTGGTGAAGTATTTACTCCTGAGAAAACAAATGATAGATTTTTGGACGTTAAATTTATTTATGATGATTATATATGGGATGGAGCTTTACCAATAATAGGAAATTATCAAGGTCTTTCGTTGACTGAAGCTGAAGTTAAAGAAACAGCATATGCATTTTATAAGTCTATTGACATTAAAAATAGGGAAAAATGGGTAAAAAGTGCGTTAGATAAATGGTCAGATGGAAGTCCAGAAACAGTTAAGGTTTTTAAAGCATTACTGTCAGGTGAGTGGGAGTGCAGAGTTTGTGGACCAGTACCTAAAGTTAATCCACAACCACCAGCGCGTTTAAGGGACATTAAAAAAGCCGGTTTTTTTATTGCCTCGAAGCGTATACGTTGTAAAAATGTTTGCAAAAAGAAAACTATGCACGATCTTTTGGTGATGATTACTTCACCAAAAGAATTAACAAAAAACGAGCTTAGAAAGCCTATATCAAGCTCATTAAACGAAAGGATAATGAAACTTCTAAAAAGAACAGAAGTTGTATTTGATCAACAAAGAACAACAAAGGAGCTAGTTATCGATCATAAATTTCCATCTCAGCGATGGTCAGAACCAGAGACAGATAACAATAATAATATGTCAGATAATGACATTAAAAAAAAGTTCCAGTTGCTGAATAATCAAACAAATCTTTTAAAATCCCGAGAGTGCGATCGTTGTGTTTCTGAAAACATTCGAGGTGAGTTTATGGGCATAAAGTGGTATTACAGCGGTAATGAAAACTGGATAAAAGAAAAAGACGATGAGAGCGGATGCATTGGATGCCCCTGGTATGATATTGCTGAATGGAAGGAGCAATTAAAAAAGGCAATTAAGAAGTCTAATATAGGGCATCTATCTGAAAAAACTTAATCTAAAAGCTTTTTTCAATAAAAGAAATCTTTGCTAACTAAAGTTTCGCTAGTTCGATAAGGTATAAACAAATAAAAGACAATAATATATTACGAAAAAACCTGTTCAATTTCATTTATCTCTTTTTCTACCTTAACTACGCTTTTACAATCTGTAGCTACTCTATTTAAGTAGGGAATGAGAGCATAGCCGATACACTCTGCTAAACGTGGAGGTACAGCATTTCCAATTTGCCACATTGCTTTTTTCATTGTTCCTTCAAAGATGAAAGAATCGGGAAACGTTTGTAACCTAGCCATTTCGCGTGCTGAAATGACTCGATTCAAATATGGGTGAATATGAGTACCGCCATGATTTTCTTTTACTGTCATGCTTGGTTTGTCTGGATACTGCCGCTTGAAAGCATCAACATAAGTCTCATACAAAGAACCACCTGGAGGTACTTTAGCTATCCGTTCCATGTATGCAGGCGAGTGACGAGTCCATTCATGATTAATACTGGGAATGGGTTCGTAGGCTGGCAGATCAGAGATCGCTGATTCAATTGGTTTATACTGCTCTGGTAGTAATTGGGGATTTGGATAAGGATTTTGCATTCCAAGCCTATTAGCTATAAAAATAGCTCTTGGTCTTATTTGTGGAACTCCATAAGCAGCAGATTCAAGAATTGCAATCGAAACATTTGTATAGCCAATATTCTCAAAAGCTTCAATAATAGCGTGCTTAGTTTTTCCTTGCTTCATCGTTAAAATGCCTGGTACATTTTCTATAACAACATACCAAGGGCGCACTTCAGAAACAATGCGAATAAATTCTTGAAATAGATAGTTACGGGGGTCGTTTGGATCACGCTTTCCTGCTACAGAAAATCCTTGACACGGTGGACCACCAACAACAAGATGAATAGAGGGAAAACCAATCGTGGAGAGCCATTCTTGAGTATTAAACTCATGTATGTCGCCGCAGAAATGGTTACAACTAGGAAAGTTTCTTTTGTGAGTTGCTGATGCAATTGGGCTAATTTCTATGCTTGCTACCGGGTTAAAACCGGCTTGAACTAAACCCTGTGTCATCCCACCAGCACCACAAAATAAATCAATAAAGTTATAAGTATGCAGTGCTTTTGGCGGCACATTAATATCAACTAAAATTTGATAAGAGTCCCGCTTTACTGTGGCAAGTTCACGTTGAATTCTTTCATAACGACCTAATTTTGCTTTTTTCTCCTTTCTTAAACTTTGCTGTTTTTTATCATCTGGAAACAAGGATAACTGCAAATCCATTACTTTAAGAATAAGCGCTCTATACGGCAATATAGTGACAGATAGTCTACATGATGTCAAGGTAGTTGTATCAAATTCCATTGTTTTGGCTCTTTAATACATTTCCTTGGCAAGGCTTTTAGGACTGAGTGGTGTAAGGAAAGAATTATTTCCTTACTTCTGAAATCGTTTCAATCCCTAATAGGGATTAGTGCTAATTGAAAGGCAGTTGGCAGTTCACCCCATCTCCTAGAAAGCATCCTGGCGTTTGCGTGACTCATTTTTCAGCTACAGGATAGCAAAACCCTTGCCAATTAAGCAGTCTCACCTAAAATTTATATTTACTCTAAAAAACATCTACCCATCCGCGCAACTGGGTTGGCAATGGCAATAAAACCCTATCATCAGATCCCCATCCTAGACTGTGGAGAACCGCTGGTGCCGATTCCTTTGGAACGGTTTGCAGTGGAATGGCCTCATCCATATGAAAAATTGGGTGCGCCTTATAGAGAGCGATCGCCCTATTATCTCCGCCAGAGTGTCCTTGACAGCTTAACTGAAGCAGATAATAAGCTCCAACACTATAATCCTGGTTGGCGCATTCAGATTTTTGATGCCTATCGACCTGTAGAAGTCCAGCAATTTATGGTGGACTATACTTTTGCCTCTGTGGTTGAGGCTCAAGGGTTAAACTTCGAGCTTCCAGATGCCCAGCGGCAAGCGATTTGGGAGCAGGTTTATCAAATATGGGCTGTCCCCAGCTTCGATCTAGCCACCCCGCCGCCTCACACAACGGGTGCCGCTGTGGATGTGACCTTAGTAGACGAAACAGGAAGAACCGTTAACATGGGTTCTGCGATTGACGAACTATCAGCGCGATCGCACCCCGATTACTTTGCCAGTGCTACCTTGCCCAGAGAACAGCAGTATCATGCCCACCGACAGCTGTTGCGAAATATCATGTTTGCGGCTGGGTTTCGCCGTCATCCCGATGAGTGGTGGCACTTTTCCCAGGGCGATCAGATGTGGGCGTGGCTATGCAACCAAGAAAATATTACTCATCCTTTTACCGCCCGTTACGGTCGAGCCGCTTAAATTCCTTTGTGTCTTTGTGCCTTTGTGGTTCAAACTAATTGTGGGTAAAAATAGTGAAAGTAAAATTATGGCTGCACCCATGCGTGTATTTGTTTTATTATTTAATGCCCGGACTGAAAACGAGGGGATTCACACGATTCAGATTGGCGATCGCAATACAGTGCTAATGTTCGAGTCAGAAGACGACGCCACCCGCTTTGCTTTGATGCTAGAGGCGCAGGATTTTCCCGCCCCCACCCTCGAAGCTATGGATGTAGAAGACATTCAGGAATTTTGCAACAGTGCGGATTATGACTGCGAGCTGATTGAGGAAGGAATGTTAGCAATGCCGCCAGAAACTAGTGTTGAAGAAACGGACTGGCAAGCAAACGCCCCCAAACCAGAAATCTCAGACATCGATCGCATTCGTCGTCAGCTAGAAGGATTATTGTGAGCGCCACTTCAAATATGAATAACAAGCCCATCATCGAACGGGGCCATTTACTGACTGAGCAGGTTAATCCCAATAGTCAAAACCTGGATCGGCTGAGTTCTCTGGAATTGGTGGATTTATTTAATCAAGAGGATGCCCAGACTCTTGCAGCTATCGCCGCCGCCCGCACTCAGCTGGCTCAAACGATTGACCGCGCTGCTGAGGCATTACGTCACGGGGGACGGCTGTTTTATGTTGGCGCTGGTACGAGTGGACGCTTGGGCGTGTTGGATGCCGCTGAGTGTCCGCCCACATTTTGTACGCCGCCGGAACTAGTACAGGGTATTATTGCCGGTGGTGCTGGAGCCTTGGTGCGTAGCTCAGAAGATTTGGAAGATAAGTTCGAGGATGGGGTAGAAGCGATCGCTCATCGGCACATCACCGAACTAGATATCGTTGTCGGCATCACCGCTGGTGGCACCACGCCATACGTCCACGGGGCTGTACACGGTGCGCGTCAGCGGGGGGCAACTACTGTTTTAATCGCTTGCGTGCCCGCTGAACAAGTGAGCATCGAAGCGGATATGGACATTCGCCTGATTGTTGGTCCGGAAGTGCTGGCTGGCTCCACGCGGCTCAAAGCTGGTACAGTCACCAAGATGGCTTTGAATATCATTTCCACTAGTGTCATGGTGAAGCTGGGCAAAGTTTACGGCAATCGCATGGTAGATGTGGCAGTCACAAATGCGAAGCTGCACGATCGCGCCCTGCGAATTTTGCAAGACCTCACTGGCTTGGGGCGTCAAGAGGCAGGTTACTTGCTAGAACGCAGTGGACGCGTGGTTAAGCTGGCTTTGCTGATGCATTGGACGGGTGTAGAGAAGGAAGAAGGCGATCGCCTCCTAGCAGAACACCAAGGCAATCTTCGGGCGGCTGTCAAGTCGCTGCACCCCAATTCGTAATTACCCCACACATACAGCAGCTTTCAAATGAATCAACCACAGCCTGCTTTCAAGAGGGGGATACACAGCGACGCGGATCAAGCTAAAAAATGTAACAAAACCCCTTTGAGAACCGCGATAAATCTTTCAATCAGTATGGTCTATTCATCTGAAAATTGCTGTAAATATAGGGGCAATAAATAATGATGCTATGCATTTTGGGGATTCCATAGCTCAACTCAGGGGCAACCAACCTCACTCTCATTAATTACGAATTACGTTGGCGTAGCCTGCGCGGAGCGCATACTACGAATTACTAATTATTTGCTGATATAGCCCCATTTAGAGTCAATCTCTACTGGTGCTAGACCTTCGGCAAATTCATAAGCTCCATCTAACTGAGGCGAGATAATGAACTTACCCGTTTTATCTATATAGCCATAGTTAGAGTTAATTCTTACCTCTGCCAACCCTTCAGAAAAGGGAAAAGCATAATCAAACTGTGGTGAAATGACGAGTTTACCAGTTTTGTCAATATATCCCCATTTAGAATCAATCTGTACAGGTGCTAGCCCTTCGTGAAAGTCATCAGTCTCATTAAACTGTGGCGGGATGACAAGCTTACCCGTTTTGTCAATATATCCCCACTTCGAGTTAATTAGTACCCTGGCTAGCCCTTCAGAAAAATCCTTAGCCTCATTAAACTGGGGCTGAATAATTAACTTTCCTATATTATTGATATAGCCGTACTTAGAGTCTATCCATACCCTCGCCAGCCCTTCGGAAAAGTTATAAGCATAATCGCACTTAAGTTGGATAACTGCTTTGCCCGTTTTATCTATATGACCACACATAGAGTTCATCTTTACGGGTGCCATCCCTTCGGTAAAGTTCCCAACCACATACCAACCAGTCTCACCAATTTCAAACTGTGGCTGAATTATGAACTTGCCGCTCTTGTCGATATAGCCCCAATCAAGGTCAATTCGTACTCTTGCTAGCCCTTCGGAAAAGTTATCAGCCTCATCAAACTGTGACGGGATAACGAATTTACCAGTTCTGTCAATATAGCCGTACTTCTTAGAGTCAAAGCCATACTTAGAGTCGTAAATCATTACCAGTGCCAACTCTTCTCGAAAAGGCCAAACCTCATCAAATTGGAGTGGGATAACTATCTTCCCGGTCTTGTCAATATAGCCCCACTTTTTCCCAATTTTTACGGCTGCTAGCCCTTCGCTAAAATCCGAAGCAACATCAAACTGGGGCGGAATAACTATTTTCCCGGTTGTGCCATTCTGTGACTCTACATTGGGTGTTGTCACGTTAGATGTGGGAGAATTGAGGGGTGAGGCGGTTGTAGTGGCGATCGCACGTTCAAATGTGGATGCTGTTGCCATCACTACAGCTACAGATGTTGCCCCCAAACAGTTTCTCATCAGCTTTTCTAGTCTCATTTCTTGATATAGCCCCACTTCGAGCCAATCTTTACCTTTGCTAGCCCTTCCGAAAAATCCCCAGCCTCATCAAACTGTGCCTCAATGAGGAGCTTACCTGTCTTGTCTATATAGCCCCACTTACCAGGAAGAAAACCAGCAGCGCCATCTCTACCACCACCAATCATTACCTTTGCCAGCCCTTCAGAAAAGTCCTCAGCTCTAGTAAACTTTGGCTTGATGACCATCTTCCCTGTCTTGTCGATATAGCCGAAACTACACTCCAGAATAGCGACGCAGCTACCACCGCTAGTATCTGCCGCTGCTAATCCTTCAGAGAACTTTCTACCCTGATCAAACTGCGGTTTAATAGCAATATTGCCTATTTTGTCAACATACCCCCACTTCTCGCCAATCTTTACTGCTGCTAGCCCTTCCGAGAAATTATCAGCATTATCAAACTGGGGCTTAATAGCTATAGTGCCGGTTTTGTCGATATAGCCCCACTTAGAGTCACTCAGTATCACTGCCAGTCCTTCAGAAAAGTTCCCACCATTCTCAAATTGCTGTGGGATAACAACCTTTCCGGTTTTATCGATATAGCCAGCGTTATAGCCGGCATTGGGATTAACTCTGAAATCGCCACTCTGAATCAGTGCTAAACCTTCTGAAAAGTTGTAGGCAGCCTTAGAATATTCCTCGGTATTTTCATCAAATTGCGGTTTGACAACTACCCTGCCTGTTTTATCAATGTACCCATCCGCTACCAGTGCCAGCCCGTCGGCAAAGTCCTCAGCAGAATTAAATTGAGGTTTAATAACGGTATTGCCCATCTTGTCGATGTAGCCCCACAAATTGCCAATTTTTACTTTTGCGAGTCCCTCCGAAAAGTTGGCAGCATCATCAAATTGTTGTTGAATAACAATTTTTCCTGTCTTGTAGATATAGCCGTACTTAGAACCAATCTTTACCTTTGCTAGCCCCTCGTGAAAGTCCTCAGCCTCATCAAACTGTGGTTGGATAAAGATTTCCCCCGTTTTGTGATTCTGTGGCGTTACATCGGGCGTTGTCAGGCGCGATATAGGAGCATTGGATAGTGAGGAGGTTAACGTGGCGACTGATGGCTCAAGCGTAGATGCGATCGCAATCACACTAGCAATTGCTGCTGTCGCCAATCCGCTCGACCCAGCGCCCGTCTGTCTTGCCAAGTCTCTAAATAGCATGGGATGGTTGCAGGGTAATCGTTGAACTTAATATTGGCATCACCGACAACTGCGATAATTCCGCACAGATCGTGTATGTGGGGATAAGGCGCGATCGCCCCTGTCTGCGTGGCAACGGTATCGTACTCAGTTACAGTAGACTTGTTAGTTCTAGCTGCTACGGTTCTATTAATAAAAATGTTTACGGCATCAGAAACTACAGCAACAGTTTTAATTGTCCTGCTAGCTTTAGGCATCCTCAGTTGGGGCTTCTACCGCGCCAAGCCTTTTGGCAAGCTGGGAATCTTAGCCTGGTTGCAGTCAGTGGTGCTGATGGCTCCCTGGCTGTTATTCTTTGGCTTATTTGCCGCTGGTATTTACCTCAACCTAGTTAGCATTCTGTTTTTGTTGGTAACGTCAGCTGGATTATATATGTTCTTGGGTAATCGACTGCGAGCAGCCGGTCAGGATGTCGCACTGCGAGAAAAACTCTCGAATATGCTCGATGCCAACCAGGAATCAAGCACCAGAGAAAATACATCTGGGGAAGATATCTCTAAAGACATACCAGTGGGAGCAGAAGCACCTGCTAAAGAGGCGATTAATCGCGTTTCTACAGAAGTAGCTCCCATCCCGGATGAAGACCTCAAATCGATCCAAGGGATTTTTGGTATTGATACCTTCTTTGCCACAGAAACTATTCCCTATCAAGAAGGGGCTATCTTCAAAGGCAATCTGCGAGGAGAGCCTGATGTCGTTCATTCCCGTTTGTCTGCCACCTTACAAGAGCGACTCGGGGAGCGTTACCGACTGTTTTTAGTAGAAAATCCGGAAGGCAAACCTGTTGTGGTTATCTTGCCCAGCAGCAATGACCCGCAACCGACCACAGTATCCCAAAAAATCCTGGCGGTTGTGCTGTTTGTAGCAACAATTGCCACCACCTTAGAAACAGCCGGGTTGCTGCTGAACTTCGATTTATTCAACAACCTGGATCGGTTTAAGGAAGTCTTACCCATCAGTGCCGGAATCTGGACAATTTTAGGATCTCACGAATTTGGACACCGATGGCTGGCGCGGCGTCACAACGTCCGTATCAGCCCTCCTTTCTTCATTCCCTCTGGGCAGATTGCCTCCTTTGGTGCGATTACCCGCTTTCAGTCCTTATTGCCCAATCGCACGGTACTGTTTGATATCGCTTTAGCTGGCCCTGCGCTTGGTGGCATTGTCTCTTTGTTGATGCTGGTAATAGGATTGGTGCTTTCCCACGAAGGCAGTTTATTTCAATTGCCCGCTCAATTTTTCCAAGGCTCGATTTTGGTGGGAACGCTGGCACGAGTTGTCCTGGGTTCTGCCCTCCAGGAAAGTATTGTTGACGTACACCCACTGATGATTATCGGTTGGCTAGGCTTAGTAATTACAGCTTTGAACTTGATGCCCGCTGGACAGTTAGATGGCGGTCGAATTGTTCAGGCTATCTACGGACGTAAAATTGCTCAAAGGGCTACAGTGGCGACGTTAATTTTGCTGGGGATTGTTTCTATAACGAATCCGGCGAATTCTATCACCTTGTACTGGGCGATCGTGATTTTATTTTTGCAGCGGGGTTTGGAGCGTCCTAGCTTGAATGAGATCACAGAACCGGATGATGCTAGGGCGGCTTTGGGTTTATTGGCTTTGTTCTTGATGATAGCAACCCTAATTCCCTTAACCCCTGGGTTGGCAGGGCGTCTGGGAATTGGCGGGTAGAGCAGCCATTAGGTACAAGACTTAGACACATCCACCGTTGATTAAGAGTTTGGTGAGAGGGTAAAGGGGTAATAGGTTTGTAAAACCTACCCTTTTACCCTTTGGAACAGATAACTTTTGAATTAGTTGCGTAAGTTCTAATTTAGTAATTAATCAAATTAATTATGATGTCTGCTGAACTGCCACCTATCCTAGTCCTTCTCGATCTCAGTGCCATCATGGCAGGAACAACGCGGGAATGGCAGGAGTACTCGCGAGTCGGTAAATGCTTCTTATCCCAAGTTGTTTATGAAGAAATTGAATTTCTCTGTAACAGGGCACCGGAACCCAATTTAGAGAAAACGTCCAGGGAGTTCATGCGGTTTTATCCCAATAGCGGCTGGCAGCTAAGTACAGCTAATGAACCTCATCCCTCCCTGACGCCTGCTGACAGTCAGGCTTTGAGCAAACAAGCTCGACTAGCTCTGGCAACAGTCCAGTGTGCCTATGGTTTATCGCAGGAACAGACGACTCAGCTAGTTGTTTTGGTATCCAACAGTCAGCCACTATTGCAACGCCTTCAAGCACTAGAGGCACCGAATTTGTCTGGCATCACTGCTACTGCACTATTGCAGTGGGCTAGAACTGGGCAGCGACCTATTGCTGTTACCCAGCAGCTACAATCTATGATCAGGGCAGGTAGTTCGTCGGGAAATTCACTCTTGTCTGGAGGTTCCCCAGTCACCAGAGGGACATCACCAACAGCCGCCCCTCGCCCCATGACTGGTCCTGCCTCAGCTGCTCGCATACCTGCATCGCCATCCAGCCAAAAAGGTGGGCGTGGTTTGTTTTCTGGCCTGATTAATAGTGTATTGGCATTGACCGGGGTGGCGATCGCAGCCTTAATCGTTTGGGCTGTCATCCAGCCTGCAAGCTTCAACCAATTCTGGAATAAACTGGGTTTACCCGCACTCCCAGGTCAGCAGCCAGCACAGAAATCGCAACCTGTCAACAAGTAAAATTCAGTTAGTTTTTATGCTATCTGTTTCTAACCCGGCTCAACTTCAGCAGTTACGTACAGGCGATCGCTTGAAGTATCATGGCGTCGAATGGCAGATTACAGATTATAGTACCTACGATGACCCCTACGGCTATGAGACAACAGAGTGGTTGTTGCGGTCTAAAGGGGGTAGTGAATATTACTTACTACGAGAATTTGACCCCCAAAATCCAGAATCCATAGTTAATTGGTATCTAGCTGAGGAACTAAGCAACCCTACTATCTTCCAGCCAAACTCCCAAGAGAATTTAGTTCCCTATATATGGCAGGATATGCAAGAGCAAAAGGAACCTTACCCAGAATTGCAACTATTTGGGAAAGTGTACTACTTTGAGTCACAGACTCAAGGCAACTATGAGGGAGATGAGGATCAAAGCCTTCGTACCACTTGGGACTACTGGGACTTAGAGCATCAAAGAAACTTAGCCCTCGAAGCCTGGTCTAATGGTCAACTGCATGTTTACTCCACTAAAGTTGTTAAGCCACAAGAGTTTTCTGATATACAGAAAGAAGGTATAAGCTCTGAGATCAATCGCCGTTTATCTTCATTCCCAATTTGGGAATTTTTCGGTGCTTTGGCGCTTATTAGCCTAGGAACTTTAATGATGATATTTGGATAAATTAAGAAATGCCAATTTCTCTATTTATTGAACAGCATAGCAGCGGTATCGCTTTTTATATTAATGGCGATTTGCAGTTTGATACGGCTGATGAAGCTTTGTATCACGAGTATTTGGTTATTCCACCTGTTGCTTTGGCGCAACAACGATTTTTCCAGACAGATTTGCGTGTCCTGATCTGTGGTGGCGGGGATGGATTAGCGGCACGGGATGTGTTGCGATTTCCACAAGTTCAACATATTGATTTAGTAGATTACAATCCAGAAGTATTAGAACTGGCAAGGACTGTATTTAAGCCGTATAACAACGCCAGCTTAGAGAGCGATCGCATTACAGTATACACCCAAGAAGCGTTTGAGTTTGTCTCAGCTATTCCAGATAATTATTATCACGTTATCATTTGCGACTTTACTTATCCGACTTGTCAAGAAGATACGAGCATCTACAGTCGGGAATGGTTTCAACAAATCAATCGTGTTCTCTATCCCGATGGAATTGTTAGCACTAACGGTGTTTCCCCTGAAAATCGTACTACTGGGTTTTGGTGTTTATATCAAACGTTATTATCAGCGGGATTGATGGTAAAGCCGTTACAAGTAGATATTCCTTCTTTTAGACGGCATGGCTATGGAAATTGGGGCTTCTTTTTAGCTTCTAATCGGGATATCAAAAGATTTGAGTTAGAGAGAATTGCACTTCCGCAAAGTTTGCAAGCGTTAACAGGCGAAGATTTATGGCAAGCTTTTATATTTCCAGATAAAATTGCCCAAGTCCGTCATGAGGCGGCAATTCATAGCTTGGACTATCCTCAGTTGTTTTATTACTTGCTTAATCACACGTTTACCTTACCTAAAGACAATGATCTAAACGTAACGGTTGATTTTATAGATATCCAAGAATCAGGTAACGGGCTATTAGCCAAATCTGATTTACTGAAAATAGAATCAGTAGCAAAAGCGTGGAGAGAGCAAATATATCAATATTCAGGTTCTACCGACAATCACGCTGATATTAGCCAACTATTGCCCGTACAACATCGCTACCATAGCCCCAAAATGACAAAAGAATGGCTAGCGTATCTTAAACAATTATTAGCAGAGATAGATTTAAACAGTTTATTAAATAGTTTGTTAGAGCGATCGCACCAATTACCAGAGCGAATGGCTAGCGAACTAAGGCAATTAGCAGATAAAATTCGTACCAAGCAACCCTTGGCTAGCTTACCACCTCAAACAACTCAGTTATTGATGGTGCTATCAATCACATTGTTAATGGCAAACTTAATCACACCAGATGCAGTTTTTGCTAAAGGTTATTACTCTGGTAGCAGCGGTTCTTCAGATGATTATGATGGTGAGGTTGAGGGAGAGGCTAAAATCTGGGGATTTTTTCTAACCGCAATGGGAGGTTTTTGGCTGTATAGTATCTTTACCCGCTCGAATGATGAATGATTTAACAGGCATTAATATTAAAAATATTACTGTTAGTTATTTAACGATTAGGCAACTCACTTTAGCCGACTCGGAGAGTTGGGACTTTTTTGTACAAGCTGCGCCTTATGGGTGCTTTATGCAATCCTGGGCCTGGGCAGATTTTAAAGAGTTAGAAGGATATAAAACGTTTAGATACGGTTTGTTTTTAGATACTAAATTAGTAGGCGGGTGCATTTTTTATTTTTATCCTCATCCCAGCAAAGCTAATTTATTAATTGCTCCCGGTGGCCCTATATTGCCGTGTATTGATGAGTTAATTTCTGCTAGGACTCAGGAATCTATGCAGATGTTGATGAAACAAGCATCTATTTTAGTAAAAGAACTGAGTGCGATCGCACTACGCATTGAACCGTTATGGACTCAAAAACCCGATTACCTGACTGGGTTTGTCAGGGCACCCGCTGATTTATTACCATCGGAAACCCTTCTAGTTGACTTACGCCCATCCGAGGCAGAAATATTAGCTGCCATGAAGCCGAAAGGACGCTATAACTTACGGCTGAGTTGGCGCTATGGCATAGAAACAGAATTTACAACAGATACACAAGCCATTCCCTTGTTTTATGACTTTTTCTGGGAAACTGTAAAACGCCAGCAGTTTTTTGGCGAACCCTACGGATTTTTCATCAACCTCTGCCAAACTTTATTTAAGGCAAATACGGCAGAAATTGGTTTAGCCCGGTGGCGAGGGGAAGTATTAGCAGCAATCATAGTCGTGTACTGTGGTCATCGTGCTACTTATCTCTACGGCGGACGCAGCTTTGAACACCCAGAAGTTATGGCACCCTATGCATTACACTGGGCAGCAATGCAACGGGCAAAAGCCCGAAGCTGCACTGTTTATGATTTCTATGGCTTTACTCGCGATCCTCATCATGCTTATAGTAAATTTTCCCGATTTAAAAGCCAGTTTGGGGGTGTGCCTGTGACAACTATTGGCGCACACGATTACTTTTTTTACGACCAGCTAGCAGATACGTTAATAGGTTTGCTCAAAAACCTTGGAGGAAACAACCCGTGAACCAATGGTTGCTGAATGGACTTAATCAGTCAGGAGTAGTTTTACTAGAGTTAGTTGTCGGTTTTGGCTTATTCTGGCTAGGGCAGCTAGCCTACCAAAAGCTGTTTCGGCGGATTGACTTAAATTTGGAACTGTTTGTTAAAGATAATCCAGCCGTAGCGATTTCGCTGGTGGGTTACTACCTGGGGATTGTCATTGCCTTGGGCGGTGTTTTAGGTCAACCCGCAGACACTTGGCAGGAGAAATCTCTCAACTTGGCAAGCTATGGCGCAACAGTAATTATATTTATGTTAGCTGGGGCTTGGGCAGGCGATCGCTTGATTTTACGCTCCTTTGAATGTAAGCGTGAAATTATAGAAGAACGTAACGTGGGGGCCGCTTCTGTAGAAGCAGGCAATCACATCGCTAACGGACTGATTCTTAATACAGCCTTAGCAGGAGATAGCGGCGGCTGGCTGGTAGGACTAGCGTGTTGGCTAATCGGTTTAGGCGTCCTAGTTGTCGTCAGTGCCACCTACCCTAGCATTACCAGATATGATGTGGCTGGTGAAATTCAAAAGCGCAATAACCCAGCTGCTGGGGTAGCGCTAGCGGGCTTGTTGATTGGCACTGGCAATATTGTTCGCGTGGCGTTTAGCCCAGAGTTTCAAAACTGGTTTATTAGCTTTGTTGAGTATGGGTTAAATCTGTTTTTTTGCATAGCTTCCCTGGTTGCCATTCGCTGGCTAGCAGACTTAATTTTGGTGCCGGGAGTTAAAATTTCTGATGAAATTGTGAATCAAGAAGTACCAAACCTAGGCGCTGGTTTAATAGAAGCCTTTGCTTATATTGCCGCCTCGTTCTTAATTGCTTGGGCTTTTTAAAATTTACTATAGCAATTCTATTTGAGTTGTGATAATTATTGGCATTATTGAACCGCAAAGACACAAAGAGCGCTAAGAAAGAAAAGAGCTTAGGTTGGGTTGAGCGATAGAGAACCCCAACTTCTTTTATGCTTATTGGGTTACTCTATGCGCTACGCGCAGGCTTCGCCTACGTTATCTCAATCCCACCTACTCAGGGTCTAATACCAAATACGCTCCTCTAACCCCCTTTTGATCTCTAATCGTCTTGACGTTCCGGCGGAACGTCAAGACAAAATTGCGTGGGTTATTTAAAAAGGGGGTATATAAATCGGATTCAGTATAATACTGGAAGTTATGGATAAACCTTGACAGTACCAGCAGCTGTGCCATTACTTTGCCAAAGTTTATCGTAGCATTCACACGTAAGGTTAAAGGTATTAAAGTAAAGCGTGCCATTAACATTCGTGAGAAAATCCGGATAAGAACTAGCAGTTCCCAAAGAGATATCCTTGACAAGAACAGTACCTGCGCTAGTACCATTACTCTTCCACAGCTCGTTCCCATTTGTTGAGTTCTCAGCTGTAAAGTACAAGGTGCCGTTAACGTTGGTTAGCTTATCCGGGAAAGAATGGTTATTTCCTGGATAAATATCCTTGACGAGGACAGTACCTGTGCTAGTACCATTACTCTTCCATAACTCGTATCCACTGCGTGTTGAGTTGCTGGGAATAAAATAGTCGGCTCTAAAGTATAAGGTGCCGTTGACGTTGGTGAGCTTAGATGGGTAAGAACCATCACTTCCTGGTGAAATATTCTTGACTAAGACAGTGCCAGTAGGTGTGCCATTACTCTTCCACAGCTCAGTGCCAGTGGTTGGGCTAAAAGCCTGAAAGTACAAGGTGCCATTAAAGTTAGTTAACTCATCCGGGTTAGAACTACTAGCTCCTGGATTGATATCTTTGACGAGAACAGTACCAGTAGGCGTGCCGTTACTTTTCCACAACTCAGTCCCAGCAGTTGAGTTCCCAGCCTGAAAGTACAAGGTACCATTAACGTCAGTGAGTTGATACGGGTAAGAACCATTACTTGCTGGATAAATATCCTTCAGGAGAACAGTACCCGCAGCCGTGCCGTTACTCTTCCAAAGTTCCCGCCCAGTAGTTGAGCTAATGGCACTAAAGTACAAGGTGCCGTTGACGTTGGTTAAGAACCAGGGGGAAGAACTATTAGCTCTTGAATTGATATCCTTTACAAGCACAGTACCAGCAGCCGTGCCGTCGCTCTTCCACAACTCCTGTCCAGTAGCTGAGGTCTCAGCACTAAAGTACAAAGTGCCGTTAATGTTGGTTAACTCATCCGGGGAAGAATTAGCAGTTCCTGGATTAATATCCTTTACAAGCACAGTACCAGCAGCCGTCCCGTCACTCTTCCACAGTTCCCTGCCAGTTGTGGTTGGGTTAATAGCAGTAAAGTACAAGGTGCCATTAACGTTGGTTAGCTTAGATGGAGTAGAACTGGCCGCTCCTGGATTGATATCCTTGACCAGGACAGTACCAGCCTTAGTGCCATTACTCTTCCACAGCTCACAGCCAGCGGTTGGTGTACAAGCATTAAGGTACAAGGTGCCGTTGACGTTAGTAATTGGGGTGTCGTCGGCTAAGTCTGGTAAATACCAATTCGGTATTTGGGCTTGAGCGGGTGCCTGTAGCAGTGTTCCTAAGGTTAACCCAGAAATTACTATTTTGCTGCAAAACCCTGTAGCAAGTTTAAGTGGGAAGTGCATTAAGTATTTTTCCTTGTTTTGCAATAAATTATGAGTAAATCGTCAGGGAAATCACCGGATGCTTTATAACTACTAATTTTGTGGTTTGTTTTCCGGATATTCATCAGAAAAATTACTGATTTTTGCGGTGAGATATTGGCACTAGAAATATATGGCAATTTGTGTTATAATTAATTTAATATATTTTGTAATAACTTATCCAAAAAGTGGTTTTAAGATATTTTTAACCACAGATAAACACAGATGAACACAGATAGCAGTACGTATTCAGCATAAGTAAGTCTACTTAATTAAACTAAGAACCAACCCAACATTTGTTAATGTTGGGCGTTTTTATTCCTACGGAAACGCTGAACGCAAAGCGAACGCTCTCCCCTTCGTAAAAATAATTAAATACCTTTACTTATTAACCAGTTATAGACAGGCAATTCCACTTTTCTATATTGCTGTTTTCACTCATTTTTAAGGTGAGGAGGGTAGCAAGAAAGTTAGCTTTTTCTTGATTATCTTGGTAATAATCACACACATGAATATCAATAGTTAATTTTCTCTTTTCAGGCCAAAAGTGTAATGCCACATGAGATTCTGCTAGTAATATAACCGCTGAAATACCTTGGGGTGAGAATGAAAAAGCTAGTTCTCCCACAGGTGTCATCTGGGCCGCCAAAGCCGCTTCTTTTAAGGCTATGAGGAAGTCGGCTTCACTCCAATTAGAGATAGCCTCAGAAGTGGTTAGGATTGCTGATAAATGATGGGATTTAATCACCGAGCGTTCTAATATAAACCTCATCATCCCCCCGAAATGGAGGGATGAAGGGCAAAGAATACCTTGCCCTGATAATTGCGGAGCATCTGTCTAAGCTGTTGGCTGCCATCCCTCAACAATATTCGGCCGCTCTACGGGCGTTGAGAAGAGTTGTTTAAAGGCAGCCTGACGTTGAGCTGCTGGTTCTGAAGCCAAATTCCACAAGCTTTCGTAGAAAAAGAATGATACACCAGCAAATCCGCGATCGCGAACAGCTTGGACTTGCTCTTGTATCTGTTGCATCGGAATTGGACGCGGTTTTAGTCCGCTTAAAATGCCAATCGCTACGGGGATATGACGCCGCGCGGCTTGAACTTCTGGGCGATCCATTTCTGCAATCAAGCGACTGAGGTCATTTCGATATAGTTGTATGACGAGTTCCTCAATTATTCCCTGCCGTTCCCAACTTTGCCAGTCTGCTAAATAAGACTCGTAGGAAAACTCTTGGGGATTAGGAGATAGGGAGACGAGAACGTTCTTTTTGCGCTCTTTGACAGCCTGGAATAACTGTTTCATGACAGCAGTGATTTTGTCAGCTCGCCAACGTGTCCATTCGGCGTTTTTGAAATCACTGGGGGGAGATTTACCCGCGTGTTCCTGCTTATAGAGTCCGACAGTGAAGGGGTCGTAGCCAAACTCCGCTGGAAAGCCGAAGTGGTCATCAAATTGAATGCCATCAATATCGTACTTGGTGACAACTTCGACGACTAAATCTTTGATGAACTGCTGCACCTCTGGACGCAAGGGATTAAGCCAGACACGATCGTGGGAACCTTCTTTCCAAATCGTTGAGCCGTCGCTACGGCTGGTTAACCAATCCGGGTGACGCTTGGCTAAGTCGGAAGCTGGGTTGCATTGGGGTACGCCGGAATCAGCTGTAGCCATGAAGCCAAACTCAAACCAGGGGATAACTGCCATCCCTTTTTGATGCCCCTGCGTTACCAGCTCTTTGAGCATATCTCGCCTTTCTAATCCAGCTTCTGGATAGACGCTTCGCCCAATAACCCGTTCTGCTACAGCACTGGGGTAGAGAGTGTAACTGCAATTCCAGACGGCGGGATAGAGGGTGTTGAAGTTCAGCTCGTCAAGGCGTTGCACCCCAGCAGAGAGGCGATCGCTATTAAACAGTACATCACTATCAATATTGGTGAGCCATACACCCCGGATCTCTTTGGCTTGAGTTGCTGGCGTCCCTACTTTCGCAATGTACTGGGAAGGTACAACTCCAGAATTTCCTAGGGCTTGACAAATAAAAGCCGCGACTTCGCCACGAGTTGCCTGCTGGTTGGGATTGAGGGTGCGGACATTAGGGTAATTGACGACTAGCTGTTTTTCTGTTGCAGCTGCGATCGCATTTCGTCCATAGTCAGGAATTGCTGAAGCATCCGCAAAAGCCGCATTCAAAGTACCAGCGACAGGCTGAGCGGGAGAATATTTTAACCCACTTGCCAAAGATACTAACACCTGCACGCGGGGAATTTTTTCGTTGGGCTTAAACATCTGACCGGGATAACCAGAGAGAAATCCGGCTCGATAAGCACGCGCGATCGCATCTTTAGCCCAGTAGTTAGACGGAATATCAGCAAAATTACTGCCGCTGCGAACTACAGGTGCATTAGGAAAAGCCTTCCCCGCCAAAACTGCAAACTCTGCTCTCGTCACCGAGGAATTGGGCTTAAAAGTCCCATCCGGGTAGCCGCTGATAATCTGCCGCTGCACTAATTGTTGTATGCACGGTTGCGCCCAATGCCCTTGAATGTCGTTCAACGCTGTCTGAGAGTAAGATGCCGTTGGCAACCATATGGTAATTGTCAGGCTAAAGGCAACCAAGAAGATAAACCAAGCCTGACGCCCAGATGTGCGGCTAAAGGAAACTAGTTTGTCTGCACAGGTTGTAAAACTGTGGGTGAGAGAGCGTTTTAACATCTACCGAAATATAGGTGTAACAAAAGTAGCCTAACGCCTAAAGGCGCGGCTACACGTACCAAGTCCGCCGACGCGGACTGAAGACATCTCTGCTTTCTTTAGCCTGCGTAGGCAGGCTTCATTCGTGTAGCCCCAGGCTTTAGCCTGCGGGATTATTTGAAGACATCTCTGCTTTCCCTAGCCTGCGTAGGCAGGCTTCGTTCGTATAGCCCCAGGCTTTAGCCTGCGGGATTATTTGCATAAATCCTATATTCATTTCTTTGTTGTGCCAAAATTAACGCAAGCGGATTAGGGCCCTTAGCAATGACTTGGACACCGGGGCAAAGGTTGCAGAGCGGCAAGTACACCATTGAAAAAGAACTGGGAGAGGGTGGATTTGGTATCACCTATCTTGCCAGAGAGCAAAACGGGCAGCGCGTTGTCATCAAAACTCTGAATGAGACAGTGCAACGCAGACCTGATTTTGCCAAATTTCAGCAAGATTTCCTCAACGAAGCGCTACGGTTAGCAAAATGCACTCATCCTCATATTGTGCAAATTGAGGAGTTGATCCAAGAGGGTGCGCTATGCTGCATGGTGATGGAATACATCGCTGGGGAAGATTTAGCAAATCGAGTGGTGAATCGGGGCGTCTTGCCAGAAGCGGAAGCACTGCGCTACATCCACCAGATTGGTGATGCACTGACAGTAGTTCACAATAATAACTTGCTGCATCGAGGTGTGAAGCCAACCAATATCATGTTACGCACTGATGGCTCTGGAGCCGTCTTAATTGACTTTGGCATTGCCCGTAAATTTACAGCGGATTTGACGCAGACTCAAACAGCATTTTTATCTCATTGCTTTGCCCCGATTGAGCAGTATGACCAACTAGCCAAACGGGGTGCTTATACTGATGTTTATGCTTTGGCAGCAACGCTGTATTTCATGCTAACTAAGACACTGCCAGTGCCTGCCCCAGTCAGAGCTGCAAACACGCCGTTGGAGTCACCGAAGCAGCTCAATCCTAGTATCAGTAAGAAGGTAAATCAGGCGATTCTTAAAGGGATGGCGTTTCAGGCACAAGAACGCCCTCAGTCAATGCAGGAATGGTTGGAATTGCTGGGGGTGAAAAATGTTTCAGTAAATCCCAGTATTCAAAGACAAACTACCGAAATAAGCGTTTCCCCGCAGCGGCAAGTTCAACAGCAACCAACTCCAGTGGCTCCCACTGTTCCATCACCACGTAATCAAGCAGGTAATTCCCCACAGCAACAAGCAATAATTATTCCTTGGGTTCGGCTAACAATAGTCTTACTAATCTACGGATTTCAAGGCTGGCTCTTGACTTGGGCTTTGGCTTGGGATTCGGCTTTGGCTTGGGTTTGGGCTTGGGTTTGGGCTTCGGCTTCGGCTTGGGTTTCGGCTTCGGCTTGGGCTTCGGCTTCGGCTTCGGTTTGGGCTTGGGCTTGGGCTTCGGCTTGGGCTTCGGCTTCGGCTTGGGCTTCGGCTGCGACTTTGTCTTGGGCTTCGGCTTGGGCTTGGACTTCGGCTTCGGCTTCGGCTCAAGCGTTGGCTTGGGCTTTGGCTTCGGCTACAGAAAAGTTACACAATTCCTTCAGCAAGTTTCACACTTTTCTAATTTTGGCTGGAACTTCTTGGCTAGGGCTGGGGTTAGGGTGGTTGGTGTATTCAGTATTTTGGTAAGCGCCTGTATTGGTTGAGGTTGGCAACGGATAGGATAACGGATGTAACGGATAAGTTATCTGTGAGTTCTACAGATAGCCCATCCGCTACATCTGCTACAGGCATCCGCTGCCACTGCTGCCAATAGGATTTCGTCAACCTGTCTTACAAAAGTGCGATCGCGCTTCCTTTAGGCATCCGAAGTGAGGAGCGATCGCCTTGGCTGAATGCTGAAAATTAGTCAAGTAGGAGGATTAATAACAATGCAACTAGAAGATTATTTTGACTTTCTGACTCCAGAGGATATTCGGGTTAAAGGTACGCCCATTGGCATTGAGCATATTCTCTACGAATATATTCATCGTGGTAAGACTCCAGAGGAAGTTAGCCAACAATTCCACACAGTAACACTAGAGCATGTTTATGCCACAATTCTGTATTATCTGCAAAATAAGGAAACAATAGGAAAGTATGTCGATGATTGGTTAGAGTACACCATTAAAGCTCAAGCAGAGTTTGATCGAAATCCACCACCTTTCGTTGCTAAAGTTCTTCATTAGAGCATTTCAACTTACATGAGGCGATCGCTTCTTTTCTCTCTTTATCTGCTATAAGTTGCGTACTCTACAGGAAAGCGATCGCACATAGGAGATGCGATCGCGCTAAAGGGCGGTCAAACGGTTAAAGAATTCACCTCGCCCAAAGAATGGGACGAGGCTTAAACCAAATTTCACGCCGTAAAGATGTTCTCTTTTCAAGAGACTGTAATACTAAAGCGGATTTGTGACTGCGGCAGGAGTAATTTTATTTACCAGCTGACCTCTTATTGCTCCATTGGGATAGCCGCGAGTACGAACGTTAACATAGAAGTTTGAAGGTTGATTAATGATGCTCTGCAATAGCTCTGGCTTCACAAATAAACATTTATTTGCAGGACCTCTTGAAGGCTTATTTAAAGGTAATACAACAGGACCATTAACGCCAGCCCGACCTTGCTGAATGTGAGCCGCTGTGACAGTTCCTAAGCCAGAAAAAGCTACTTTGTAGCAGAGTTTATTCTCTTGCCTAAGAATTGTGACCCACGCATAACCTCTGCCATCACGATCTCCTCTAGGCACCTCAGCTGCTCCTGTAAGCGTTGTAACAAATGAGTATATATCAGACGTTGATGTAGGGATCGGCTCTAACTGTGGACTATTTATTGGGCTAGGTATTGGCATCGGAGTCTCTTGAGCTATTTGACTCTGAGCATTACCGGGTATACCTAATAATAATTGTGAGGTGACAGCAATCGTAGAGAAAATACTAACTGCTAAAAAGTTTGAGCGCCCAAGCTTTGAAGTCATAGATAACGTAACGATGAATTTTTATTCTTGTAAACCATACCTATAAACTCTAAATATCTGATCTACCCAAGGATATAAATTTAAAATTTTTATCTAAATTTTAAAGATTAAGTTCATTCGGATCAATGGCATCCAGGGGCTGAGAGCGCTATGTATCACAGTTTTGACATAAACAAGGGCAACGCACTCAATCACTCCCCCATCGCTCCGCTGTCCAATGCCTATCCGAAGATTGATAAACTTTAACACCCTCTAAACCCGCCTTATCTACTAGTTGTTTAATTTCATCTAGGGTAAATGCCGCGTGAAGAGAATTGTGAAATAATAGCTTTTGGTGAGCGTCATACTCAGCACCAATACTATCAACCAGCGCCGTCATAATTTTCTCACTAGCGGGTCGTATTAAATCCCGGATGAGGATAGCACCGTTGTGTTTAAGTACACGCTTGAGTTCCCGGAAGAAGGGCAGCGGATCTGGCAAATGGTGGACAAGACTATTGGAGATAACCAGATCAAACTGCCCATCAAGATAAGGTAGTTGCTTAGCATCGACTAGTTCCAGCGAAATCTGTTGTTGTAATTTTGCCTGCTCAACATTCTTTAAGCCAACTTGTAACATTGATTGTGCCATGTCAATGCCAGTAATTTGCCAATGAGGGCACTGTTGGCAAATTAAAATGGGGATGCGAGCGTTACCAGTACCAGCGTCCAGAACTTTTGCCGCAGATATTCCTAGCGCGTTCGCGAAGCGTGCGCTAAGCGCGATCGCTCTTTGGGCAAAGTCGCTATTAACTTCCGTGAAATCCATCGCGTCATACTCAACAGCCTCTTCCCAGCTGTCCATGACTTCTGGTTCCAGTACTCGCTGCATTGTCATCTCCACTAAGAATCTATCCGAAAAGTGGTTTTAAGATATTTTTAACCACAGATAAACACAGATGAACACAGATACCAGTAGGTATTGAGTCGCTGAAACGGATGCAAGAAAGATCGGCTCTTAGAGTTTGTTCAAGCCTGCATCCGTAGCTTGGCTAATTTAGCCCCAGGCTTTAGTCTTTGCGCCCAGCTTTTTCCTCTTCCCTTTCCTTCTCCTCTTTCTCTTTCTGCTCCTCTAGGAGTTTTTTCAACCGTGCCTTGATTTGGGCGTGCCGCGCTACCCCCTCATAGGTGTAACGATTGTAGCCGTTGCGCTCAATCAAATTTTCTAGATACTCAACCCGATCGTTGGTGACTGGGTGGGATGACAACCAACTAAACACTGGGCGATCGCGCTCTTGCTCTTCAAGGTTCAGCATCAGGTTACGCATTCCATCTGCCGCGTAGCCGGTAGAAACCAGAAGGCGCGTACCGAGAATATCTGCCTGACGTTCCATATCACGGCTGTAGTCGAGAACTACGAGATTGGCGAGGGTGCCTCCATAAGGGATATATTGCGTCACGTTAGCGGTTAAATTTCCCTGCGTAGCCAGTTGAAACCCATGAGATAAGACAGCATGGGATAATTCATGAGCCATTAAACCTGCTAATTCCGCCTCTGAGTCCGTCTTGAGAATTGCACCAGCATTCACAAACACCTTACCCCCAGGGAGGGCAAAAGCATTGAGATCTTCGTCGTTTATCACATAAAACTCGTATTCAAAATCATTGCGACCGGCAACTGTCGCCAGTTTGTTTCCCAATTCCCGTACGTACTCCACGGTTTCTGGGTCTTCTACCAATTCCAACTGCCGTTTGGCTCTGTCAGCTATGCGCTCTCCTACCGCTGATTCCCCACGCAACAGCATTGCTGTCGATTGTATCGCTGTAAAAGGACCAAATAAACTGCCGGTGAGGGCATAACCCACTGCCCCAGTGAGTACGTTGGCAATGGTATTGCCTCTCAGCTCTGCCCGAAGATACGATTGGTACCGTTCTAGATTCTCATCTGCAATTTTGGCAAATTCTTCAGCCTCCGGACGATCTGGGTTAAGCAGGGCAAATTGACGCGCTGCCAGCGAAGCTTCCAACCACTGTTTCGATTCCCTTAGCGCCGCAATTTTTGCTTTTAATAAATCTGGCTGATTCGGATATAGTGTTGTTGCTCGCTCTAATACTTGGATAGCTTCTTCACCACGCTTGTAATCTTTTAGTGCCTGGGCGTACTGCAATTGACCAGGAATAAATTCCGGATACTTTTCGACTAATAACTGGAGCGGTACGAAGATTTTGGATTCCAAATTCTGTGCCAAACCCGCATTAGCCATACGCCAGTAAGCCTGCCCCGCCGGTGCCAGCTTTGCAGGATCGGTAATCGGATCTCGGCGCTCGCTCATCGTCGATGCGGCTTGTGAGAAGGGGGTTTTGACTTGTCGGTACAACTGCTCGGCTGCGGCGAATTGTCCCCCCATATACAGCCTATCTGCTTCGATTAGCTTCTGCTGCTTGGCAATTTCTTCTGGACTAGGTGCCGCTTCTGTATCTTTATCTTTAGCTGGGGTTGTTTCTGGCTTGTCAGTAGATGAGGGACTGGTTGTTGTAGTTGTTTCCTTAGTATCGGTCGCTTCCGGGCTGGATGCTGCAACGCCTGTATTTGTTTGGGGAACATCTTGACCAGACACCGGAGTAATTTCCGGAATCACCAGAGTTGGGGCTTGAGATGTTGTGTTTTGGGACTCTGCTAAAACAGCACCGCCTGACACTGGCGTAATTCCCGGAATCACCAGAGTTTTGCGGTACTTCACCAGTTCAACGGTTCCGTCTTGCCCTATAAGATTTAGTGTTGTTGGCTTTTCCGCCGTGTTAGGGGCTGGGCTTTCTACCCCCTGCACTTGAGCCATTGATGGGAAAGTTGGCAGCAGTACGAGGCTTAGGGGCATAACGCTGCCGAGAGTGATGAGCAAGGCATTCCAGGCTGGCTTCATATTTGCTGATGGCATCTATTATGAAACTATTTTTTTAGACAGCTTAATTGTTCAAAAAGTTCATCAAATTGCAGCTATTACGCCCAATATACTTTATAGAGCAATTTTTAGCCGAAACTAAGATTCAATAGCTATAACTTTTATTATTTAATATTTTAATTTTTTTGTAGAAGTAGCTAGATGTTTGTAAGCGAAGTAATTTGAGTAAGAATATAGGTAATATCTTGCTTTTATAGGGAAAATTGCTTTCTTGAGCTAAAGCCCCCTCAGCTACGTCCTAAAGCTTCGTCTGCGTCCCTTTTTTTGCCCCAGCAGTATGCTGATGTGCCCTGGCTATTGTGCTACAGCGGATGGTACGACTCATCAAGAAATGTTGCTAATGTGCTGGAATAGCTGCAGGGTGTAAAAGTGCGATCGCATATTCCCTACTCCCTCTACAATTGAGCGTGGAGAACAGCAAGAGAAACACGACTTTGAGCCTAAAGCTTTATTTCCTCCGCCACGGACAAACCGCCCGCAGCCGCGAAAATGTATTCTGTGGTGCCCTTGACCCAGAATTAACTCCAGAGGGTCTGGAGATGGCACAAGCTTTTGCTGCTGCCTACCGTTCTACACCCTGGACAGCTATCTTTTCTAGTCCCATGCAGCGAACTATCGCCACAGCGCAACCTCTACGCGATGCGCTAGGAATGCAGATGGAACTGCGAGACGGCTTGAAAGAAATTAGCTATGGCAAGTGGGAAGGTGAAACTGTAGAAACTGTAGCCCGTGACTATCACGATGATTACATTCGCTGGTCAGCCGATCCCGCTTGGTATCCACCGACTGAAGGAGAATTAGCGGTGGCGATCGCATCTCGCGCCTTGCAGGTGATTGAAGAAATTAAGCAGCAGTACTCTACAGGTAACGTTTTGATTGTTTCCCACAAAGCCACCATCCGGATTATGCTGTGCAGCTTGCTGGGAGTTGATGTGGGGCGCTTCCGCTATCGCCTCGGATGCCCAGTTGGTTCTGTCAGTATAGTGGAATTTGGCTCTCATGGCCCGTTACTTCATGCCTTGGCTGACCGCACCCATCTCGATGAGCGTCTGCGTACATTGCCGGGAACTTAAAATAGTTTTGAGTTTTGAGTTTTGAGTTTTGAGTTTTGAAGAAGTTTTTAATTCAAACTTAATATTCAACATTCCGCCGACCTCGCTTCCATACACCCAGATCGGCTGCTATAACTGCCTAGTTGCTAAAAGCTAATTGCTAATTGCTATAACTACTAACTACTAACAATCCCAAGTTAGCGCCTCTACATAGGACAGTTTGTAGTTTTAGCAGCCTCAAGGGCTTGGGATAATATTTCCAGAGCTTTATCCTTCTTTCCAGTTGAGTTATATTGAGCAGCTATACTCGCTAGCGCATTGGCTTTAGGAGACTCATCCTTTATAGTTGGAATCGTTGCCGCTATCTCTAGGGCGCGATCGTATTGTTTTGCTTGGGCATAGGCGATCGCTATCTCAGCCAATCTGCCAGCTTTGTCATTGGTATCCTTTATTGTCTCGCTTACCTGAAGCGCTTGGGATAATACCTCTTTAACTCTCTCCTCTTTCCTTGCTTGCCCATACTGGTTAGCTATCCCCATCAAAGCTTTAACTTTCTCATTAGCATCCTCTATTGCATTGGCTACCTGCATAGCTTGGTGGTATTCTTTAGCTTTGGCGTAGTTAACTGCTATCTCAATTAACTGACGGGCTTTTTCATCGGCCTTTTCTATCGTTTGGCTAACCTGAAGTGTGTAGGATAATACGGCAACGGTTTGCTCGGTTTGTCCCGCTTCCCGATAGACAGTGGCTATGTTCGTCAATTGAGCGAATTGACGAGGGGAATCCTCTATTGTCTTGGCTACTCGTAGCGCCTCGGAAATAATCTCAGCCGCTTGTTGTTTTTGTCCCGCTTCCCGATAGACAGTGGCTATATTAGTCAATTGAACGGCTTTGTCATCGCTCTCATCTACTGTATTAGCTGCTTGTAGCGACTGAAATAATATCTCATCTGCTTGCTTTTTCTTGCCCCCTTTGACGTACAGGCTGGCTAAATTAGTCAGTTGACTCGCTTTATCATCAGCATCCTCAATACTGTTGATTACCTGTAAGGCTTGGTCGTATTTTCCAGCCTTCTTCGCTATTTCACTCAATGCCCTGGCTTTGGAGGCATTTACTTCTATTGTGTTGGCTAATTGGAAAGCTCGGTCATATTGCCCCGTTTTTGCATACTCAATGGCTATTCTGCCTAAGGTACTTGCTTTGATAACATCATCCAAGATATTGTTAACTACCTGTAACGCTTGGCTGTATTGCCCAATTCTTGCATAATCGATAGCAATCCTTTGCAACACAATGTCTTTGACAGGAGGATAAGATATTGTTTCAGCTACCTGTAAGGCTTGGGCTGATATTTCAGCAGCTTTATCCTTTTGCCTAACTTTCCTATACTCGGCAGCTATGTCCTCCAACAGGTTAGCTTTGTCATCAGCATCCTCTATCGTATTGGCAACCTGAATCGCTTCGGATAATATCTCAATGGCTCTATCCGGATGTCCCGCCTTTAGATTGTTGCGGGCGATACCTACGGTAGGCTTTGCCAACGCCCTCAATACATTGACTTTGTGAGAGGAATTGTCTATTGTCTGGGCTACTTGCAATGCCTTGTCATCTTGTCCGGCTGCTGCATACTCACCAGCTATCTGGGCGATCGCCCCAGTGGCACAATGACTATCACCTGAACAAGCAGAACAAATGATGCTAACCCAAGCGGCGCTAGCTAAAATTTTTAGTTTCATGTTTGTCGATTAAACCCCCAATGATTCCCACTATTTCTACGATTCCTCTCATCCAAGTTGCTTCAGGCGATCATCTCTCGCTCCAATTTTACAAATTTACTGGCACTCAACCCGGCAAAAAAGCATATCTGCAAGCAAACCTACACGGCGCTGAAATTGTGGGTAATGCTGTGATTCACCAGCTAGTTGAGTTTTTAATAACTCTGGATGACGCTCAGCTATTTGGGGAAATATGGCTTGTACCTGTTTGCAATCCCATCAGCACCAACCAGCGTACTCATCATTTTTCCACAGGTCGGTACAACGTTTACGATGGCAAAGACTGGAACCGCATCTTCTGGGATTATGAAAAAGAGTGTAATTATTTAGCAGCATTTGCTAAATCTCAAATTCATCTCGATCCATATGAGATCAGAAAAAACTATCTTCAACTAATTCAGGAAAGCTTTGAAAAGCAATTAGAGAAAATCAATGCTCCTAGTGGAGTACCTCTGAGCGAACATTATCGTTCTCATCTGCAATCTTTATGTCTAGATGCAAACTATGTAATTGACGTGCATAGTTCCAGCAATCAATCTCTAGACTATTTGTATTGCTTCCGCAGTCGAGAAGCCAGCGCTAAATTTTTTCTTCTTGACTATGGGATATTAATGAATGACATGACTGAATATGATGGTGATGCCTTCGATGAGGCATTCTTGAAGCCTTGGTTAGCTCTGGAGGATAAGCTTATAGAGTTGGGCAAAGAAATTAGATTTGATGTAGAGTCATGGACGCTAGAACTTGGTTCTGGAATGCAAATGAATCCAGAGTCAGTGGAAAAAGGTGTACGTGGTATCAAAAACTATTTGGTACAAAAAGGCATCTTGAAACTACCAGGCTTTCCTTTACCAGAAACGGCAACCCAGGAAGTAGCTTTCACACCCAAAAATCAGATCAAAAAGTACTATGCGCCCTCTGGTGGTATGATTCAATCCAGAATCCAAGTAGGAAGTTCGGTAAAAGCTGGGCAGAGACTTTACCAAATCCTCAGTTTCAATAAGGTTGGAGAATTACCCACTTTGATAGATGTCTGTGCAGAGCAAGGGGGTTTATTGTTTGATGTTTCAACGAACCATGCGGTCAACCAAGCAGAATATGTACTATCAATTATGGAGGTAAATAGTCAATAGATTTTAGATTGACCAAAAACAAAAAAGGCATCAAGCCCCTGACTTCGGTACCGTGAGGACAATCCAAAATCCAAAATCGAATGACTTCACCCACTCTGGCGATCAAGCATGGACTTGAACTTAACTTAGGACTTTTTCGCTAACCTTGAGGCGAGGATTGAACCAAAACTGTTTGGTCATGAAAGTTCAAAATGACAGAGAGATTAACTTCTTGAAGCTTTTATAAATTATTACAGATACAGCATGGAAGATGACCGCGATACAGACTCAGCACTAAATAGCCTAGATGAATCAGTTGGATTTAGCATCCCCAAACCGCCGCAGGGGTTTAAATCTGGCTTTATCGGCATCATCGGACGCCCCAACGTTGGCAAGTCCACTTTGATGAATCAGATGGTGGGGCAAAAAATTGCTATCACTTCGCCAGTAGCACAGACAACACGCAATCGCCTGCGGGGTATCCTGACAACGCCAGAAGCACAGCTAATTTTTGTCGATACTCCAGGTATTCACAAACCTCACCACAAACTAGGGGAAGTGCTGGTAAAAAATGCCCGGATTGCTATTGAGTCAGTGGACGTGCTGCTGTTTGTTGTGGATGGTTCGGTGGAAGCTGGAGGAGGCGATCGCTTTATTGTAGATCTGCTTACCGATACCAAGACGCCAATCATCTTAGGGCTAAACAAAATAGACCAACAACCCCCAAATTTCCAACCTCTGGATGACAGTTATGCCAAGTTAGCTGCATCCTATAACTGGCAGGTGGTGAAATTCTCCGCACTCACTGACGAAGGGCTGCAATCTTTACAACAGGTATTAATTGATAACCTAGAACTTGGTCCTTATTACTACCCCCCCGACTTAGTAACCGATCAGCCAGAACGTTTTATTATGGGGGAATTAATCCGAGAACAAATTTTACTGATGACTCGCGAAGAAATTCCTCACTCAGTAGCCATCACGATTGACAAAGTAGAGGAAGACCCCAAAATTACCCGTGTTCTTGCCACAATTTACATCGAACGAGATTCCCAAAAAGGAATTTTGATTGGTAAAGGTGGCAGTATGCTTAAAGCGATCGGTAGTGCTGCCCGCGAACAAATGCAGAAATTAATCGCTGGGAAAGTTTATCTGGAACTATTTGTTAAAGTTCAGCCTAAATGGCGTCAGTCCCGCCTCCGTCTGGCAGAGTTAGGCTATCGAGTGGAAGAGTAAGGAACAAACAAGCCGCTTGTCGAGTCAATTCTCCTGCTGTCCACAGACTTCATTCTGTGGCTGCATAAACTTCGTCTAACTATACAGATTTAGAAAAAACCAAAAGTAATTATAGCAATCGCCAAGACAGTTAGGACATATATGAATTTAGACGTTCCGATGGAACGTCTTGACCAAAGTTCGTTTGTCCTCAGCAATGTGTCCACTGCTATAACAAGCACAGCACTGCTGTGCCCCTAATCTTGTCCCAGCGAAAGCAGCCTTGAGGGGAAACTCCCCAAATCTGCATTTCCTGTGAAGTAAATGTGGGTAATGACAAGTCCTGAAGAGTGTGGACACACTTTAAATGGGTTATTGCGGAATTTACTGTATAAATAACTACTAAATTCCGTGAAAAGCTTCAATCATTACAAACGTATATAATTCACTTCGTTAAAGCTGAACTTTAAGCATTATCTAGAAATTATTTAAGTTAGCTAGGAACTTTTTGGGCGAGTATCTCTTCAATCTATGTGGAAACTACTTAAGTAAAAACACTGAAGGAGACTACCATGAAAAGAGCTATCTTTGGAGCGACCTTAGCTGTACTAAGCCTCAGCCTTCCTGCAATGGCTGCTACTAGCTATAAGTATCAGGTAAAGGGACAAAGTGCTAATGCTGGGTTTTACCAATATGACGAGTGCAATTCCAACAGCGTCTATGTTTATGCAGGCGACAACGTTACTAGAAATGCTCCCGGCGCTCCCACTTCTCAGAAATATGCAGAAATATACTATTCCAACTACAACTTCTGCACGGGAGTGGGATCGTATAGTTATGGATCTAGTTCAGACGCAACCTTCACTACCAACCAGCTGAACTCAGCCAATTTAAAAGGCACCTTTACAGTCAATGAGTACTTGCCAGACGGTTCATCAGGCACAACCAAAACCGTAAATGTAGACTTGACGTGGACAGGAACGGGCGATACATACCGTGGCAACAGCCATTCCCACTTCCAAGGTTCTGGCTACATCTCAAATTCCCGGTACATCGGTGCTTACCGTGACTCACAAGTATCAGGCAGCGTCACTGCGGATGGGAAAAATTTGATTGCCAATCTGTCCAGCTACGGTTCTCTAAGCACCTCTAACAGCGGCTCCCTAGAGATCATCAAAAGGTAGATTGATTGGTAAGTTGTGTAGGGGCACTGATCCATGCCCCTACAATTATTAGGTTGGGTATCTGCCTTAATTGTGTTTTGTTTAGATGTTGAACCTCTGGCGATATCTTGCAAATCGCTGATTCACCACCCTTGCATCTAGCCCAAACTGCTTCAAAGAATATTTATGGATGCCGTGTTTGTGCTGTGGGTTCTGGGCTATCCATTTGTTTATATTCTCCTCCATCTGAGTATTGAAGTTATACCCAAAATATTCATATATCTGACGTACCGTACCAATTGGATCTTGCACGAGGGCACCATAGTTCACATCATAAAATCGGGCAGGGTCGGCGGAGTCCCGTGCTTGCATCGCACGCTCAATTGCATTTGCTAACCGATTAAGCCAGTGTTCGCCCACACCTGTGAGATCCACCTGGTCGGTATAAATTCCACGCGCCATAGCATTCAAACTGCATATAGAGGGCAGCACTTTCAGGGGATCGCGGTGTGTCTGAACGATGCAGGCATCTGGAAAAACGGCCAGCAGTGCATCCATGCTAAAGAGGTGTGCGGGTGCTTTTAGCGCCCAGTGGTCGCCTGGGTATCGCCACGCCAAGAGTTGTAGCTGTTGTCGATAGTACCTATAGGGGGCAACCATGTCATGTGCTGCCAGCCATTCCGTGTAGCTTGGTATGTTAGCCCTAAATTCAAAAAGCAGGCTCACAAACTCATGTTCAAACAGGTTATTGCATTCCTCAGGCCCTTTTGGATTTAAGTAATGTGCGGAGGCAAACTTTGGTGCTAGATAGTTATATCGCTTGACCAATTTTTCGGCGTCCTGGATTCGGGGGTCGGTTTCGCGCGTTTGGTAATCAGGCGGGGGCGAAGGACTAAATAATTCCCATAAATGCAGCCATCGACTTGAGGGATCTTGAGACAACAAATTATGCAGAAAGGTGGTGCCAGTCCGAGGTAATCCAATCACGAACAGCGGTTTTACAATAGGCACTTGTAAGATTTCCGGGTGCCTTTTGAGATCGTCCTGGATACGCAACCTATTCACTAGCAGGCGGATTAAGTACTGCTGAAGCAGATATCGACCGACAAAGCTGAGATTGGCTTCTTTCTCTAAAGATGCAAGTAGTATCCTTAAAGGAACCCGAAAACTTTCATCGCCCCAATCAGATAATTTGGTTTGGCGTTGTGCGGCTGACAACAGCGATTCTTCTGAAAGGTTAGCTATGGGTACACCGCTTCGCCTGAGTGTGCTACCCGCCCAGTTGACAAGGCGAAGCCACTGAGGGCGATAGGGATGTTCCAACGTTTGGTTCAGGTTCGAGGTCTCTGTCATCGCTTCGCTCCAGTTATGAGTTTTAAATTTTGAGTTATGAGTTTTGAATTAAAAGTTAAGAATTAATAGCTCCGCATGGGGCCTGAAATCCCTGTCTTTAGCCATGGAGAAGTCTTTTAGGCGTAGCACAAAACTTAAAGCCTTTATATCAAATCCCTACGGCTTCATTCATACCGATTAACTCAAAACTCTTGCTCTCCTGCGATCTTAATGTGCTTTCTTAAATGCCTCACAGCTTATAAGTGGTGATCGCCCAAGGCTAGCGCGTAGCACTTTTTTAAGAAGACAAAGTTGGGATAATTAAGTCTGCATTTGCCGCAGCACTTGCCGAATCACATCCGCTGGCACTTGGTCAGTAATTGTTACCGCACCAATCTGGGTGGGTAAAATAAATCGCACCTTACCCGCCTTTACCTTCTTATCAGCTTGTAAAGCATCTATAATTGCTTCAATATCTATCCCAGCTGGCAACTGAGTAGGTAAACCAGCTTTTTTAATTAAAGCATCCTGACGTTCGGCAGCTTCCTGATCCCAAAGCTGGAGATTAACAGCGATCGCACCTGCTGCTACCATGCCAATAGCAACCGCTTCACCATGATTAACTATGCGATAACCCGTCAAGCTTTCCACAGCATGACCAATCGTGTGACCATAGTTGAGGATGGCTCGCAGCCCAGCTTCTTTTTCATCTTTACCAACAACATCAGCTTTAGCTTGGCAAGATCTATTTAGGATTTCTGGCAATAATCCCTCATCTAAGTAGCGCATCTGATCTAGGCGCTTACATTTCTCCATCTGGGCAAACAAGTGGGCATCCCAGATAACGCCATACTTAATCACTTCAGCCATCCCAGCGCGAAACTCCCGCACTGGCAAAGTTTTCAACACCTGCGGATCAATTAAAACCAGTCGCGGTTGATAGAACGCCCCGATTAAATTTTTACCCTGAGGATGATTCACCCCGGTTTTGCCCCCAATCGAGGCATCTACCATTGCCAATAAAGTTGTAGGAACTTGTACAAAATTAATCCCCCGCAGCCAGGTAGCTGCTGCAAAGCCAGTCATATCCCCAATCACGCCACCACCCAACGCCACCATTGTTGAGGAGCGCTCTAGGCGGTTTTCCAAAGCTGCGTTGTAGATTTTTTGTATAGAGGTGAGGGTTTTATATTGCTCACCAGCGGGGAGGATACAGCTAGTCACCTCAAACCCAGCTGAGTTGAGGGAAGCGATCGCCCGTTCACCATAATTCTTAAAAATAGCCGGGTTAGATACAACCAGGACTTTCTTACCTAGATTCAGACGGCTACAGTTTGCGCCCAGTTGGTCTAAACTTCCAGATGGGATGGCCGAAGGGCCGCAGCCTGCGATAGCAATATCGTAAGACTCAGAAGGCAACTCCACACGAATGACAGAATCCATAGCAAAACCCAATAAACAAGCGCCCGTGGGCTGTATTCTAACCCACTGGATGTTTTAATATTCCCAGGATAGTTCTAGCGGAGAAACGTAATGTCTGGAGTAATTGCTTACTTTTTGTTGTTAGGTGGTGCCTTTGGCGTAGCTTTAGCGTTGTTTTTCGGCCTCAAAGCCGTTAAGTTGATCTAACTCCACGTTCATCAACCAGCTGGGGTGCTGTTGCTCCCCAGTAAATAAAGATCAGTTTTTTTATGAGTAGGCGGGAAGTCCCGCGCTCTACTTGTACGCTTGTAAGCGTCGATGTCATTGGCACAACGCTACTAGCTCTGAACTAATTGTATTGAGTAAAGAGTAAAATTTTAGGCTGTTACCAGTTGTAAATCTTGCTTTAGATTTCCCGATTGAGACTGAGTAGGTCGAGGACGTGCCATCCGCAGCGTTTTTGGCAAAACTCCTACCAACTGAGCCAAAATTTCATCGGGAAGCCTGCTAACTGTTTCCGCGTTGAAGTATTTCTCTAGCAGAAGCAAAAGGGTTCTGGCACGTTGCAGCGGTACATAACTCTCCATTGCTTTTTGAGTAAGGCGAATCCATTGCTCCCGCGTAGCATAAGCTTGCTGCCGCTCTGCACTAGATTCAAGATAAACCATTGAGACCTTGCCGATGGGAATGATCCTAGAGCAATGGAGATCGAACATACCGCCGACTGCCGCCCCTGGCCCTGCCAACTCTGCATGATGGGGATGACAGAGGATCAAAGCGCTGCCGCGATCGCCCTCAACCTTAAGGATCTGCCCACTCTGTAGCTGATTCAGTATTTGAGTAGGTTGAAAAATTGGTTTGCGGATGAGGGCTGTCTGCGACATATAACCTAGTAGGAATCATTGAATACCTATCTATAGGTATAACATAAATCCTCCTTGGGAGTGATTCTAGTCACAAAAGTCTGTGATTTGGTTATCTACCAGTTGACAAATACCTACTACTCCACAGTGCAACACGCGCGATCAGGCGCATAAGCCTTACGCCTGATCGTGCTTTAGGTTAACCCAGCGCGGGAGGGTTGACTCGATTGCAGGTTAGGTAATATAGCTTTTTTAGCTTTGTCATTCAGTAGCAGTTTTCCATCTGCATCAACACTAAAGTCCTTCCCTGGCATGAATTTCTTGCCAATCAACTGCTTATAGATGGCAACGGAAGTGATTCTGCGGATTTCCTGCACAACATCGGCAGGAATGAAATTTTGTATAGTCCATAAAAATAACTCACTGTCAAACCAGATTAGACGTTCGAGACTTACCAGCACCAGACCAGCTACCTCTTCATGGGTGAACTGGGTTCTGAGATGGGCGATGAGAGCGTCTCCAATCTGCGTGTTACGTGTCATCATCGCCCTGGCCATCTTTCCGATTTCTTGTTCTAAGTCTAATTGGTTCATGCCTGCACTTCCGTTGCGATCGCAGTTTTGCCAAGTATACCTAAAGGCGGATGCAAATATTTTTTATGGAAGATAGAGGATATTAATTTTTAAGTAGCGGTTATTTTCCTGACGTATCAGCAGGTCGCTCTGGAAAAGGCTGAGAAATGCCAAGGGGCAGCTTTTCGGCGGCAGACGGCTGTAAAATAGCATCATCTACCAAAAGGTAGGTCTGTAAAAACCCAGTAACAGCGAATAATGACATCGCGCTACCCTAGGGGAAAGCGACTACTAGGTGATCGCGCTCATTCATGGGGCAAGCATTAAGTTAAGCTCCGCAGTGATTCGCAAAGCCACAGTAGCTACCCTACCCTTCAGAAAACTTTTTCCGGAAGGGTTTGCCTACGCTGCACGCGCAACAGTTAGGCCAGCTTGGGAACAAAAAAAGCCGATTGTTTTTAACTTACGCAGGTTTCAGGGAAAGATCTATTCAGAACTTACCGAGATCGACGGTAGATAAGGGCTGTGTGAGGAATTTGAGGTTCGGAAAACCTACCCTTATCCCCTGATTATTTCCTGTTAGAAGCCGACTACCCTTGAATCAGTTGCGTAAGTCCTAATATTCTGTATAGTCTGTCCCGCACATCAGCTGAACTCATGAAATCCTATCTCGCCGCTGCTATTCAAATGACCAGCCAGCCTGAACTGGAAAGAAACTTGGTTCAGGCAGAAGAATTAATAGAACTTGCCGTGCGTCGCGGTGCCGAGTTAGTAAGCCTGCCAGAAAATTTCTCCTTTTTGGGAGCAGAAGAGGAAAAAATAGGTCAAGCCAAGGCGATCGCCCAAGCGAGTGAAAAATTCCTCAAAAGAATGGCTCAGCGCTTTCAAATCACCATCCTGGGGGGCGGATTCCCAGTCCCCGTGGACACCAACAGGGTCTACAACACCGCCCTGCTCATCGACCCCAGCGGCACCGAACTAGCCCGATACGAGAAAGTGCATCTATTTGACGTCAACCTACCCGATGGCAATACCTATCAAGAATCTAGCACCGTTATGGCGGGGATACAGATGCCCCCAGTCTATCCTTCTGAAAATCTGGGTACTTTAGGACTTTCCATCTGCTATGACGTTCGCTTCCCGGAACTTTACCGACACCTAGCATATAAGGGCGCAGACATTTTATTCATCCCAGCCGCCTTCACCGCCTACACCGGGAAAGACCACTGGCAAATCCTTCTGCAAGCCAGAGCAATTGAAAATACTTGCTATGTCATTGCCCCGGCGCAGACTGGTCAACACTACGCCCTGCGCCAGTCTCACGGTCACGCCATGATTATCGATCCTTGGGGTGTCATCTTAGACGATGCTGGTGATACACCGGGAGTTGCGATCGCCGAAATTAAACCCGCTCGTCTAGAGCAAGTCCGCCGCCAGATGCCCTCCTTGCAACACCGGGTTTTCGTTTGACCAAAATCAACCTATAGGTCTCAAGCCCCCGACTTCAGTGTCGTGGGGACAAACCCCAATTTCAAACCTGCCGATATTTCTGAGGAAGATATAGCAGTCGCCATAAGGCAACAGTGACAATAGACCTTAACTCTATGCGCCCAGAAGTGCTGCTCTCACTGGGAACGGCTATTAGCTAATTGCTAAAAGCTAACTGCTAATCGCTATAACAAAAAAAACAGGCAGCTAAAAAGCTAACCTGATAATTTTTAGGGGCGAACCTAAGTGCTTGCCCCCACTGGTACTTAAAATTAGACAGTCACAGCCTTCTTAGCGGCAGTGCTCAACTCACCCTTGGCATACTTAGCAGCAAAATCATCCAGGCTAACTGGCTTGATCTTGCTAGCATTACCAGCGGAGCCAAAAGCTTGGTAGCGCTCAGCACAAACTTTCTGCATGTACTTGATAGAAGGCTTCAGGAAGTGACGGGGGTCAAATTCTTCTGGCTTGGCGGCTAAAGCTTCACGTACCGCAGCAGTAATTGCCAAGCGGTTATCTGTGTCAATATTCACCTTACGGACGCCACTCTTGATGCCTTTTTGAATTTCTTCTAAGGGCACACCATAGGTTTCCGGAATCTTACCGCCGTACTGGTTGATCAAAGCAAGTAGATCTTCAGGCACGGAGGAGGAACCATGCATTACCAGGTGGGTGTTAGGCAAACGACGGTGAATTTCCTCAATCCGGCTAATAGCCAGAATTTCTCCAGTCGGTTTGCGGGTGAACTTGTAAGCACCGTGGCTAGTACCAATAGCAACAGCTAAGGCATCTACACCCGTCTGTTCCACAAAGTCAACGGCTTCATCCGGGTCAGTCAAAAGCTGGTCGTGGGACAATGTACCTTCAAACCCATGACCGTCTTCCGCCTCGCCCTGGCCAGTTTCCAAAGAACCCAAGCAACCGAGTTCGCCTTCGACGCTGACACCAATGGCGTGGGCAACTTCTACGACTTTGCGGGTGACATCAACGTTGTATTCAAAGCTGGCTGGAGTTTTAGCATCTGCCTCCAGTGAGCCATCCATCATCACGCTGGTGAAACCATGGCTCATCGCTGAATAGCAAGTGGCTGGGCTATTACCATGATCTTGGTGCATGGCAATGGGAATATCCGGATAGGTTTCCACAGCAGCCAAAATCAGATGGCGTAGGAACGATTCCCCGGCGTAGTTACGAGCACCACGAGAGGCTTGCAAAATCACAGGGCTATCCGCAGCATGAGCAGCCTGCATGATTGCTTGAATCTGCTCCATGTTGTTGACGTTGTAGGCTGGGATGCCATAACCGTTTTCTGCCGCATGATCCAGCAGCAGCCGCATAGGTACGAGCGCCATATATGTTCCTCCTAAATCGTTTGTCGTTATCAGCTAGTTGGCTTGAGACGAGCGTAATTCTTACGATAATCTTAAGATACTTTAATCAATATTTAGAAAATAGTATCTAAATTTGATATTGCACCTACCTAGAGGCTCAATAAGATTTTTTTATCTATGTCATGGGTCGCCCGGGATTCGAACCCGGAACTAATCGGTTAAAAGCCGAGTACTCTACCGTTGAGTTAGCGACCCGCATGAATGGGCTGTTTTCACACCGTTAATCAAAATAACATACAATCCTTGCAAATTACTATCTTTTCAGGAAAATAATTTAAATGATGCCCCAGGGGGCAGAGGAGCAGGAGCAGAATAATTAACGGCTATCGCTAATCTTATACCGACAAGAGAGTAAATAAGGATGTCATAGAAAATTTACTGTCATACGAACCACAGTCTCCAGGCTTGCCCCCGGTTGCAGGTGGGTAAGATTTTCCCCAGTGTTCAGTGCATTGCGAGGGGCACTCCAGGGTTCTAAGCAGTAAAAGTCTTTACCCTTGACCGTCCAGAAAACGAGGGTGGAATAGGTATTGTCGTAGCTAAGAACCAACTGGCACCGACGTCCAGAATCTGTGACTGTTGTTAAGTGACTACTTAGCGGCCGGAAAGCCACATCAATTTCATCGCTGCTCAAATCAAACGAATTTGTGAAGGAATGAGTTGTGTGAGTGCGCTGATCTAAGTAATGGGACGCTGGAATCTTAAATTGCAACTGCGTCTTATTGGGCGTCCAGAAGTAAGGGTGCAAGCCCGTGGAAAAGGGCATTGGTTCGGTTGAGTGATTAGTGTAGCGCTGTTGAATCTCTAAGGTATTGCCTTTGAGCTGGTAAGTGAAGGTCAGTTGGAAGTCAAAGGGATATACTGCGCGGGAGGAGTCGTTGCTGTTCAGCACCAGGGTGAGGCTAACTTTGCC
The DNA here is from genome assembly GCA_019359765.1 of Aphanothece sp. CMT-3BRIN-NPC111. Lineage (GTDB taxonomy): Bacteria > Cyanobacteriota > Cyanobacteriia > Cyanobacteriales > JAHHGU01 > JAHHGU01. The sequence continues at coordinate 89,170 of JAHHGU010000014.1, forward strand.
TTGCGTCCCTTGGTCTGTGACTTCCCAGGGGAGGTCACGGGCAAAGCCATGCTGTTTAAGCGTGTACTGCTGGTCTTTGTAGGTGTAGGTGTTGTCAGGTAAGTTACCGCAGATAGGAAACAGAATCGGAATCCCACCCCGCACGCTCAAGTCTGGCTTGGTAAACCTTTCGGCGTCCAGATAAAGGATTTCTTGACCTTGGATGCGCCAGCTGGTGATGATGCCGCCCCTTTCTGGAACCACCTCCAACAGCGACTGAGCCTCTTGGTCAGAGAGAATGTAAGTTTTGTATTGCTGCTGCTTAAGTGCGATCGCGAACACAGGCGTGTTTCCCCTAAAGTCAGGTGGCGTTATCCGTCTCGAAATTAGCAGACTTTTGTCTCAAAGACCTCTGCAATTTACATATTCTTAACAGTGCCTTCTATATACATTTGTGATCCACGTCACTAGCTAATACGGCTTAAGATCGCACATTTTGGCGGATTTCAATCAATTTCTATGTTTGAGAAATGTTTGATATTAGTAATCAGCACTTAGCCTGTAAAGGATGTGTCCGTTGTCATGATTCGCTCACTTGTAAAATCTGCTTTTCAAACAGGTTGGCTTAGTGTTGCCTCTGAGGGCCTAATCCGCCAGGTGCTGTCAATGAATGGCTACCAGTCAGCGGATTTAGAGGCTCTTGCAGCCCTAGAGGAGGCAGTGAACAACGGGACGATTCAACGAGAGGCAAGCTGGATAGGGGCCACACGACTGACACCGCTCAATCGTTAACTCGATACATATACAGGCACTTTTTGGCTCGTTGGTCTATTCACGGATGACGCCACGAGGCTGGCAAACGTTAGGTATCAATAGAAATGAAATTTTTGAGGGCAACTCGCCGAGTTGCCCCAAGAATCATTACAATAGCAGTACGGTCTAAAACTTAAGACCTCTGGATCGCTCTATGATAATGCCACATTCGCTACCTGTAGGCGATAGCTAGTCGTAATGGCTGAATGACTCTATGCCTTTGCTAGCCATGCTTTCTCTGTGTGGATACCAACTCACCGTGACTGACTATCCACAGCACTACTACTGAAAATTTCTTTGGTGTCATTGCCTTGATTCGAGTTTTCTTAACTATTCATATGCCGGAATGAGGATGGCAACAGTTGCGGATAGACCATCCAAGGACTCGTGAAATTACTATCCAAATTGCCACTCGATTCAAGCTAAACTGTCAGGTTAATAGGGCAACACGATTTAGAGTCCTCAAGTTCAGCCCTCATCGTTACCCACAAGTTTCAAAATCATCGAATTTGAGATGCGTGGATTGGGGAGGGTTCATCCTGGTCAACCCGATGCTTGTTTCACAGAAAAATGTGCGTAAAGACAAGCATTTAATAAGTAACCAGGGAGGACTACCCGATTCACCCCCTGTCAAGTTCAATATAAGCTGTGTTCCCACCTTTAGGGGCACCGCAGATTCCTTAAGAATTGAAAGACTTATCAGCTTAGGAGAAGCCACCCATGCTACACCGCAAGATTTATCAACTTTGTTGCGATGGTCGTGAGGTCTGTATTTTCTTGCGGGATCAGCAACGTTGGATTGAACGGGCTCGCATCCTCGACATTGAAGGAGATTTAGTAACAATACGTTACGAAACAGAAGAAGAAGATGAAAGTTCTTCTTGGGAAGAAATGGTTCGCCTGGAAAGCATTGGTGCAGTGAGCCAGAAGCTTGCTTCTGTGCCCAGAGGTAATGTTGAACCCCTAGTGTCTGATGATTGCCCGGAAGCCGAACAAATTCGCCCACGTTATCCAGACTCAAATCAAGAGTAGGGGTTAGTGGTTGGTTGTTAGTTGTCAGTAGGCACAACTAACAACTAACAGCTAACACGCATTGCTCCTCCTCTAGGGAAGAGATTTTAAGAAGAAGGTTGAGTTGGTTCAAAAACCGGACAATACCCCTCCGTCGTCACCTTAAAGCCATAAAGGGGAGAAGCTGGGTTCCAGCACCGTTGCCCCCGCATGTGGACGCAATTACCGCAGCACTCAACATCTACTCGCACTCGGGCATTGCTTCCCTGAGCGAGTAGCTCCCGTTGCGATAAGCCCCGCAAGACGAGTTCTTCCCCTTGCCAACGCGCTTCCACCAAACCAGTATCCGCAAAGTTTTGCCAACGCGGATCGGCCCTGATCGCGTCCGGGAGGGCGATCGTCACCACGGTCTCCAGCTCGGTTAATTCGCCTTCGTAATTGGTTTCTGTCGGTGCCGCCGGTTGCACAAACGTCTCGCCAATAGGAAGTTCTACCAGCGTCCCAGCTGCTGGAGAGTGCAAGTGGTAGCGGTTTTGCAATTCTTCTAAGCCTGTCAGATCTCCCAGGTAGGTAGGGGAACCGTGAATAAAAATCACGTGCTTAGGACGCAGATTATGGATCAGCTGGGTGGTGCCGATACCGTCAGAATGCTGGGCTAATAAATAGCTTTCGACTTGAATCAGCAGCGAGGGGTGAGGAGTAATGAGGGAAAAATCCGGACTAACTGAGTACCTGGGTTGCTGAGGTAGCAATATGAGCCAAGGTCTGGTACCGGGTTGGCAATATTCACTAAAATCTGCCGTTTGATCCGTGAGAATAATACAAGGAGACTGACCAACCGAGCCGCGCAGTTCTGGATTTAACCGACGCACGCGAGGACGCACCCGTTCATCCCAAAACAAAGGTTGATGTCGGGCAAAGTTCTGCACCGAAGCTGGGAGGTTAGGCAAAAGTTCTAAGTAGGCATCACAACCGACGGCGACGGTTCCATCCACCCAGATATCCAGATTGCGACCAGTGAAAAGGTGATGACTCCGCAGCAGCATCAAAAGTTCTTGACCTAGTCCCACTGCTGGCACCGGCAACAGAATAGATTGCTCTTGGGCGATCGCGCGGTTGATCCGATCCATCAGCTGATTTTCCTGCTGACGTCGGTGGGGATGGCGAGCTGTGCCGTAACTGCCTTCAACAATTAGCACATCTGGAGCTATTGTCCGCAAGGCATCCAGGGGTAAGCCCTCCACCAGTCGCGAGTTAGATAGGAAAAAGTCACCTGTATACAGGATTGTATAAGACCTGTACAAGCCTGTGTATGTCAACAAAATTGCCGCAGCACCCGGCAGATGTCCTGCGGGAAATAATTCCGCACAGAGACCATCTTGAAACTCTACCGGCGATCGCCAGGGCAACGCATGACAGAATTGAGGGATATCCTTCGGCTCGAGATGCGACCAATTAAGCGGCAACAGCTGGGTAGTTACTTCACTGGCATATATCGGCAGCTGCGGGAAAGCTTGATGTAGCGAGAGCAAACCCTTAGCGTGATCTGAGTGGGCGTGGCTACACAGCACCACGTCGGCCGGTAGCTTCCCAGACGCCTGCAACGGGGAAAGGTCTGTTAGGCCACAATCGAGGAGAATCCGGTACGGTCCCATCCGCACCAACAAACAGATCCCCTCGTCGGTATGACCGACGCCATAGGGCAAACAAACTAGATCCTCATTGCCGTGAGAGGATGCTGGCGGACGTTGGCTCATCATGCGATTTTAGATTTTAGATTTTAGATTTTAGATTGAGTCACCGAATCCAAAATCTCAAGTCCAAAACCCAAAACTTCTTTTAGTGGGCAGAACCGTTTCCGTGATAGTTGTCCGAGTCGTAAAATCCATTTTTGGTGCCAAAGAACAGGGTGGACACCATAAAAATAATTGTCAATCCCGCTAAAACCAGTTTGACATCCATGTTGTTTCTTAATTACCTGAATGGGGCGTGTCAATATATTTGATGAATATTACCAAATATACTCAGATTGTAGAACCTTCCTGGCTGGAGCGTCCATCACCTCAAGTAGCACCAGACTTGGTGGGCTGCACAATGGTGCGGCAGCTGGCAGATGGACAAATCCTCCGGGGAATGATTGTGGAAACTGAAGCCTATGGTCCCAACGACCCAGCTTGCCATGCCTATCGGCGTCGGACTGCGCGCAACGAAGTGATGTTTGGACCCGCTGGGAGAAGCTATGTTTATCTTATTTATGGTCGCTACTACTGTTTAAATATCGTTACAGACCAGGAGAGCGTCCCTAGTGCCGTTTTGATTCGCGCCTTGCAATTCGAGTCTGTACCTAGCTCGATTGAGCTTTCTCCGGTGTTGAAACTCGCTCGAATTGCCGCAGGTCCGGGAAAGCTCTGCCAGATCCTACAAATTGACCTGAGCCTGAATGCTCAAGTTTTACAAATAGGACAACCGCTGTGGTTAGAGCATCGCCATCCCCAGTTTGCCCCTGATATTGTCCAAACGACTCGGATTGGCTTGTCCCAGGGGGCTGATTTGCCCTGGCGGTGGTATCTCAGGAACTGCCCAGCTGTTTCTAAACTTTAGATGTAGCTTTTATTTTCTTGTATTTGAGAGATTTAGATTGACTACTGACCACAAACAAACAGGGTCTCAAGTCCCTAACTTTCCGTTGCCAAAAAGAAAAGAATTAATTCAGTATTGCAAGCCCTCGGCTTCGAGTACCGGGGGCAATTCTATTATTCTTGCATCCTGGTAGAAAATGACGCCAGATTGTGCAGGCAACCTTCAGGGGCTAGCATATATTTAATGGTATCCTCAGCTGATATCAGTGTTGATTTCTATAGATTCCATGGACCAAAGTCCATCTAGCCACAGTAGTAAGCTCCTCTAGCCTGGTGAGCGGTGTCTCTCAGCGCGGGGGAGACTAGGAGGTTTCATGCTTACCCAGGAAGGTCGGACTTTACTGTCGGACATTGGTGACTTAAACCAGCTTAAGTCTGAACTCAATGACTTACCTGCTATCGATGTACGGGATTATATTGTAGAACTGCCGCCGGAGCGTCGAGCGATCGCATTTAGATTACTCAACAAAGGTCAGGCAATTAATGTCTTTGAATATCTGCCGCCAGAAGTGCAGGAAGAACTAATTGGTTCTCTGCACGACACCCATGTGTGTCAGATTGTGGAAGCAATGCGTCCTGATGACCGAGCGGAACTATTTGACGAGCTGCCAGCTGGGGTAGTAAAGCGGCTATTGCAGCAACTCAGTGCAGAGGAACGGAAGGCAACCGCTACCATTCTCGGTTATCCCGAAGGCACTGCTGGTCGCGTGATGACTACAGAATATGTGCGACTGCGGGAAGGCTTAAGTGTGGGAGAAGCCTTAAGTAAAATACGTCTAAGTGACGAAGACAAGGAAACAATTTACTATGCCTACGTCACCGACGACAACCGCAAACTTATTCAAGTCGTTTCTCTGCGACAGCTACTATTTACAATTCCCGATGTTTTGATCCGCGATATTGCTAGCGATCGCGTCCTGAAAGCCCGCACCGAGATGCGTCAGGAAGAAGTCGCCCAGCTGATGAAGCGCTATGACTTGATAGCGCTTCCTGTCGTTGACCGAGAAGACCGCCTCGTCGGGATTATCACGATTGACGACGTAGTAGACATTCTCGAAGAGGAAGCCACTGAAGACATCCAGAAACTGGCAGGGGTTAGTGGTGGTGATGAAGCGGCACTATCTCCTCCCTTGGTGACTATTCGCAAGCGCTTGCCCTGGCTACTGGGTAACATTGTTTTGTATATTGGAGCGGCAAGTGCGATCGCGCCTTTTCAGAAGACAATTACGCTGGTGCCAGTTTTGGCAATCATCATGCCGATTTTAGCCAATAGTAGCGGCAATGTCGGCTTTCAGGTCTTATCGGTGACGGTGCGAGGACTCGGTGTAGGTGAAGTAACACCTAAGGATTCTCTGCAAGTTCTGCGAAAGGAAATTTTGGCAGGGTTGGCCACAGCCTTGGCTTTGGGTATTGCCTTGGGTACACTTTCCTTGATTTGGTCTTCTCCAGATGAGCGATGGGTGGGGTTGGTGGCCGCCCTCGTGATGGCTATTAATGTATTGGTGGCTGCCACGCTAGGGACTCTGCTGCCAATGGGTATCAAGCGGTTGAACCTCGATCCAGCGCTGATTAGTGGACCGCTGCTGACCACTACACTGGATGCACTGGGGTTCTTAACTTTCCTAACAATGATTTCAGTCGCTTTAAAATTAGTAAAGGGGGGAGCCGTTTAACGCCAGGCTCTTCCAAAGGCAGCAGATAAGATTAGCTGATACCCCTACTTAAGGGTTTGCTGTAGCTGGCGCTGTAGGGGCTGCTCAGTTTCTATGACAATGCCAGGATAATTGCGGTTCACAGGTTGGGCTGGGTCAGATGATGATGCTGGTGTCCATAGCACCCACCTACTACCCGCGGGCAGTGAGCCTAAACTAAGAGGATTTTGAGTCAGCCAAATTAAAGGAAAGTTTGGGCGGTCTCCGGCAGCAGCCTCTTCACCGGCGTCAACAGATGCCAGGGTTTCTAAAACTACTTGGTTGCCCCACAAAAGACCCGTGTTAGCTGTCCAGAGTTTTACATTTAACTGGCGGCGACCAGCGTAGAAGTAGAGGGAGGCCGCAGCAATCACGGCTTGTTCAAAATCCTCCGGATGCCGCACACTGGCGCTATCGAGGCAGATGATAATTTCCTGACCACCAGTGAAAACTTCTAACTCACGTACCTTGAATTCACCGTAACGGGCACTGGTGCGCCAGTGGATTAAACGAGTGGGGTCGCCTGTTCGGTATGGTCGCAGCGCCCTAGTGATACCTTCGGTGGCAGAGTGAGAGCGGCGATCGCGACTGTAAAATTGGGCGTTATCTTCTCGCCCCATTTCATCTACCAAAGGACAGGTGGTGAGGGGTAAAACGGTGGGGTAGACAAAGGCTGTAGCTGGGACATTGCGGAACCGACGACACCAGAACAGTCCTAAGGGGGCACCTGTTCTCATTTGCACCGTGTGCCATCGGTAGACGCCCCGGCGATGGGTGGGGTGGTAGTAAATCCACCTATGGATACCTTGGGGCGGTATTGTTTCCACAGAGGTCTCTACAGGTTTTCCTAAGACGTAGGGAAGGATCTCTTGGACTTGCAGCAGCGTCTTGGGCTGGTTAGTTTGGTTCTCGATTTCGATTTCAATGGTCAGTTGGTCGCCTACTGTCACCGGAGGGATAGGGCTTCTGTGTATCCTGAGATGTCGGAGCGATCGCGCGGGTAAGACAGCGGCTAGTCCCAATAAGGCAAAAGTAACGCCACTGATAACATACAGCCACCCTGCCATCGTGTTGGTGGCAGCGCCAAAGAAACAGATCGCTATTCCTGCGAGTAGCCACCCGGCGTATGCGGGTGTAACCCAATGGGTTTCTAGCCAGTCATTAATGCGGTTGATCATGCCTGTGCCCTCCTGATGCAATAACCGCACTTCCACTACGATAACCTGTTGCTAAGGCGGATAGAGCGATCGCACTTTGGGCTGAAGGTTATAGGGATGCGGTATCGCTTGCTTTAGTATGTGCGGATTCGGAGGGAGAGTGCGATCGCCTCCTTTTAAAAGCAATAGTTAGGATCTAAAAAATAGTGCAATTCCTAACCGCTTTGCTGTACGCTAACCCATCCTTAAATGACTTATCAGATACCTCACTACATCTCACGTAAACAAGCCCAGGACTTTCTAGCTAAATTTGCCCAAGCACTGGAAGAGCCAGAATTACAGCCAGTGCTGTTTCACGTTTATGGGTTCGGGGGAGTTGGCAAAAGCACTCTGACAAGGAAGCTGAAAGAGGAACACAAGCAGCAGGCTGATTTTGCTAAGGTTTCCTTTGGTCTCACGCCAGATATAGAAACGCCATTGAAGTTGATGGTAAAGCTGTATGATCAATTGCCTCAGCCTCCCAGCCTCTTAAAACGGGATGTGGGGGATTTATTCCCTAAAGACCCTTTTACATCGCTTTATGACAAATATCAGCAGACAGTCCATGAGCTAAAAACTAAACCTGTTCAAGGAAAATCGGTTGATGCAGATCAACAAAACACGGTCAAGGATTGGTTTGAACTGGGAAGTTTGACACTCATCTCGTTGGCTGCAAACAGTGTAAATCCAGCAGCAGCACTGGGTGTAGCATTTGATGGCTTGGCGAAAGCAGGAGGAATGTTAAGTAAAGCGCCAGAGGCGATCGCATCTACCAAAGAGCGTATGCAACAACTGCTGCAACAGCATCCAGCAACGAAGAAGGACAAAGAACTTCAGGTACTGATGCTGGAACCTATCCCTAAGTTAACTCAGGCGTTCGCTGAGGGTTTGAGCTTTCTGGCTCAAAAGCAAAAACGCCCAGTAGTACTGATTTTAGATACCTATGAAAAAGTGCCGTCAGATATTGATACTTGGCTATGGCAATATCTATTAGAAGATACAGCCCTAAAGTCTTACCCAGTTCGTCTGGTGGTGGCTGGGCGACGTCCTTTACTAGAGAAGGAAGGCTGGCGGAAATTACAGCAGGATCGGGATTTAATCTATGAACAGCGACTCGCTGAATTTGATAAAAAGCAGACGAAGGAATATCTACAGCAGATAGGTATTACCGAAGCTCAAGATATTCAGAAAATCTATAAAGCAACGAAAGGCTTACCCTACTATCTCAACTGGATTAGAGAGAGTAAGGATAAAGGCGAACCCATAGACTTTTCCCGTGGCAACCAAGCGATTGTTGAACTGCTACTGCAAGGACTGAATGCCAAGCAAAAGCAGATAGTGCAACTAGCAGCTTGTTGTCGTTGGTTCGATCGGTCATTGATTCAGTACTTGATGAAGCGACAAGGAATCGACTTTGAGACTGTTGCTGATCCAATGCTTGACTGCTTTGAATGGTTAACACAGCGCGACTTTGTTGAGCTTGTTCAAAGCCGTTATCGCCTGGATGATGTGGCGCGGGATGTCTTCCGGCTGTCAGTATGTCAGGAAGACAAAAATCAATTTCGTCACACTCATGAACTGCTAGCCAAATACTTTGAAGAGCAAGCGAATCAAGAAGTTTCATCAGATAGTCCTGCTCCTGCAAAATACGATAACCCTGATTGGTGCCAATACACTGCTGAATTTCTCTATCACGCTCTATTTGCTAGAAGAGATGACGGTCAGCGTCAGTTTCTTTCTCATTTGTTTGCATCTCGCTACCTCAACCAAATTGATGTAGTAACAACTTTTTTGGTAGCAGTTGCAGCAGAAGCAGAGGTAGAGAATTACCACCTCTTACCCAATGAGACGGAGAAGTTTCTAGAACGTATCAAACTGGTCTTTCCATTAGGCTGGGTAGTGTTAAAAGCAGATCCAGCTAAATATGAAATTAACTATGAGTATTGGACTGGCCAGTCTAAAGAAGAGATAGAGGTAGCATTACGACCTTATTTCAGCCAAGTTGACTTTTTGGAAGATGGGCTGGGTAAATATGCAGGGCTGTTGTACAAATCCCTACGGTGTCGCACTCTTGATCCGCGTGTAGATTTGCTGCTAAGAGCCAAGGAGCAAGCTGAACGAATTGCAACAGCTACGTACCCTGAATTTAGCACCAGCCTCTTGTTTGAGGTGGCCAATTGGCTGTATCAACTAGGACGCTATGAAGAGGTGCTTGCTAGCTACGACAAAGCTTTGGCAATTAAAGACGACGACCCCGTAGCCTGGAACAACCGAGGTAGTGCGCTGGCCAACTTAGGTCGTGATGAGGAGGCGCTTGCTAGTTACGACAAAGCTTTGGCAATCAAAGACGACGACCCCAAAGCCTGGTACAACCGGGGGACTGCGCTGGCCAACTTAGGTCGTGATGAGGAGGCGCTTGCTAGTTACGACAAAGCTTTGGCAATCAAAGACGACAACCCCAAAGCCTGGAACAACCGGGGTAATGTGCTGACCAACTTAAGTCGTGATGAGGAGGCGCTTGCTAGTTACGACAAAGCCTTAAAGATTAAACCAGACGATCCCCATGCCTGGAGTATGCGGGGCTTAGTGCTGAGCCGCTTAGGTCGTTATGGCGAGGCACTGGCTAACCATGGCGAGGCTCTGAAACTTCAACCGAAATTCCCGCTATGGTGGGCTAATCGGGGCATTGTGTTGGCTCGTGCAGGGTGCTATGAAGAAGCACTAGCTAGCTGTGACAAAGCTCTAGAACTGCAACCTCAAGATGAGAGTGGTTATTACGGCAAGGCTTGCTGTTATGCCTTGCAAGACGATTCTTATATGGCAATTGAAAACCTACAACAGGCAATTAATCTCAACCCTCATCGATGCCAAATGGAAGCAAAAATTAATTCGGATTTTGATAGCCTTCGGGTAGATAAGCGGTTTCAGGCGTTGATGCAAGAGAAGACGAATTAATCGGCAACGAGGCGATCTAAATAGGCGATCGCACCCTATTAAAATAGCCCGCGTAGGCGGGCTTTTTTGTGTAGCCGCAGGTTTTAACCTGTCAGCTACTTCGGGCTACTTGTAAGCTACTCCAGACTTATCGTCTCGCTAGTTTCTTCGACACTTTCCGCAGGCGAATTGACTGGGGCGTAACTTCCACCAGTTCATCGGAACCAATATACTCCAATGCACGCTCCAAACTCATATCTACTGGTGCTTGCAACTGCACCAACTCTTCACCGCCAGAGGCGCGGTGATTGGTTAGCTGCTTTGTCTTGCAGATGTTGAGTTCTAGGTCTTGTGGGCGGTTGTTTTCTCCGACAATCATGCCCTTGTAAACCTTTGTACCTGGCGTAATAAAGAATACGCCTCGATCTTCAGCATTTTGCAGCGCGTAGTAGGTAGCGACTCCCTCTTCAAAGGAAATTAGTACCCCGTTGCGACGCGCTGAAATATCTCCGCTGATGGGGCGATAGTCGAGGAAGCTGTGATTCATAATCCCCTCGCCACGAGTTAGGCGCATGAATTCACCCCGGAAGCCAATCAAACCCCGGGCAGGAATAACAAACTCTAGCTGGGTGCGACCATTACCACCCATCTGCATATCTTGCATTTCGCCCTTACGTTGACCTAGCCGTTCAATACAGCTGCCAACGGCTTCTTCTGGAACATCCAGCACCAGACATTCAAAAGGTTCGCAGGGTTGACCGCTAACTTCCCGGTAAATTACTTGTGGTTGGGATACCTGAAACTCGTAGCCTTCACGCCGCATAGTTTCAATTAAGATACCCAAGTGCAATTCACCACGACCGGAAACCAGGAATTTATCAGGAGAGTCGCTTTCTTCTACGCGCAGGGCGACATTGGTTTCTAGTTCTCGGAATAAGCGATCACGCACTTGCCGCGATGTCACCAGCTTACCTTCTTGACCAGCAAACGGTGAATCGTTTACCGAGAAAGTCATCTGCAATGTCGGCTCATCCACTTTAATCAGTGGCAGTGCTTGTGGTTCATCCGGGCAAGTAATCGTCTCACCAATATTGGCATCAGCAAACCCAGCAACTGCAACAATGTTGCCAGCCGATGCTTCTGGTAGGTCAATGCGCTTTAGTCCTTCAAAGCCCATTAACTTGCTAATTTTAGCTTTAACAATCTCGCCAGTTTCCGTCACTAAAGCAGCTTGCTGGCCGACGCGGATCGTACCGTTATGGATTTTGCCAATTACAATCCGACCCACATACTCGGAATAATCGAGGGTTGTGACTTGCAATTGCAAAGGCTTTGCGGGATCGCCAACAGGGGGCGGCACATGATGCAGAACTGCCTCAAATAAAGGCTTCATATCTGTGCCTTCCGCCTCTAGGTCGTCTTTGGCGTATCCTGCCATACCGGAGGCAAACAGATAGGGAAATTCGCACTGGTCATCATCTGCACCTAATTCCAGGAACAGATCCAATACTTTATCAATACTTTGATAAGGTTCGGCTTGGGGACGGTCGATCTTATTGATAACGACGATAGGGCGCAGTCCCTTTTCTAGGGCTTTTTTCAGCACAAACCGTGTCTGCGGCATCGGGCCTTCGTTGGCATCTACAATCAGCAGACAGCCATCAACCATTCCCAGCACCCGCTCGACTTCGCCACCAAAGTCAGCGTGTCCGGGGGTATCAACAATATTGATTAGCGTGTCTTTATAATTGACTGCCGTATTTTTAGACAAAATTGTAATGCCCCGTTCCCGCTCAATGGCGTTGGAATCCATCACACAATCCGGGACGTCTTCCCCTTCGCGGAAAATGCCGGATTGTTTGAGTAGGGCATCAACGAGGGTGGTTTTGCCGTGATCGACGTGGGCAATAATTGCTACGTTGCGAATGGGAAGCGTCATATGGTGAGAACAGGGATTTAAGTAAAGGGGATTCGATAACAGAATTTCTGCCAAAGTCTCAGGTCTGTAAAGAATCCTTAATAATTTTAATTTTAACTTACCTGCATTAAAAACAGGTGGTAAATTAGGCCTTTAGTACGCAGTAGGCGATCGCGATCGCTTACCCTTTCCAGTCGGCAGATATAGCCAGGTGCAGTTCAGAAGCTTTGCAGACTGTATGCCTTTTCCTTGATATAAACGCTTCGCAGCCACTCCACCGCCGCCGGGGATAGCCCAAACTTAATTATCCCTACCAACTCACCCCAGGCGTACAAATTTTTGAGATATGACGCTTGCTTAAATTTCTGGGCATAAAATCCTACCCAAAAGTCGGGTGCTTTGAATTTGTTCTTCTTCCAACGCTTGCGCCAACAATTGATATCTGCTGCGGTGGGGGGTTCTACTCCCACTATGGGCGGGATATCCGCGTAGCTGACAAACGTGCTTATACCTTTGCCGACAACGTGGATGACATATCTCCAGCAATCTATGCGATAGATGTCTTGGGGGTTGAGCTTAAGCACGAAGGCAATTGCTTCAACGGTGACAAAACGAGCCAGAGGGTGGATGAGCTTTGATTCCGGCTTTTGGTTTGTTAACATATATATATACCTCCCCATTTATGGGATTTGGTTTTGTAAGCGGTTGCCCTTGAGTTTGGTAGACTGGGGGGGCGATCGCTCTTTATATTAAAACCATTAAAGGCTGATTCCAGTCTTTTGTCAAGGATGGGATTAGTAAGGCTACGGATTCGAGAGTTTGCCGCTGAGAGAGGCTGGACAATTAAAGAAGTTGCTGATCGTTCAGGGGTCCATTACAGTACGCTCAAAACTTATGCCCGCGCTCCTGGGTTGGCAACGGTTGACGTAACTTACTTACAAAAGTTGGCTCGGACGTTCGATGTGTTGATTGAAGATCTGTTTGAGGTAGTGGAGGAGTAGGCGATCGCATATTTAAATAGTTTTGAGTTTTGAGTTTTGAGTTTTGAGTTAATAATTAAGAATTAATAACTCCGCATTTTGTCTGAAGACCTAGCCATCTCGCTTCGCTTTAGTTTGTAATTACCCCACACACGAACACAGGGGCTTGAAATAATGACGCTACGCTTTTTGGGTCTTCCATTACTTTAGTTACGGGCTTGAAACCTGAATAGGCGTGAGGTTAAATTAAGCCCATTCTTACAGAAAATTGGTATAACTCAAAACTAAAAATTTATAAGTTATAACTCAAAACCCAAAACTTAAAACTCAAAACTTTTATAAAAATGATGCTCTCAGAACGCTTTACCGAAGCCGTAACATTTGCCGCCCAGTTACACTCCAACCAAAAGCGCAAAGGTACAGAGATCCCTTATCTTGCCCATCTGCTAGCGGTCGCTAGTATTGCCCTGGAACATGGGGCAAATGAAGATGAAGCGATCGCCGCCTTGCTACATGATGCTATTGAAGACCAAGGCGGTGCGCCTACCAGAGAAGAAATCCGTCGCCGCTTTGGGGATACTGTTACAGAAATTGTCGATGGCTGTACTGACGCCGACACTACTCCAAAACCTCCTTGGCATGAGCGCAAGGAGGCGTACATCGCTCATATTCCTACCGCCTCGACGTCAGTGCGTCTTGTCTCAGCTGCCGATAAGTTGCACAATTCACGCTCAATTCTGAATGATTATCGCGTGTTGGGCGAGTCAGTTTGGAAGCGCTTTAAAGGGGGCAAAGAAGGCACGCTTTGGTATTACCGTTCTCTCGTTGAGGCATTCCGCAAAGCTGAGTCAACACCTCTAATTGACGAATTAGACAGCATTGTTTCTGAGCTAGAACACCTAGTATATAAGACTAACTAATTGAGTTAAGTACGTGCTGGTTTGGGATTCTTTGCTCCACCCAAATTGTGAAAGGTCAACCCTACTAAACTGGCTCTTACAATCTTGACCAGAAAAGGCTCAACCTTTATTAGTTAACCTTAGTGTTTTAGGTTGTTTTTCCTTTATTATCTACCTGGCGTTGATACCTAAGATATTGGCTTCCCTTAAGTTAGTACCAACTATGTTCGCACCTGTTAAGTCAGTACCCACCAGGTATGCATCCTTGATGTTTACATTTTTTAAGTTAGCTACTCGCAAGCTAACATCATTTGCAAAAACTCTTGTTAAGTTTGCTCCCTGTAGGTCAGCACCAGTTAAGTCAGCACCTTCTAAATTTGCACCTTCTAAACTGGCACCTCTTAAGTTGGCGTTTCTTAAGTCAGCACCAATTAGGTGAGCCCCACTCAAATTAACACCTGATAAGTCACACTCTGTACACGCATTTGTGTTGAGTAAGCGTATAATGTCGTCAGTGTTGGCAGCTTGAGCTGGAATGGCTAAACCTAATGTGCTAATTATAGTTGCGATCGCCAGAATGTTAAGTTTCATGAGGCTTACCTCCGCCCTAAATCTAATGCAGCTAGACAGCTGATAGTAATACAATCGCTTGAAATATAGGCGAGCGTCGTCAGTCAGAAGGAATAAAAGCTTAGATCTAGTTTGATTTAATTAATTAAATAATTGATTTGTAGGTTTCTATACCTTCTTGATCTTCTGGATCTGCCATAACACACACTTCTTCACTTTTCCTTCAGCTTAGTTTCAAAGCCGGGACGCCGCTCTATTACTTGAGAGCGAATTAGAACTGAATTGATCTATTACTTAGGAGCGAAGCAACTCCTTCATTACCATACATACCCTGGGATTAGCTATATGGCTGAATTGTCGGTCTAAGCAATAAGGAGGACGAGATGACTCATCATCAACATGACGGCGAACAAAGTACAGGAACCCGCGATGAGAACTACGACCTAATTAGCGTGCTAGATCACTCCCTAGAGGGTGCAAGTACCTATGAAATCTACGCCCAAGACGCTGAGGAAGCTGGAGATCAGGAACTTATCGAGTTTTTCCAGCAGTTGCAACAAGAAGAACGCCGACGCGCAGAACGGGCAAAACAACTGCTTGCCCAGCGTATTAGCTAGCAGCCAGTTTCTGCACAATAGGGCGCGCCCGCTGAAAGTAATCGCGGACGATGGAAGATAACGCCTGAATTCTCTACAGATTTGTTGTTTATGATTCGCCCAGGTTCAAAAGGATCTGGGCGGTAACTGGCGTGACGCACCAAAGCTAAATAGTATTTTCCATCGCTTCAAGATATTACGACTGAATCAACGGCTCTGTGGAAATCGCTGTGTAAGTCATAACAATAAGAGAAAAGAGGAAATCTCGACTAAAGGAGAGATTGTTCAAGCTTTGAACACCGCTCTGGCTGGCGAGAAATATACGCGGGGAACGTTTGAGCGTTATGTTGAAAAGGCTTCTGGGGCTGACGTGCGATCGCTCTTCCAAGAAATAGTTCAAAATAAACAGCATCACATCCAGATGCTGGAGGAGCGTCTTAATGCTCTGGGTGAAAAACCCTCCTTACCTGCGAAAGCTGCTGAAACTATGGCAAAGGTAAATGAGGCACTTAAGGGCAGTGACGAAATAGGTCTGTTACGCCGCGCACTCGGAGATATGCAAACAGGTGTTGTTGACACCTACTCCCTGCGAAATCAATTGACAGATCCGATATCAGTGGCGTTGTTAAACGAAATTGAAGTGGATCTGGCACGGTACGACCAGCGTGTGGCTCAACTTTATCATCAGGCACTGGGGGTACAACCTATCCAGGTAGTCAGAACAACTACTAGCACTGTTATTGGTTAACGGAGCTGTCGATTTTCCCATAGATGATTTGTTTTTGTAGAGCAGGCGTTCAGCCTGCCTTTTTATTCGGCTTTAACTTTTTTGCCACTTTGTTCCCTGAGGACAAGAGCTAGTATTTACATTAGATAAGCTGCATAACTTCTATTTACGAAATTTGTAAATTTTAATTGTAGATAAAATATACATCCATTAGGCGAGAGTGTCGTGAGCTTATTCAATCTATTTAAATTTGCCAAGGTTGGGCGATCGCCAAAATTGGGTTTTATTGGCTGGTCATTGCTTTTGCTCACCTCTGGCTGTTCAAGAGAAGATCGTCATTATTGGACTCAGGGATGTATTAGCTCGGATGAGTCTGTAATGGCAGCCGTTGGTGACGTAGCAGCATTAGTGGATTTGAAAACGGGTAAGCTTCTCAAGCAATTTAACGCCTACCTGAATAACGTCGTTTGTTTCCCTAATGGCGATATTGTGGGGCTAAGCTCAAGTAAAGTTGTTTCGCTGCCTACAGGCAAAGAGATTCCTCAAGGCGTAGAGAGAGATGTAATTGGTCCAGTTGGCAACGATCAGATTGCAGTTTCTTTTAGAAGCACCGATTCACAAGCTAAGTCTAGGGGTTCCTTAGAGGTATCAATCCAGACTCTAGGCGCAAAATTCGATGCGACCAAGGTGTTCACACTGTTACCCAACCTTTTTAAGGGTATCGGAGATCTGCACCCAGAACGCTTACAAACAAGACCTGTGCGCGTCCTCAGCAACAATCAAATTCTGGTGCTGGCAGGTTCTTTTCCCGACATTTATGCAGGAAAGGTTCAACCTGCTCCATGGGGTTTCTTCATTGTAGATCCCATCGCCAGAACAGTTGCCCCTCAGGGACTGATACGAAGTAACGATGATTTGGTTAACATGCATACGCTTGACGAAACTACTGCCACACCAGATGGCAAGATACTTGCTACAGCATTTACACATACATTCTCTGGTGAGAAGGGAGTGGCGATCGCGCTGATGCAAGCCGACCAAAAGCAGGAAATATTTCGGCTCAAGATTCAACCTGCCCAAGAGGTAGATGAACTTAGACTGAATCCAGCAGGAGACCTACTGGCAGTTGGTATCCGCTTGCCTAATGGTCAAGAAGGGCAGGTTTATATGCTTGATGGACGCACAGGAGAAATCCTTTGGAAAACAGCGCCTGCCAAAGGAAAGATATATTACATGGATTTTCTGAAAGACGATTCGCTAGTAGTTATGACATCCAACCGGACTGTATCTAGAAGAAATAGCCGGAATGGTCAAATTCAGTGGGAAAATAGCTATCGTGAGTCATCATAAATATAGCTGTTAATAGATAAAAACTGCCCTTGCATAGGGCATATTCGCACAATTTTTATAAACTAAATGCTGGGTTATAAAAAATAAACCCAGCATTACCAGCCCTAACTATTTAGCAAACTGTTAAATTCGCCTTGTTGCTTAACCAAGATTCAGAAATTTTAGAGGTCAGCACCAGCGGCTGGTTCAGTACCCATAGGTAATACAGCACCTCTTAGGAAATCAATTTGTTTGTTAAAATCCATTCCCTCAATCTGCGCTAATAAATCTTTTCCTTCTTGAGGAAATTCATAGTTTGGAGGCATAGGAATGATGGTACCGCTTTCCATGCCTTGTGCTAGAAAATACCAAAAAGCTAGTTTGGTTTCAGGGCTTAAAGATCCATACTCACGGCTGAGCTGAGTATCTTTCTTAGAAGCAATGTCGCGTTGAACCTGTAGTTGTTCTTCATGGGACAGTTCTTTGACTTGATTGAACAACCCCTGAGCAATTTCACTTCCAGAAGCGCCTGGAGCCGCTGGCGTAATCGACTTACCTAGTTTTTCATAAACGAACCAAAGCAGGGCTAGCTGATCGTCTACACTCAAGCCCTTCAAGGCATCTTTACCTTGGTCATAGGCGCTTATATCGGTTTCTGTCATAAAAAAGGAATTTTTGAACTCAACTCCCTGAACTTAACAAACGGTAACGGTGGCTTAAACCTACCAAAGACAGAGGTAAGTAACCTTACTCAAGACAGAGGAAAGGTAAACGTTACTGAAAGAGTGTGGGAAGGAGGGTGTAAGCGAAGGGAGATTTTAATGTGAGTAGACGTCTGGAAGGTAAGGTTGCCATTGTTACTGGCGCGGGTACTGGAATTGGAGAAGCGATCGCGCATAAATTTGCCAAAGAAGGTGCCAAAGTCGTTGTCAATGGATTACCTGACGATCCAGTAACTCAAGTAGCCGAGGCGATTAAGCAATACGGCGGGGAAGCGATCGCTCACCCAGGTGACGTTTCACAAGAATCAAACGCCCAAGCTTGCATCCATGAAGCCATAACCAGTTATGGACAATTAGATATTTTGGTGAATAACGCCGGTGTATTCGTTGTCACAAGTGAAACCCAAAATTATCCAGTTGAGGACTTTGACTACACGCTGCGGATGAACATCCGTTCAGCCTTCCTGATGACTAAGTACGCCTTGCCACACCTGCAAAAAACACAAGGTAACATTATCTCCGCTGGTTCGGAAGCGGGTTTTAACGGCTTAGCGCAAAATACACCCTACGGCGGTACTAAAGGCTGGATGCACTCTTTTATGAAAGGAGTTGCTGTGGAACAGGCCAAGTATGGCGTTCGTGCTAATTGTTATTGTCCGGGGCCCATTGATACAGCGTGGACGCATCAGGAAACCGGCCCCATGGATGCTGAGATGGAAGAAATGTTGATTAATGCAACACCCCTGGCACGACGCGGAACGCCGGAGGAAGTCGCTAATGTGTGTGCTTTTTTGGCTTCTGATGAGGCGAGTTACGTTACGGGTGCCTTATGGCTGGTGGATGGTGGCATCACGGTTGCCAAGGGTGCAGTGGGTGCCAAAACACCAAAGTCACTTCGTAGCGAACCCCAAGGCGAATTGCGCCTGGATCATTCTCTAGAAGGGTTAGAAGGCAAAAAAACTCATGCAATATAAAGCAGATTCAGTTGTATTCATAATCACCTCTCGCCTTAACATAAGCTCCTTTCCTGAGCTAGAAGTTGCCGGAAACATTAGTAGTTATTTTGTTGAAGTCTGCTGAATCACAGTAGAAGGCACTAAAGCCGCACGCAGATATAACGCGATCGCTTAACAAAATTTCCCAACCAGCATTTTGTAAAGATATTCCTACAACGCCAGTAATTATCTGAGGTAATCAAAAATATGGAATCAAGCGATATCACCAACCCACAAGATCAGCAAAGCCAGAGCGGAAGCAGCAATCTCAGCGATACTGAACGCTGGGGTTCACTCATTGGGGGCGGCGCACTCGTACTCATGGGTTTAAGACAAGGCTCTCTTCGGGGGGCGCTGACGGCAATCGCGGGTGGGGGTTTGATTTATCACGGTGCAACGGCACAAAGCAGCATACAGGAAAAAGTTGGCATGAACCAAAGCATCAAAGTTGAAAAGACGGTAACTATCAATAAATCACCGGAAGAACTGTATCGCTTCTGGCACAACTTCGAGAATTTGCCGACCTTCATGAAGCATCTCAAATACGTGAGGGTAATAAATCAAACGCGATCGCACTGGATTGCCAACGCGCCGATGGGTTCCAGCGTGGAATGGGATGCAGATATTGTCAACGATCAAGAAAACAAGTTAATCGCTTGGACTTCGGTTGAAGGCGCAGACGTGGACAACTCTGGTTTCGTGCGCTTTACGCCAACAGCCTCTGGGCGTGGAACTGAAGTTAAGGTTGTGATTGAATACAACCCGCCAGGGGGTGCAGTTGGAAGTGCGATCGCCAAACTTTTTGGTGAAGAACCGGAACAGCAGGCTGGAGATGACTTACGTCGCTTCAAGCAATTGATGGAAACAGGGGAAATTCCCACAACCGAAGGTCAACCTTCTGGCAGGAAATAGCAACATCATAAGCTGTTCGGCATCTAAATTGTCCCTTAGTAAAACCTTAAAGCCTTACACCTGAGTGTGGACAGTGAATTTGAATAAATGATTTAAACGCTGAGCAGCTTAAAGATTTATTGGAAACTGAAAACAGTAGAATATAGGATTTACATGAAACCAGCAATTGCTTTAATTAAGAGGATTAAACTCCGCCAAATTATCAGTATTTTCTTGGTAGCAATTACATTTTTAGCGCTGAATGCATTTACCGATAACGGCAACGTCCAAGCATTAGCTGAAGATTCAACGCCAGTGCCGGATTATTCTTACCAACTTAAGTTGACTGCCGATAATATAAAAAGAAGCACTGAGCAATCAGGCGAGTTTTTAGGCAACAATTCCTTGCAGAAGGCGGAAAAGGCTGTTGATAATCTTCGAGATAATATCAAGCTTGACGAACCCCTTAAGGAAACTCCTAAAAAGTTTTTAAATCAGGTTAAAAATCAATCTAATGAACTAGTAAATGGTACCCAGAATGAACGATAAAAATAGAGAAGCTGCCTATGAGGGCAGCCTTCAACAAAGGCTTGACCTTTGAAACCATAAAACATCACAAGGAGTATTTTCATGAAACGAGTAATTTCTTTTTTGCAAACGATTCGCCTGCGCCAAATCATTACTGTTTTTCTGGCAGGAATCACATTGTGGGTAAGTTCTGCTTTTGGCTATGGCGGCGAGTTGCAAGCGCAGGCTAACACACAGACTCCAGCAGCTACATCTTCTCAAGTTAATCGCAGTGGTGCTGAAGATGGTGGAGACGGCTTAATTGATACGCTTAAGAGTGCTGCGGACAATGTCCGAGAAAAGCTGAATCTTGATGAAGAACTACCTAGAAGTACAAAAGAATTTTTAGATACGACCAAGGACAAAGCCAATGAAGCTGTAACGGCTCCTCAACAAGCTGCAAAAGATGCTGCTAATTCAGCTAATAACCGATAAAAAATGAAGTAAAAAGGATGAAGTTTAACACTTTATCCTTTTTGCTGAGAGCTTATTTAAGGAGAACAATTGAATGAAAGCTCTTTGCTGGCACGGTGCCAATGACGTTCGGGTAGATACAGTACCCGATCCGAAAATTATCAATCCGCGTGATGCCATTATCAAAATCACCTCAACGGCGATATGTGGCTCAGATCTGCATATATACGACGGCTATATTCCGACTATGCAGTCTGGTGATATCCTCGGTCATGAGTTTATGGGGGAAGTCGTTGAGGTTGGCAGCGCTATCAATAATTTGAAGATAGGCGATCGCGTAGTTATTCCCTTCACCATCTCCTGCGGCAGCTGTTTCTTCTGCAATCGTGATTTGTGGTCGCTGTGCGATAACTCCAACCCCAATGCTTGGATGGCGGAAAAAATGTACGGCCATTCACCAGCGGCACTGTTTGGCTACTCCCACTTATTCGGCGGCTATGCTGGAGGTCAAGCGGAGTATGCACGAGTGCCCTTTGCTGATGTTGGTGCCATGAAGATTCCCGATGGACTAACAGACGACCAAGTGCTATTTCTCACAGATATCTTCCCCACCGGCTACATGGCAGCAGAAAATTGTGATATTGAACCCGGTGATATCGTCGCAGTCTGGGGCTGCGGGCCAGTCGGTCAGTTTGCAATTAAGAGTGCTTATATGCTCGGTGCAGAGCGCGTTATCGGCATCGACCGCATTCCCGAACGCCTGCAAATGGCTAAGGAAAAATGCAATGCAGAGATCATCAATTACGAAGAAGTTGATGCTGGCGAGGCACTCAAAGAAATGACTGGGGGACGTGGACCCGATGCTTGCATTGATGCCGTGGGGATGGAAGCGCACGGCACGGGGCCAGATTCATTTTACGACCAAGTAAAGCAAGCTGTACGTTTGGAAACAGACCGACCCACGGCACTGCGGCAAGTAATTGTCGCTGCTCGCAAGGGGGGTCATGTGTCAATTGCGGGCGTTTACGGTGGCTTCCTCGACAAAATACCGATGGGGGCAGCCTTTAATAAAGGCTTGACCTTTAAAATGGGACAGACGCACGTACATAAGTACCTGCGTCCATTGCTAGAACGTATCCAAAACGGCGAGATCGATCCGTCATTCGTGATTACGCATCGCCTACCGCTACAAGAAGCCCCGCACGGCTACGAGATTTTTAAGAAGAAAAAAGACAGCTGCATCAAGGTCGTACTCAAACCAGGAGGTTAAACAGTGGACATTGGCCAAGGAGCCAACGTTGACAAGGCTGCGACGATTGAGCGATCGCTTCAAGAACTTTTTTCGTTTGTTGAAGATCTTGAACAGCAGGTTAGAGGAAATCAGCACAGCTTTCAGCAAAGTGTAGACAAAAGTCAACTTGCCAGCCCAAATGAGCCGATTTCAAATTCAGAATTCTGGCTCTTAGATGATTAACCAACGCAAAAGAGGCACATATGAGCGATACAAGTGTCAAAAAACTAGACTCCAGCCATTCCCCTAAAGGTGAATTGGGACAAAAGTATCTGGCGTCTGGCAAAACAGTATCTATGCGCCTTTGGGAGGATGAACAACCTGACGAGGCTAAACCTCCAAGTGAGCGCGATTATGAAACTGTTGGTTATGTAATTAAAGGTCGCGCTGAGTTACACATTGAAGGCCAGATGGTGTTACTAGAGCCTGGTGATTCCTGGGTTGTACCAAAAGGCTCATCCCACACTTACAAAATTCTTGAGGCATTCACGGCAGTTGAAGCAACCAGCCCACCAGCTCAAGTTCACGGGCGGGATCAGGCTTGAATTGCGGCCATTTTTGACACTCCCCTGCCTAAAGGCTAGGGGATTCTTGCTTCAACGGGATTCCAATGAATTTACCCTCAGCAAGCATCTTGACCGTGTATCCCAC
>JAHHGU010000006.1 GCA_019359765.1 Aphanothece sp. CMT-3BRIN-NPC111
GCCATAATGCAGCCTTCAGCAATCATGGCAATCGAACCAAAGCCGAACTCTTCCCCACCCATCAACGCCGCCATGACGATATCCCAACCGCTCTTGAGACCACCATCAACTCGCAGGATGACGCGACCGCGCAATTGATGTTCCATCAGCACCCGATGCACTTCAGTTAATCCCAACTCCCAAGGACTACCAGCGTGCTTAATCGAACTTAAGGGCGATGCACCCGTACCACCATCGTGACCAGAAATTTGGATAATATCCGCATTTGCCTTAGCTACACCTGCAGCCACGGTGCCAATACCCACTTCTGCCACCAGCTTCACCGATACCTTTGCCTGGGGATTAATCTGATGCAGGTCAAAAATCAATTGAGCCAAATCCTCAATTGAATAGATATCGTGGTGCGGTGGTGGCGAAATCAGCGTCACCCCCGGTTTTGAGCGACGCAGCATGGCGATGTAAGGGCTGACCTTTTTACCAGGTAACTGTCCGCCTTCTCCCGGCTTGGCACCCTGAGCCATTTTGATTTCAATTTGTTGGGCATTCATCAGGTATTCTGGCGTTACCCCAAAGCGACCCGATGCTACCTGCTTAATCGCACTTGATGCCGTATCTCCATTCCGCAACCCCTTCAAGTGGGGCAACAGTTGAGAATAACCATTTTCATCGACATCATCTAGAACCTTAAAACGAATCGGGTCTTCGCCACCTTCACCAGAGTTAGATTTGCCATTAATCCGGTTCATGGCGATCGCCAATGTTTCATGAGCTTCTCGCGACAAAGCACCCAGAGACATACCCCCAGTAACAAAGCGCTTGACAATCTCTGCCACTGACTCTACTTCTTCCAGAGGAATAGCCGCGCGATCACCCTCAAAGTCCAGCAAATCCCGCAGCGCTGTCACCGGACGACCTGCTAAATGCTGCTTGTAAACCTCGTAGTGGTCGTATTCCCGCTTAGTCACAGCCTTATGTAGTGCCTTGGCTAGTTCCGGGCTATTCATGTGATACTCGCCCCCAGGACGGTACTGCACAAAGCCAAAGTTTTCCAGCTTCTTGATAGGTAGTTCCGGGAAAGCACGTTGGTGGAAAGATATTACTTCCTGGGCTAATTCCTCTACGCTCAAGCCACCCAGCCGCGAGGCTGTACCAGCAAAGCCCAGAGCCAACAAATCTTGACCAATGCCAATCGCCTCAAAAATCTGTGCGGCTTGGTAGGAAGAGAGCAGGGAAATCCCCATTTTAGAGAGGATTTTCAACAAGCCACCTTCCACAGCTTTGCAGTAGTTAGCCTGTGCCTTTTCGATCGCGATCGCTGGAATCTTACCCCGTTCCATCATGCTCTGCGTCTTGGAATCTGACCACCAAGTTCGCACCGTTTCCAGTGCCAAATAAGGGCAAACCGCAGACGCCCCATAGCCGATCAGACAAGCAAAGTGGTGGGTACTCCAGCACTGGGCTGTATCCACAACAATAGAGGCTTTGCACCGCAATCCCTGCCGAATTAAATGGTGGTGGACAGCACCGACTGCCAGAAGTGGGGGAATGTAGCTGTATTCCTCGCTGAGAATACCTGAAGGGCGATCACCCTGTTGGGCAGATGAGCGATCGCTGAGTATCAAAATCTTTTTCCCGCCACGTACCGCCGACTCTACCTCCTGGCACAGACGCGCCACTGCATCTTTCAACCCCTTTGGCCCAGCGGCTATTTCAAATAAAGTAGACAACTGAGCTGTCTCAAAGTCCGACTCCTGAATAGTTGCCAACTCCGCCTCATTTAGCACTGGCGTTTCCAACTTCAGCAACCGGGCAGACTCTGGCTTCGCCTCTAACAGATTCCCTCGCCCACCCAAACTCATGCTCAACGACATCACCAGACTTTCCCGCAGCGGGTCAATAGGTGGATTTGTTACTTGGGCAAAACGCTGCTTGAAATAGTCATAGAGGATATGCGATTTTTGCGATAGCACTGCCAGGGGAATGTCATCCCCCATACAGAAAGTTGGCTCCTTCGCCTCAGCCGCCATCTCCTGAATTACCATTTCCACATCTTCAGCCGTATAGCCAAAAGCCGTTTGCTGGCGGAGTAACACTTTCACATCCATCTGCGGTGCTTCAGCAAAAGGTTGCTTGACTAAATTTTGTCGGTGCTGCCGCAGCCACTCACCGTATGGCTCTTGCTGAGCTACACGCTCCTTAATTTCCCAGTTTTTCAGCACTTCGTGGCTTTCTAGATCCACCGCAATCATTTGCCCCGGCCCAAGTCTGCCTTTTTCCACAATTTCAGACTCTGGCAAATCCACCACACCAGCTTCCGACGCCACTACTACATAACCATCTCGCGTAATGCTATAACGCGCTGGTCGTAGTCCATTGCGATCAAGAGTCGCGCCTACCTTTTTGCCATCGCTAAATACCAATAGCGCTGGGCCATCCCACGACTCTTGAATGCCGCTATAGTATTCATAAAAATCTACAATTTCTGGATGCTCTGCCAAATCCGGCTGATTTTTATAAGCCTCTGGCACCATAATCATCAATGCTTCCAACGGGCTGCGTCCAGAGCGCACCAGTAACTCCAGCACATTATCTAAGGTAGCTGAATCACTGTTATCAGTATGTACAATCGGCTTGAGATCATCTAGACGCGCTGACCACACAGGATGAGCCAAGTCTGCCTCCCGTGCCATCATCCAGTTGATGTTCCCCAGCAGCGTGTTAATCTCCCCGTTGTGCCCTAACAGACGCATGGGCTGGGCTAGGGGCCACTTGGGCATTGTGTTGGTGCTAAAGCGTCGATGATAGACGGCAAAAGCACTTTTATAGGCTGGGTTTTTTAGATCTTTGTAGAATTCTCCCAGTATGGTTGAACGCACCATGCCTTTATAGACAATCGTGCGGCTGGAAAACGAGCAAATGTAGAAATCGTCAGACCACTTAAGATTAATATCTGTTTGGGACTGCAAAACCTTACCAATACGACATCTAGCTACATATAGCTGCCGCTCTAGTTCATCACCCCGCAGGTTTGGCGAAACCACCAGCACCTGTTCAATCTGGGGCTGATTCTCTCGTGCTTGGATGCCCAGCACCTCTCCTTGAGTTGGCACCTCTCGCCAACCCAGCACCGTCAAATTTTCAGCAACCAGGACTTCCTCAACAATTTGCCGAGCAGCACTTTGCTTGCTTGCCTCTTGGGGTAAAAACACCATGCCTACCCCAGCCTGCTCAAGAGCGGGTATAGAAGTTCCCCGCTCCTCAAACCACGCACTGAGTAATTCCCAGGGAATTGCCGTCATCACACCAGCACCATCTCCAGAATCCTGGTCGGCACTACAACCACCCCGGTGTTCTAAACACGATAAAGCAGACAGCGCTTGCTCAATAAGTTTATGACTAGCTTCACCTGCAACAGAAGCAATAAAGCCAACACCACAAGCATCCCGTTCTTCCACCAACCATCGCTGGCCTGGATAGGGTACAGCGGCCTGATTTAACGGTAAGGATTGTTGATTGTCCGTTGTACTGCTGTTAATCATCGGTCGATCCATGTTTTTTTGTGATACAAATTTACTGACGGTAAGAATGTTAACCTTGGGGTGGATTCACACTTCACTTCCACAAGATGCTCAAGGTCTTAATTGTTAGCAGTTACCAATTAGCACATAGCTAATTACCCATACAAGTATTGATTATTTAGAAAAGATTCCATTCAACATCCGAAATTTATCTAACCACCTCTTGGTCTTGTACCAGATCTGCTTGAGCAGGGGCTGATGCCATAGATATACCTGCAAGAGACTTTGGTACCATGCCACTCTGGAGGTTTGACAACAAGACTTCTTTGGGCGACACAAAACCCGCCCCAGCAACCACTAATTCTGCTGACCAGAGCGATAACAAGGGTGCTGCTTTGAAGAAACTCTTAAAACCCCGATTCCAATACCGGCATTCTAGCAAAGTTACAGACTCTGAATTTTATATGAAAAACTTAACTCTCGCAATCCCTGATTTTATAAGCTTTGCCAATCCAGATTGTCCAAAAAAGCTATATTCCTTTTTTTACATTTATCCAGACATTAAGCCTAGAAAAAGAAAAAGCAAACCAGGGATGTACTATAGCTGACTTGGTCACAGCCAGGATGAGCCTTTTTCTGCCTTGATTTAAAACAGACTCTTACCGATTTTAGGGGTCAAAATCAAGTCAATGAGTAATTACTCTTACTCTATTAGTATGAAGCCAAATATGAGAACTAGAGAAAAATAAAGTCATGATTTCTTGATGCTTATGCCCTAAACTGGGTTATTGACTTCTTTTTAGAGACCAGAGTATTGGTCAAAGATTATAGCTGATGGTCAGCACCCCGCTCTAAAGATATGGGGCTTCGTACCTCAACTCTTTAGGTAGCTGACCAGCCTTCTACCTATGGGGTCTACGTTATCGGCAAGTAGAGACGCCCCAGTGGGGCGTCTTTACTACCTGGGGATGCATCGCCAGTCCCATGCTCTAGAACCCAATCGTTAAAAAGTTCTAAGAGGCGTAAGACAGTGTGGCTAGGATAGTACCGACCGATAACATTGGTGAGGCGGACATTACGTCGTGCAGGATAGGCAAATTCCTGCTAGAAAACAGGATTGGATAGGAACTGCACCTCTTTCTAACCTCCCCACAAGGGAACAGTATTTAAAAATGCTGAGTCGTGTTTCCTACGCGCACTCTTCGTGACCCGGTTTCCATACTCCTAGAGACTTTTAGATGAGAAAAACAACACCAGAAGCAGGGATGAAAACACCGAGACACCTGAGCAATCTTTCAATATCCTCCCTGATTGCGGTATTACTTTCTTTAGCAACTTCCCAAGCTGGAAACACACAGCAACTGGTGTTGGAAATCAAGGATACAAGAGGTTCCCAACCCGCATATGCAAGTAATGTCCCCACTTCCGGTAATAAACAGTCCGTGCCTAAGGCATCAGCTCAGCTGCTGCAACAGGGAAATCAAGTTTCTTTAAATGGTCGGGTTTTCCCGGTAGCTTGGAGCCAGTGGAAGCAGGGTAAGTCTATCAGTACCGGTATTAGTGACATCGGTCTGATGCAAACTATGGGCGTGGACCTTCTAAACACCAATAATTCTACCCAGCAGCCAGCGCAATGGTTCAATCAACGGTCTCTGCTCATGAGCGCCCAGCTTAGGGGTGCCTATCGATATCTAGATATTACCAATTTTGCCAGATCTGCCGGTTGGCGAGTGCAAGCGGATGGCAATGTGCTGCAAATTTCTTCGCCCCCGGCGCGAGTGAAAAACCTTCAACAGCAACCTCAACAAGAGGGTATCAGCGATGTGCCAAAACCTTATCGCCTTGTTGTTGATTTAGACCGCCCGACTCCCTGGCAAGTTAGCCAGGAGCGCAATGAAGCCATTATTACAATTGAGGGTTTAGCTGACCCAACCCTGATCAAACGTTTTCCTCCCCCTCCACCTCCCCAACCTTTAACCCCCAACCCTCAACTACCAATCTCGTCTCCATCCCCAACCCTAGATTCCCAACCTTTAACCCCCAACCCTCAACTACCAATCTCGTCTCCATCCCCAACCCCTAACCTGCAACCTCCATCCCCTATTGTCGAAAGCTCTCAGAACCAAACAAAAATTCGGTTGAACATCCCGGTTGGGTGGCGTCCGCGAGTTTCCACAGTACCTAATCCCAATCGCTTATTTATTGATATCGCGCCGGATGCTGTGGCAGAGCGAGATATTCTTTGGGCACCGGGACTGCGTTGGCGGCAACAGTTTGTAAATGTAGGTTCTTCTCGCTTCCCGGTGGTGTGGCTGGAAGTTAACCAGAGGCAGCCGGGATTGAGCATTAAACCCATCTGGAGCAACCCCGCAACCTTAGTAGGAATTGCCCCCCTAGTTAAAACAGCTCCGCTATGGCAAGCCTCGGCGGCAGTCAACGCTGGCTATTTTAACCGCAAAGAGCTGTTACCATTGGGGGCGATTCGTCGGGATGGTCGGTGGTTATCAGGTCCTATTCTCAACCGAGGCGCGATCGCCTGGAACGATGCTGGCAATATCAAAATTGGGCAACTCAGTCTTCAGGAAACTGCGATCGCATCCACGGGAGAGCGTCTGCCCATTCTTTTCCTTAACAGTGGCTACGTCCAGGCTGGAATCAGCCGTTACACCCCAGAGTGGGGACCTACCTACACCCCCCTAACGGATAAGGAAATTCTCGTTGTTGTTCAGAAAAACCAAATCATCAATGCGATCACGACAGGACCCGCCGTTAATAAAACCTCCTATCCGATCCCATCTGACGGGTACTTGCTGACCATACGCGCCAAGCCAGAATTAGCTAATTTGTTTGCCATTGGTACGGCTCTACGCATTGAGAACATGACTACGCCAACTGACTTTAACGGCTATCCTCATATTCTCGGCGCTGGTCCAGTTTTAGTTCAAAATCGTCAAATTGTCTTGGATGCCAAAGCTGAAAAATTCAGCGACGCCTTTATAAAAGAAGCAGCTATCCGCAGTGTCATTGCGACGACTGCATCTGGCAACCTAATGATCGCTGCCGTTCATAACCGTGCTGGTGGGTCTGGACCAACCCTAGCAGAAACTGCCCAAATCGTGCAGCAAATGGGAGCAGTTAACGCCCTCAACCTCGACGGTGGCAGTTCCACCAGTCTCTACTTGGGAGGTCAACTCATCAACCGCTCTCCCTCAACTGCTGCCCGAGTTCACAACGGTCTGGGCATCTTCCTGCAACCTCGTTTCTAGTGGTGCCTGACGGCAAGAAACTGGCGGTAAGACCTAGGGCGTTAGATGTCAGCCTGAAAAAATACAAGCAAGAAAAATTAAAAAAGGGGGTGATTCTTAATTTTTTATTTAGAAATCAGATAACGGTTTTAGTAATCCCATAGCCTACACAGGGCAAGGTTTACGGCGCGCGCTCCCTACATTATACTTCTGGCAAAAATCATTATTTTGTTTTTGAGATGCTCCAGGACGCTGAGGGTAAATCAACTTATGCCATAGACCTAATCCACTCTTACTCTCACAGCAGAAGGTTTTCTACTGTTGATCTGCATAGGTTAAATAATCGTTGCATTTTTACCTACTAGGACTTACGCACCGTAACGGAATTATGTCATCCTTCGCGAAGGAGCTTCGAGATAGCCCAGATCCTTCACTATTACTTCACGATACTTCGCTATGTTGGGACTCAGCATGACAATTTAGTGCGTAAGTTTTACCTACTTCTATGGCATAGCGTAGAGCTAATTTGCTATGTTTTGCTATAGCGATCTGCTTGCGTTTAAAGATTGTGATCGTTGTTATCCCCAAAAGCATATTCACCTATCAATTCTGTAATCATTATCCCAGGAGAAAAACATGGCTCAAGCCCAAGAAGTTTCTCAAATTCCCCCACTTCCCTTACCAGCATCCGTAACATCCAAAGGCGTTGCCGCAACAGAACTGCGACCTTGGGGTTCCTTCACTGTTCTGGAAGAAGGGCGGGGATATAAAATCAAACGAATTGAAGTGAAGCCTGGTCACCGCCTCAGCCTGCAAATGCACTACCACCGCAGCGAACACTGGATAGTAGTTTGCGGCACAGCCAAGGTCAATTGTGGCGAAGAAGAACGGATACTCAGCAGTAATGAGTCTACCTATGTCCCCCAATGCACCACTCATCGGCTAGAAAATCCAGGTGTCATTCCTCTGGTCTTAATTGAGGTTCAAAATGGAGAATACCTCGGAGAAGATGATATTGTTCGGTTTCAAGATGATTACTCCCGCAGCCAGCCTCAGGCAAAATAAAGTGATGTATTAGTTCAGGAACTAGCCGATGATTCATCTGAACAAACCTGCTGCCAGCGAAATTAGACGTCTGCAAGGTCGGCGTAAAAACCCAAATGCAAAATTGCGTTTAGGCGTTCAACCCGGTGGTTGCGCTGACCTCTCCTACACTATTGAATTTGACGAAGCGATAAAACCTGGCGATCGCGTCTATGACTGTAGTGGCATTCAGGTTGTGGTCAACATCCAAAGCTTAAACTATATCAACGACCTGACTCTAGATTACTCAGAAGATCTTATGGGGGGTGGTTTTCGCTTCCACAACCCAAACGCAGCGGCTTGCTGCGGCTGTGGTAATTCGTTCTCTATGAAAGAAGGCTCAGTAACCAACGCATAATGCCCCTCAAATTGACACACACGCTCTAAAGTTGATATAGTTAGAGTTTGTCAACCGTTGGAAAATATTGGAGCTGTATACTCTGTAACTCATGCCAACTATCCAGCAGCTTATTCATAGTGCACGCGAGAGCGCACAGAAGAAAACTAAGTCCCCGGCGTTAAAGCAATGTCCGCAGCGTCGAGGTGTCTGTACAAGAGTTTATACAACAACACCGAAAAAACCGAACTCTGCCCTTCGGAAAGTGGCAAGAGTCCGCCTAACCTCTGGTTTTGAAGTGACGGCGTATATTCCAGGAATTGGTCATAATCTGCAAGAACACTCAGTTGTCATGATTCGGGGTGGACGGGTCAAGGATCTGCCCGGTGTCCGATATCACATTATTCGGGGAACGCTAGATACAGCTGGTGTAAAAGACCGGCGTCAAGGTCGTTCTAAGTACGGTACAAAGCGTCCGAAGTAGGGTGTAAGTTGCCTACAACCTGCAATTAAGAACCTATGAAGGCGATCGCGCTTAGATAACATGCATAGGCTGTATAAGCATAAACGCGGTAGGGCATACCGTGTGCGCCTGTGGACGTATCCGTAACGCAGAATGAGTAATCATCTCTTGCGAATAGGGCTAAAGCAGGAATCTTTCGGATGAAGGTCGGGTTTTATTGCACAATCCCCGTGTCTTTGAACGAGGGAGTGTCAATTGTGTCTGTTTTTAAAGGGTTATTATGTCTCGTCGTACTGTTGTTCAAAAACGTCCTGTTCCCCCTGATTCGGTGTACAACAGCCGCCTAGTTAGCATGATGGTAAGGCGGATTATGCAGAGTGGCAAGAAATCTATTGCCACGGGGATCCTCTATGAAGCCATGAAAACCATTGAAGAGCGGACTGGCTCCGAGCCGCTGGAAACTTTTGAAAAAGCTGTTCGGAATGTCACCCCTTTGGTGGAAGTCAAGGGGCGTCGCGTTGGTGGTGCTACCTACCAAGTGCCTATGGAAGTCAGCAGCAACCGGGGAACAACCCTGGCACTGCGCTGGCTGATTAATTTTGCGCGACAACGTCCGGGGCGCAGCATGGCGGCTAAGCTGGCCAATGAATTGATGGACGCAGCCAATGAAACGGGTAACGCCATTCGCAAGCGAGAAGAAACGCACCGGATGGCAGACGCGAACAAAGCGTTTGCTCACTATCGGTACTAAATTTCGACCCCCATCGCTGAGCGAAGGGATAGAATTTTAAATAAAGTATACAATCTTAACAGAGAGTAATACGCCAAAATCGGCGGCAGAGACGAAGGAGGTACCTGTGCCACGTACAGTCCCGTTTGAGAAAGTACGCAATATCGGGATTGCGGCCCACATTGATGCGGGCAAGACAACCACAACTGAACGTATCCTGTTCTACTCCGGTATTGTCCACAAGATTGGCGAAGTCCATGAAGGCAATACCGTGACAGACTGGATGGAGCAAGAGCGGGAGCGAGGCATTACCATTACTGCCGCTGCAATTACTACCAGTTGGAAGGACCACCAAATCAACATCATTGATACCCCAGGACACGTTGACTTCACAATTGAAGTAGAACGTTCAATGCGGGTTCTAGATGGTGTGATTGCCGTATTCTGCTCAGTAGGCGGTGTGCAACCCCAATCGGAGACTGTATGGCGACAAGCCGATAGGTATAAGGTGCCTCGAATTGCCTTCGTCAACAAAATGGATCGGACTGGAGCGAACTTCTATAAAGTTTACGCCCAGGTTCTCGATCGCATGAGAGCCAATGCGGTTCCAATCCAGATTCCTATCGGTAGCGAAAGCGAATTTCGGGGAATTGTAGATTTGGTGCGGATGCGGGCCTATCTCTCCAAAGACGATCAAGGGAAAGAAATCGAGGAAATAGACATTCCAGCCGAACTTCAGGAGCTAGCCCAAGAGTACCGCGTCAAGTTAGTTGAAGCTGTAGCCGAAACCAATGACGCTTTGATGGAAAAGTACTTGGAAGGCGAGGAATTCACTGAAGAGGAAATCCGCAAGGCACTGCGAAAAGGCACCATTGACGGCACGATTGTACCGATGCTGTGTGGTTCTGCCTTTAAAAATAAAGGCGTTCAGTTATTGCTGGATGCGGTAATTGATTACCTCCCATCGCCAACTGAGGTACCCCCAATTCAGGGAACTCTGCCCAACGGAGATGCCGTTGTGCGGTACGCCAAGGATGAAGATCCCTTGTCGGCTTTGGCTTTCAAAATTATGGCAGACCCCTATGGGCGTCTGACCTTCGTTCGGGTTTACTCAGGCATTCTCAAGAAAGGCAGCTACGTACTCAACTCTGTCAAGGGTAAGAAAGAGCGCGTTTCTCGCCTAATTGTTATGAAGGCTGATGACCGAATTGAGGTCGATGAACTGAGGGCTGGTGACTTGGGCGCAGCTTTGGGTCTGAAAGATACCTTTACCGGGGATACTATCTGTGACGATACTGCCCCAGTCATTCTGGAATCCCTATTCATCCCTGAGCCTGTAATCTCGGTTGCGGTTGAACCAAAAACCAAGCAAGACATGGAGAAGCTCTCCAAGGCGCTACAGTCTTTGTCAGAAGAAGACCCAACCTTCAGAGTTAACATTGATCCAGAAACTAACCAAACAGTGATTGCTGGGATGGGTGAACTTCACCTGGAAATTCTAGTAGACCGAATGCTACGAGAATTCAAGGTGGAAGCAAATGTCGGTGCTCCTCAAGTAGCTTACCGAGAAACGATTCGCAAAGCGGTCAAGGTGGAAGGTAAGTTTATCCGCCAAAGTGGTGGTAAAGGTCAGTACGGTCATGTCGTGATTGAAGCGGAGCCTGGAGAGCCTGGTAGCGGGTTTGAATTTGTCTCCAAGATCGTTGGGGGTGCTATTCCCAAAGAGTACATTCCTGCTGTTGAGCAAGGTATCAAGGAAAGCTGCGAATCTGGCATTCTAGCTGGGTATCCGGTTATTGACATCAAGGCAAGGCTTATAGATGGGTCTTATCACGATGTAGACTCTTCAGAAATGGCCTTTAAAATCGCTGGCTCAATGGCGATTAAGGATGCCGTTATGAAGGCTTCACCGGCTCTGTTAGAGCCTATGATGAAAGTTGAAGTTGAAGTTCCTGAAAACTTCGTCGGAGATGTCATAGGCGATCTCAATTCTCGCCGGGGTCAGATCGAAAGCATGGGATCTGAACAAGGAATTGCCAAAGTCACTTCCAAAGTGCCGCTGGCACAGATGTTTGGCTATGCCACCGATATTCGGTCTAACACCCAAGGTCGGGGTATCTTCTCGATGGAGTTCAGCCACTACGAAGAAGTGCCTCGCAACGTGGCTGAAGCCATTATCGCTAAGAGCAAAGGGAACGCCTAAGAGAGTGCTGAGTTAGGAGTTAGGAGTTATAAGTTGATGATTCAAAACTCTTCTTAACTCCTAGCTCGTAACTTCTCTCAAAACTCTGTAATGGCGGGTTCTTACCAAAAGTCTCTAAGAGTTAAAATAGGTCTGCTCCCGCCCATACAAATTCACGTACTTAAAACTCAAAACTATTCTCATGGCACGCGCAAAGTTTGAACGGAATAAACCCCACGTCAACATCGGCACTATCGGTCACGTAGACCACGGCAAAACTACGCTTACCGCTGCCATCACAATGACCCTGGCAGCAATGGGTCAAGCGCAAGCAAAGAAGTACGCCGACATTGATGCGGCACCAGAAGAAAAGGCGCGGGGGATTACGATCAATACCGCCCACGTTGAGTACGAAACAGCAGCTCGTCACTATGCTCACGTAGATTGTCCAGGGCACGCTGACTATGTAAAAAACATGATCACAGGTGCTGCTCAAATGGATGGAGCAATCCTCGTGGTTTCAGCCGCTGATGGCCCAATGCCTCAAACGCGGGAACACATCCTCCTAGCTAAGCAGGTGGGCGTCCCTAATCTGGTTGTCTTTTTGAACAAGAAAGACATGGTGGACGATGATGAACTTTTAGAACTGGTGGAATTAGAGGTGCGAGAACTGTTGAGTTCTTATGAATTCGATGGTGACAACATCCCCATTGTGGCTGGTTCCGCTTTGCAGGCGCTAGAAGCCATGACCGGCAACCCCAAAACCCAGAAGGGTGACAACGAGTGGGTCGATCAAATCTATGCTTTGATGGATGAGGTTGACGCTTATATCCCTACACCAGAGCGGGATATTGATAAGCCCTTCCTGATGGCGATAGAAGATGTCTTCACAATTACGGGTCGTGGTACTGTCGCCACGGGTCGGATTGAGCGGGGCAAGGTCAAGATCGGCGATTCAGTCGAATTGGTGGGACTGAAGAATACCCGTACTACAACCGTCACCGGCATTGAGATGTTCAAGAAGAGTCTTGAAGAAGGGATGGCTGGTGATAATGCTGGGATTCTGCTACGCGGTATCCAAAAGGCTGACATTGAGCGCGGTATGGTGATTGCCAAGCCTGGTACAATTACCCCTCACACCCAGTTTGAATCTGAAGTCTACATCCTTCAGGAAAAAGAAGGCGGTCGGAAGACACCGTTCTTCCCTGGCTACCGTCCCCAGTTCTATGTGCGGACAACAGATGTAACAGGCACGATCAAAGCCTTTACCTCTGATGATGGTAGTGACGCGGAAATGGTGATGCCGGGCGATCGCATTAAAATGACGGTGGAGCTAATCAACCCCATCGCTATTGAGCAAGGAATGCGTTTCGCTATCCGTGAAGGCGGTCGCACAATTGGTGCGGGTGTCGTTTCCAAAATCATGAAGTAAGCTTAATTAGCCACAAAGAAGTAGGAGCAGAAAGGCAAATGCTTTTCTGCTCCTCACTTGTCTTGACTTTTCCATTTGGTCTTAGCTGAAACGCCGTTACCCCCGCGTCATAGGCTTTCACTTTGCTGACGGGCGCATAGTAGAGACGTTGCATGTAAAGTCTCCTATAGCACCTAATATCTAACTCTCCAAAACAGAACCTAGACAACTAAAAATGGCAACAATTCAGCAGCAAAAAATTCGCATTCGTCTTAAGGCATTTGATCGCCGTCTGCTTGACACTTCTTGTGAAAAGATTGTCGATACTGCAAATCGGACGCAAGCCACAGCCATCGGCCCCATTCCACTGCCAACGCGACGGAAAATCTACTGTCTTTTGCGCTCTCCTCACGTTGATAAAGACTCGCGGGAACACTTTGAAACGCGCACCCATCGGCGTATTATTGATATCTACCAGCCTTCATCTAAGACCATCGATGCCTTGATGAAACTGGATTTGCCGGCGGGTGTGGATATTGAAGTGAAGCTTTAAAATTGTTTAGTCAATGTACTGTTTGCCCTTGAGAGTTACATCTGAAGGGCTTTTCTTTGTAATTATGACGCGGCAAATCGGCTAAAGTAGGAAAAGAAGCGCACGTACCGTCAACTCTAGGGCAATGGCATTTTCTTCCTCAATTGCTGTTCGAGAACTTCCTCTGTTTCCACTGCCTGAAGTGGTTCTTTTTCCAGGGCGTCCTCTTCCCCTGCACATTTTTGAATATCGCTACCGGATCATGATGAACACGATTATGGAGAGCGATCGCCGTTTTGGGGTATTGATGTTTGACCCGGTTCAGGGTAAAACATCTGCCGTAGGCTGCTGTGCAGAAATTATCCACTTTCAGCGTCTGCCAGACGATCGCATGAAAATCCTTACCTTGGGGCAGCAGCGGTTTCGCGTCCTAGAGTACGTGCGCGAAAAGCCCTATCGGGTTGGGTTAGTGGAGTGGATTCAAGATCATCCCACAGAGAAAGACGTGAGACCTTTAGCCGCAGAAGTAGAACAGCAGCTGCGCGACGTTGTGCGTCTGTCGGCAAAGTTGACAGACCAGAATATTGAATTACCGGAAGATATACCAACTTTACCGATTGAACTGTCATACTGGGTAGCCAGCAACTTGTACGGCGTGGCGTCAGAACAGCAAGCTATGTTGGAAATGCAAGATACAGCTACCCGTCTGGAACGCGAAGTAGAAATTCTCACCTCGACCCGCAATCACCTAGCAGCTCGAACTGTGCTTAAAGATGCACTGAAATAGTTAGTAGTTAGTAGTTAATTACTCCCAATTAGCCATTTTGGGGTTGACTAAATTGGTAAAATCTTATATGTACCAAATATTTTGAGAGTTTCAGTATAGGTTGTTAATTCTGCTATTGCTGATTGGACGTATGGAAGGCTGGCATCTGCTTCCAGGTCAATAAAGAAAAGATAGTCTCCTAGCGATCGCTTAGTTGGGCGAGATTGTATGCGGCTAAGGTTGATACCCCGACTAGCGAACACTTGAAGCGGTTTAACCAGGGCACCTGGGACATTAGCTGGCACACTAAAAGCCAAAGATGTGTGAGTGCCCCCAGTGGAAGGTTGCAAACCCGTTACCCAGAAGCGAGTGCCCCCAGTGGAAGGTTGCAAACCCGTTACCCAGAAGCGAGTGCAGTTATCTGGATAATCGTTGATGGGGTGAGCTAGTACTGGTAAATTGTACAGCTGCGCTGCCCTTGTAGAAGCGATCGCCGCAGATGTTCGATCCTCATTGAGATGCTGTAGCGCCTCCGTCGTCGAGTTGCAGGCAATCAGTTGCACCGATGGCAAAAACCTCTCCAGCCAACCTTGACACTGGGCGATCGCTTGCGGGTGGGAATAAACAGTTCGGATTGCCGCTAAATTTTCAGCGCCTGATAGTAAGGCATGAGAAATTGGTAATACCAGAGCCTGTTGAATTTGTAGCGTATCTAGTTGCCAGAGCGTATCCAGCGTCATCGCAACGCTTCCTTCAATAGAATTTTCCACAGGCACAACAGCCAGATGAGCCTGCCCCTGTGCCGTTGCTCGTAGACTCTGGGCAATACTGGGGTAGGGACATAACAGGGCTTCTTGTCCCATCTGGGAAAGCCAATTGGCATAAGCTAGAGCAGCTGCTTCAGCGTAGGTGCCAGAAGGTCCCAAGTGGGCAATGGATATTTTGACATTAGTGTGCTTAGAAAACATCCCTGCTGACATAGCTTTGAGGTTTAAGTCTTCCACAAAAACTATCCCCGCTTTGTTGCACAACTAGTGTGCTGTTTGGAAAAAGAAGTTTTTTCGAGTGTTTGAGATGTATTTATGGTGGTTGGCAATGCGATGAACATACGGCTACTTTACCATTTTAAATAAAATATTAGGTATTTATACAGAATATTGAAAGCGTAAGAGCACAGTCAAACCATTTTAGATTTTAGATTGACCTCGCCCAAAGAATGGGACAAGGCTTGAACCATATTTCACTTCGTAAATGACCCTTACGCTCCCCGATTTAACATTCATATCTCAGCTTACGACCAAAGGCATTTTCGCTGTTAATATCCTCATCTTTCCTAACTAGGAGATATTCAAGTCAAAACTTATGTGGATTGACAGTGGAGCGGGGTTTGGTGAGAACGTAGCAGTAGGTTTATTTACCCTTACTCTTACCCATTACTTGTTCAATCTACTCATGGGAAGAGGACTGTGAAGCGATATTAAGCGCTTTGTTCTTGCCTGAGAAAGAGGGGGGGCTGCTCCATTAAGTTTTATGATGACAACACACAACCAACTGCTGAACACTTTAATACTAACGGCTGGGCGGCAGCAGCATAACAAAGAAACACTTTCTACTTTTTTAAGAACTGTAAAGTAAGATTAATTAACCAACGTACACCCATCACCGTTGCCCTCACCTCATGCACACCAGATTTACTGCTTCTCAAGCTGTTCATATGGCTGTTCCGGAACAACCAGTTCCTATTCAGCATTACTTGCGTCAGCCCCAACGCCTTGTCCATGCCCTTGCAGACTCTAGCCGGATAGAGCAGCTGAGCGAGGAGTGTTTTCGCCTGAAAATGCGCCCCCTCAGCTTCATGACTCTAAGCATCCAACCTATAGTAGACATGAAAGTGTGGGCCGACTCAGATGGCACAGTACATCTAAAGTCGATAGCTTGTGAAATTCGGGGCATTGATTACATTAACGAGCGTTTTACCCTTAATTTGATTGGTGAGCTAGCTCCCTACCAAGACAAAGGAGGAACATTTCTCAAGGGAATAGCTAACTTGGAAGTACAAGTTGAGCTGCCCCCGGCGTTTTGGTTTACTCCCAAGTCTTTGCTAGAAGCCACTGGAAATGGTCTGCTCAAGAGTGTGCTGCTAACTATCAAGCAACGATTAATGCACCAGCTGTTATCAGATTACTCTCAGTGGGCTAGCAACGGCACAAAGGCAGAAGTAGTCGGTCAGGCATCAGGACTTATCGCCTAATAGCTATCAACCTTTTAGCTGAATGCTTTCTTGAGTAGGATTACTTTGCCGTTACTCGGCTGAAAGCTTTTTGACAAGGACTGAAGGACATTCGATGCAGGCGTGAGGGACCATGTTGTTGCAAAGCAAGTAAGTGCTGTGCTGTGCCATAACCCTTATTACGGGTCAAGTCATACACTGGGTACTCTGTGGCTAACTCAAGCAAAAGCTTGTCGCGCCACACCTTAGCCACAATGCTTGCAGCGGCAATCACAAGCGATCGCTCGTCACCCCTGACCAGATTCATCTGTGGCACAGCCAAGTCTGGAATACTCTGCCTGCCATCAACCAAGCACAGTGCTGGCTGCACATTCAGCTTTGTAACAGCCCGCTTCATCGCCCGCAACGACGCCTGCAAGATATTAATCTCGTCAATCTCATCAGCAGAGGCAAAACCGATTTGGCAGTCTATCGCCACCGCGCTGATTTTTGATGCCAGCTTTAGCCTGCGAGAACCCGATAGTTGTTTACTATCTCTCACCCCGGCTGTAGCTAGTTCAGCAAAAGCAGAAGCAGGTAAAATCACTGCTGCTGCCACCACAGGCCCAAACAACGCCCCTCGCCCCACTTCATCGACACCAGCAACCAATTCTTGATTGCAGGATAACTCTGGCAGTTCAGAAAGGTTGAACTGCCACTTGGGCCTTTGTTGGGCGGCTTTGATGGTGTCTGCTTTTTCCTGCACCAGTACGGTTTTGCCTCACTCTCGCTTTCTCAAGTTTAACTTTCAGATGCCACAGAAGACTCAGCCCCACTTGCAGAAGATCGGCGGCGACGGCGGCGGGTGACAGAAGGACTGCTATCAGATTCATCAGGTGTTGATATCACAGCCGCGGCTGGGAAAGTCGCCTCAGGCGTCTCTGTAGCAACTGGCTCAATTGGTGACAGATTTAATTGCACAGATGGCTCTGCTGGTGTCTGTATAGCAGCTGGTTCAATTGGTGACAGATTTAATTGCACAGATGATTCTGCTGGTATCTGTATAGCAGCTGGCTCAATTGGTGACAGATTTAATTGCACAGATGGCTCTGCTGGCGTCTCTGTAGCAGCTGGTTCAATTGGTGACAGATTTAATTGCACAGATGACTCTGCTGGTGTCTGTGTAGCAGGTGATTCTCCGGGTGGAACCACTGAGACAATCACCGATTTGGGATTTTTAACCTGCCGATTTAATCGCACCAGAGGAGAAATTCCTGTATAGGCATAAACATCTTGTTCCTCTGGCGTCATTTCTATGGAAATAATCTCTGGCGGTTCGCTTTCTTGCCTGGAAAGCTTAGGACGCTGAGGTTTTTCCACACGTTCGACACGTTCGACACGTTCGACTCTTTCGACTCGTTCCACTCGTTCCACTTCTGGGGTGATGAGGGGAAAAGGCGAAGGTTCTGGGGTTTCTTCGGGTTCTGCCGCCAAGTCTGGCTTGAAATGATTTACCGGAACCGGACGAGCAGATATGCGAAGGTTACGCTTACCTAATTCCTCCCTCACAGGTGCTTCGCCAATCCGGGGGGTGGTATGGGTGCGACGACGGCGGTTTTTTTGCGCTCCTGCCCGCTCTTGATAGCTAGGATGATTAACCAGATCTAGTGGCAGGTCATCATCTGCATCTGTAAGGTCTAAATCTAGCGTTTCGCTGCGCTCTTCCCATGTGTCTGCCGGGGGCGTTTCGCGTAGGGTGCTGGTGTTGGTGTAAGGTATCACCCGTACTTCTCTGGCGGGAACTGAAACCACAGGTACTGGGGTCGAAGGCTCTCCAATTTCCCCAGTACTACTTGGCTCACCTGGTAAACGAACCAAATGCCCCAAGCCACCACAGGCGGGACAGGAGTGACCAAATAACTCATAGATATTTTGGCCCTGGCGCTTGCGAGTTAGTTCCACTAAACCCAGTTCCGAAAGTTGAGCAATTTGCGGCCTCGCTTTGTCTGCTCTCAGTTGCTTATTAAAATGTTCCAGGACTTGCAGCTGGTCTTTCCGCGAGTCCATATCAATGAAGTCAACAATAATTACACCAGCCATATTACGCAGACGTAGCTGGCGGGCTATTTCCGTTGCGGCCTCGCTATTTGTCCAGAGAACTGTTTCCCGCGCTGTGGCTGAGCGGGTAAAAGAACCGGAGTTGACATCAATTACCGTTAGTGCTTCTGTTGGCTCAATAATGATATAGCCTCCCGAAG
The DNA here is from genome assembly GCA_019359765.1 of Aphanothece sp. CMT-3BRIN-NPC111. Classification (GTDB taxonomy): domain Bacteria; phylum Cyanobacteriota; class Cyanobacteriia; order Cyanobacteriales; family JAHHGU01; genus JAHHGU01. The sequence goes on from JAHHGU010000006.1 coordinate 18,735, forward strand.
GTAAGTCAACTCTAGGCTTAAGGGCTTCTCTAATAGCGGCATTGACGCGGAAATATTCTAGAACGGGCTGGCGTTCGCGGTGCTGGTCAATCAATACGCCCTCTGGCGCTTTACCCCCACTCCAGCTCAATAAGTGTTGCTTCACCCGCTTGATGCCTGTGGGGGAATCCACTACAATGCGATTCACCTCCCCCGTATACATATCCCGCAGGACGCGCTGAATAAAATCATCATCGCGATTGAGTAGCGCTGGTGCCCTAGTGGAGTTTGCCTCCTGTAGGACTGCCTCCCACTGTTTTTGCAGTAACTCCAAATCTTCAATAATCGCTTCTTCTGCCTTGCCTTCTGCTTCCGTGCGTACCAGTACTCCCATGCCTGCGGGTTTAATTAATACCGCCAGCGCTCTGAGACGGTTACGCTCAGCTTCACTCCTAATCCGTCGCGACAGATTGACACCCCGCCCGAAGGGCATCAGCACTACATAGCGACCGGGCAAGGTAATATTGCCAGTGAGCCGAGGGCCTTTGTTACCCGTCGGTTCCTTCATCACCTGCACTAGGACTTTTTGCTGCGGTGCCAGCAGTTCAGTAATGCCACCAGCACTACGTCTCAGTCGTAGCGGTCCCAAGTCAGTGACATGGATAAAGCCATTACGAGCGGAATCTCCAATGTTGACAAACGCCGCATCTATACCAGGTAGGACGTTTTCAACAATACCCAGATAAATGTCTCCGACTTGATGATTGCCGGTGGCAACGACGAGTTCTTGAATTTGATCTTCCCAAAACACGGCAGCAATGCGATGCTGTTCCGCGATAATTATTTGCTTTGGCATTCAATTTCCTCAAAAATTGGCAGCAAGCTTAGGCACTGAGGATTTTTGTGCCTTTACTTTTGCACCAGAATATATAAGTGTGTCAGCTAGAAACTCTAACTTCACGAAGAGAACAAGAAAGGAAAGGTATTAAATAGGTGGGTAGAAATAAACATAACTGTGGGGGCGGTTAGTAAAAGCGTGGTTAGTAGAGGGAAGGTTTTTCCACTAACTACTAACTACTAACTACTAACAATCCCAACACACCTTTAATTACACCCACCTACTTATCAAGTCATGACTGATTACAGGCACAAACCGCTGGATAAAAGCGATTAGCGATTAGCGATTAGCGATTAGAGCTATTGACTTCTTTGTTTTTTGTAATATAAAAAGCAAATTTGCTAACTGCTAATTGCTAATTGCTAACTGCTAACTGCTAACTGCTAACTCAACGAGATGCTAATCGATCGGTCGCCAGTGCGATGCCCTGCCATAGGGAAAACACTGGATTTAGCAAACAGGGGACAGAAAGTCTCTTAGAAGCCAGCTGCGCCCAGCATCCATAACTGGTTCACAACTAGGGCAACCTGATGGAGCCTCAATCCGCAACTGCTCCTCTTGAGACGTATTATATCGCGTCCTCAGTTCCATGCGACTAAAGTTGCTCTGGCAGTTGCGATCGCCATAATGCCAGTTCCAGTTCAGCGGCTGAGTCGAAACAAGTTTGTCTTGGCAGGCTATAAATATAGCGATCGCTTAAACCCGCCGTTTTGAGTTTAGCCGTTGTATGGAAGCCACAGCTATATTTTTTTCAAAGATTATACTTTAGCTAAAAATCTATAACCTTTATTTAAGATCGTGCGAGGGTGAGATCGTCAACTTGCGGAGGGATTGGATAGTGGCGATCGCATTTTGGGCCACTTTGTCAATTTCTGCTGCTGTGTTGAAGCGTCCAATCCCAAACCGCACGGAGGCATAAGCTAGTTGTTCCGAGCGTCCCAATGCCATGAGGACGTGAGAGGGAGCGGTTTTTGTAGAAGTGCAAGCTGATCCTGAAGAAACCGCTACTACTGGCTGTAACCCTAATAATAGTGCCGCGCCATCCACACCCTCGACGCTAACGCTGAGGTTTCCTGGTAGCCGCTTCATGGGATGACCGTTAAGATGAATTGCCTCAAGCTGACTCAGCTGCTCCCAAAGACGCTGCCGCAGTTGAGTAAGACGTTCGGACTCTGACTCTTGTTCTGCTTCTGCCAGTTCTACGGCTTTGGAAAACCCCACAATCTGAGGGGTATATAACGTCCCAGAGCGCATCCCGCGTTCATGTCCTCCCCCATGTAGTTGGGGTGCTAACTGTACTCTAGGATGGCGGCGTCGCACGTAAAGAGCACCGATACCTTTGGGGCCATAGACTTTGTGGGCAGTCATAGACATCAAATCAATTTTCAGCGCCTCTACATTTAGAGGGATTTTACCGATTGCTTGGGCGGCATCGGTGTGGAAAAGGATAGAGTGCGAGCGACACATCTCTCCAATTTCTGCCAATGGCTGCAATACCCCAATTTCGTTATTCGCCGCCATGATAGAAACTAAAATTGTGTCCGGACGGAAAGCTTTTTCCAGCACGTTTAAATTTAGGAGTCCATCACTTTGGACTGGGAGAAAGGTGACTTCAAAGCCGAGTTTTTGCAAATACTGGCAAGGGTCGATAACGGCGTTATGCTCGGTTTGCAGCGTGATAACGTGGCGTCCTTTACTGAAATAGGCTTCAGCAACTCCCTTAATGGCTAAGTTGTTCGCCTCAGTAGCACCGCTGGTAAAGACAATTTCTTCTGGTGTGGCGTGAATAGTGTCTGCTAATATCTGCCGTGCGCCTTTAACAGCAGCTTCTGCTTCCCAACCGTAAAGGTGATTGATGCTGGCGGGGTTGCCAAAGTGTTCGGTGAAGTAAGGGAGCATCGCCGCTAGCACCCGCTCATCAAGGGGTGTTGTCGCGTGGGAGTCTAGGTAGATTGGGCGTTGAGTCAATTGTGTTGGGATGTGGGTACACTTACTATTTTGACAAATGAGACGCCTGACGCCTAAAGGCGCGGCTACACGAACAAAGCCCGGATGGTGCGCGGGCTAAGAGGGGAGATGCATAGAAATTTTACGCAGTTGTATTTACATTTGGTTTGGGGGACTTGGGATAGATTGCCTCTGATTACGCCAGATATTCGGGATGTGGTTTATGCCGCAATTACTAAGTCGTGTAGCCAATTGGGATGTAAGGCACTAGCTATCGGTGGTACAGCAGATCATGTTCATCTACTAACAGATTTTCTTCCTAGCTTGACTATATCTGAGCTAATGAATAAAGCAAAAGGTAGTTCTTCCCATCTCATCACTCACGAAATTAAGCCTAACGAGTTTTTTAAATGCCAAGGTGGTTACGGCGCATTTACCGTCAGCCGTCAAAATATTGATGAGGTAGCCAATTACATCAGAAATCAGGCTGTTCATCATCAACAAAGATCGCTCATTCCTGACTGGGAAATAGGTTAATTTCATTCAGCCTGCGAAGGCAGGCTTTGCCCGTGTAGCCGCGCCTTTAGGCGTTAGGCTCTATCAATACAAATTATGAAATCATCACAAAGCGCGATCGCACTCGGTAGTAATCTCGGCGACTCCCAGACCATCCTAGAATCCGCCCTCAACACCCTTGCTAAAACTTCAGGAATTACTCTACAAGCGAAATCAAGCTGGTATAAAACTGCACCAGTAGGGCCACCTCAACCAGATTATCTAAATGGCTGTGCCCTTTTAGAAGCCCAACTAACACCCCAAAAATTGTTAGAAACTCTGCTAAAAATTGAAACCTTATTTGGTCGTACCCGCCAGGAACACTGGGGGCCAAGAATTCTTGACCTCGATTTATTATTATTTGATGATTTAATTTTGGAGACTCCCACACTTCAGCTTCCGCATCCTCGTATGAGGGAACGAGCCTTTGTACTCGTGCCCCTAGCTGAAATTGCTCCAGATTGGGTAGAGCCAGTTTCAGGAATTGCGATCGCACAACTCCTTCAAGCGGTAGACTGTTCAGGTGTCCGCCGATTGATGGCTACAGATTAAAACTTAATCCCAAATAGACTATGCCACTGGGTTACGAACCCCCACAACTGCTGAAACGTCGTCTGTTTTACCAAGGCCGTAAGTTTAGCTTTGATGTCAACCGCTTGCGCCTACCTAACGGTGCTGAAGGCGATTGGGAGTGCATCCGTCATCCTGGGGGTGCCCTTGCTGTACCCGTGACGCCAGAAGGCAAACTGGTGTTATTGCGCCAATATCGCTTTGCTACTCAGGGGCGTCTGTTGGAGTTTCCCGCTGGCACCTTGGAGCCAGGTGAAGATCCAGCTAAGACCATCGAGCGAGAAATTGAAGAAGAAACCGGCTATCGCGCCCATAAGTGGCAAAAGCTAGGGGAATTTTTCCTGGCTCCTGGCTATTCTGATGAAATTATTTACGCCTTTTTAGCCCAGGATTTAGAACGCTTGAAGACTCCCCCCGCTCAGGATGATGACGAAGACATGGAAATAGTTTTGATGACTCCCCATGAATTAGAGCAAGCTATTTTAGCTGGTGAGCCGGTGGACGCCAAATCCATTTCTAGCTTTTTCTTGGCTAAACCTTTCTTGAATTGAGGCAGATATGTTGCTGGAGTTAGCGATAGGAGATGCCTACGGCGCAGGGTTTGAATACGTTAGCTCCAATATAGTTGAGTCTAATAACGATTTGAGCCGATACTTTAAACACCCTCGCCACAGCATAAGACCGGGTTGCTACACTGACGATACTCAGATGAGTATAGCCATTGCAGAAACTATCGTTAATCAAGAACCTTGGACACCTGAGGTGTTAGCAACCCAGTTTGTTGAAAGCTTCAAAAGAGATCCAAGAGAAGGCTATGCCAGCAGTTTTTATCAGTTTTTACTACAGGTTAAAGACGGGCGTGAGTTTATAGAAAAAATCATACCCACCAGTGACAAAAGTGGAGCAGCCATGCGTGCTGCTCCCATCGGCGTATTCTCAACTGTTGAAAAAGTAATCGAGGCAGCAACAATTCAGGCGGCAATTACGCACAATACACCTGATGGAATTAATGCGGCTATTGCAGCTGCTTTAATGTCCCATTACTTTATTTACCAACTAGGGTCAAAGAAAGAACTAGGAGTATTTATTGAAAAACGTGTATTCGGTGAATGGTCGAAGCCTTGGCAGGGAAAGGTCAAGTCAAAAGGCTGGATGAGCGTGAGAGCAGCGATTACTGCCGTGATGCGAAATGACAGCATGAGTGAACTTCTGAAAGATTGCATCTCCTTCACGGGGGATGTAGACACGGTAGCGGCGATCGCGCTAGCAGCTGGTTCGTGTAGTGTAGAAATTACTCAAGACCTTCCCCCTCATCTCATCAAGGCTTTAGAAAATGGCTCTTATGGCAGAGATTATCTTATCAACCTCGATAGTAAATTAATGAATCTAGCTGTTATAAATTAATAAGTAATTATAGCAGTTGCCCTAATAGTTAGGACAATCGACCTCGCCCCATGTACGATCAAGTTGCTATAACTGCTAAAAGCTAACTGCTAAAAGCTAATTGCTAATTGCTATAAAATGTCTGACCTAATTTTGTTCTGGCACCGCCGCGATTTACGTATATCTGATAACTTAGGGCTGGCTGCTGCGCGTCAACTTAGTCCTAGAGTAGTAGGAGTATTCTGCCTTGACCCCAAAATTTTAGAGGGGGATGATGTCGCACCAGCAAGAGTAACTTATATGATCGGCTGTTTGCAGGAACTGCATCATCGCTATGCAGAAGTCGGTAGCCAGCTGTTGATACTCCATGAAGATCCCTGTAAAGCGATACCAACTCTAGCTGCGGCTGTTAATGCTACTGCCGTATTCTGGAATTGGGATGTTGAACCTTATTCAAAAGAACGCGATCGCACTGTCACCGAAGCATTACAAGAAAAAGGTATCCGGGTGCAAAACTTCTGGGACCAGTTGCTGCACTCACCAGAGGAAATTCGCACAGGTTCTAATCAGCCCTATACCGTTTATACCCCCTTCTGGAAAAACTGGAATAGCAAACCTAAAGCTCAACCAGTAGAAACTCTTCAAAATGCACTGCCGTTAACGGAAGCAGAACAGCAGGCGGCGCTAACATCTGGAGCGATCGCATTTCCTACTGCTAAGGAATTGGGATTTATCTGGGATAACGAGCTGGTAACTGCTCCAGGGGAGGCGGCGGCACAAGAAAAGTTGGAGGTATTTTGCGCTCGCGCCATTTTTGAATACCAAGAACAGCGCAACTTTCCCGCTGTTGACGGCACATCCCAGCTAAGTGCTGCCCTCAAATTTGGTGCCATTGGCATCCGCACAGTTTGGGCTGCAACCATAGCTGCTTGGGAACAAACCCGCAGTGAGGAAGCAAAAACCAACATCCGCACATGGCAACAAGAACTCGCATGGCGGGAGTTCTATCAACACGCCATGTATAACTTCCCCGAATTAGCAACGGGTGCTTACCGCGAATCTTTTAAAAACTTCCCCTACGACAACAACCCAGAATATTTCCAGGCTTGGTGTGAAGGCAGAACTGGCTATCCTATAGTTGATGCGGCCATGCGGCAGATGAATGAAATCGGATGGATGCACAACCGCTGCCGCATGATTGTCGCCAACTTTCTTACCAAAGACTTGCTGATTAATCCCCAGATGGGGGAAAAATACTTCATGCAGAAGCTATATGATGCCGACCTTTCCGCAAACAATGGCGGCTGGCAGTGGAGTGCATCTAGCGGCATGGACCCCAAACCAGTACGGATTTTCAACCCAGCCAGCCAAACCAAAAAATTCGATGCCGAAGGCGAATATATCCGGCAGTGGGTGCCAGAACTGAGTTCGGTGGATACAGAATTCCTTGTTACAGCTAATATCCCAGCCGATGAGCGTTATGCCCTTGGTTATCCAGACCCAATCGTGGATCACAAACAGCAGCAACGTCTGTTTAAGGAGCGCTATCAAGAGCAAAAAGAGGGCTTAAGCGGCTAGCGCAGAGGAGCAGAGGGAACAGGGGGAGCAGGGGGGAAATTAAAAAGGCAACAGAAAGATTTTTTAATTCTTAATTTTTCAAAGTTGCACACATATACCCAAAACCCTTGATGAAGGCGATGATTGGCTATATAGCAGTAGCCATAATAGCTCTTGACAATTGACCTTGCCTTTATACACCCAGATATGCTGCTATAACTGCCTAAAAGCTAATTGCTAACTGCTAATTGCTAATTGCTAAAAGCTAACTGCTAATTGCTATATTTAGCCGTCACCGTTACTGATGTCCTCTAAATTTGACCGCCTAATCAAAATTGAAGTAATAGCCAAGGCTTCGCAGCCTGAGCTATTAGAAGGACTGGATGCGTGGTTGCGTCTAGGTCTGATTAATGATGCTCAGGTCAGGGAGTTAATTCTAGAGTATTTATCTTGTCCACTGCCGTCGCCAGTTGTAGCAACCACAGTACCAGCGCCTCAAGTGGCAGTTGCCTCAAGCTCCTCCTTGCCCCAAGAGTCGCAAGATTTTCTAGAGGTTGCCCCTAGTGAATCGAGCCAGTCCCCCAATTTAAGAGCGCCGATATGGCAGCCGCTAGTAGCAGAATTAAGCGTCCGGTGGCTGCTATTTCTGGGCGTGTTTATGGTGGTGGTGTCCTCCGGGGTGCTAGCTGCCAGCCAATGGGACAAGTTTCCAGCAGTTGGGCAGTACGGAGTTTTATTTGCCTATACCTTAATTTTCTGGGGGGTAAGCTTCTGGACTAGCTTGTTTAACGGTTTGCGCTTGACAGCTCAGACTTTACAAATTGTCACGCTGATGTTGGTGCCCGTGAACTTCTGGGCAATGGATAGTTTTGGGTTGTGGCACTATCCTGTGCAGCAGATGGCGGTGGCTATAGCCTCAGTTACCCTGACACTTATCACTTTCCTGGTATACAAAAACCGCCTTCGGGCTTCTCCTCGCCAACTGAGACAACTAGAATGGCTGCCCATATTAAATATTCTCGGTTTAAGTTACCTGCACTGGGGCTGGAAGTTGTCAGGATTTCCCCTAATTGTCGTTTATGTGGGGATGGTGGGAACTTCTGCGATCGCTTTTTACCCCTCTCGCCACCGCACGTCAGCTTCCCGCTTGCTGGTGATTTATGCCTTGGTAGTTCTCCTCATACGGGCGATTTTTGTTGTCAATGTACCCGTAACGCAATTAGGGTTAGCCATTGGCATCTGTGGTTGGATTGTGGCATGGCTTGAGCAACATCCCGGAAGATCCGGGGATCAGGAGGACACGAACTCCGAACTTAAGTCACCCCTATTACCGTGGGAGATAATTGGTGGCGGTTTATTGGGCTTTGGCTGGCTAGTTTCGGTAGAGATAGCTGTTCCCTGGCAGGCAACTGCCGTCAGCGTCCTCGGCTTGTGTTTTTTCATGAGCCGTTTGCAGCGGTTTTGGCTACGGGTTGACCTGGCAATATTTCTCGGGATTGGCTTACAGACAATTTGGCTAATTTGGCGGTTAGTGCCCCAGTCTACGCAAGCATGGGCGATCGCAACTGCTACTCAACTCACGGGTTCTGAAAACTTCCCCTGGGCGCTGCTGAGCGTGGTTTTATTTCCCTACGTCATTTTTATCGTGGGGATTACGGATTGGCTCTATCGCCGTACAAAGTCTGATTTAGCCGACTTTGGCGAACTGTTGGCGCTATGTTTTGGGGTTATACTCACCGCCCTCGGTTTGACAAATCCTACGTTGCGATTGCTAAATCTGCTTTTTTCCACCGTGACTTTAGCAATCGTCACACAACGGCGGTCTCCAACCAGGGTGGTGCTAGTATATCTCACCCATATTATGGGGTTACTGACGCTAGTAAGTGCCATTGACCGCTTATTGCCAAATCTAACTCTAGAGATTTGGGCAAGGATTTTGTTAGCTGTAATGGTGGCAGAGTGGGCATTTAGCCTTGGTGCTAACTTACCGCTTTGGCGACGCAGTGCTTGGCACATGGGTTTAGTTCTAGCTGGACTGAGCTATCAATTCATGTGCTTTAATGCTTCGTTATTCGGTTTCGGTAATGTTGTTGACTATCGAGAGTGGGATTTGCTCTGGCTAGTAACGCCTCTAGCCCTTACTGTAGTTGCCAACCGCACCTCTCCACCTCGACGCACGACAAGCAGCTGGTTGAGCGTTATAGCCTTAGTCATGGCACAAGTCCTGACGCTAACGCTGCCAGGAACCAGATTAATTGGTTTAGGCGTAGCCACCGGACTGATGTTGGTCAACACGCGCTATTTGCAGCATCTGATAGCTGCGGCAATTACAGTAGGTTTTGGCCTAAGTTTCATCGGCGTGCTGTTGTGGGATGGCGTCCCAGGAGTGCCGCGACTATCTACGCCGGGTTGGTTTTTAGTAGGTGCGATCGCTCTCAACAGTTTGTGGCTTGCTAGAATCTGGCTCAAACGACGTCATGGTACTTTAGCCGCTCTTTATGCTCAAGCTAGTGATGGCTGGGCGATCGCTCTTACTGGCTCTGAACTGTTAAATCTCAGCTTTCATGCCATCCTTGTTTACTTTCGCTATAGTTCTCCGGGATTTCTCTACCTGATTTCCGCAGGTTTAACCAGTGCAGCGATCGTCTATCGCAACTGGGGACGCCACACCATATTGACAGCTTATAGCTTTCGATGGGGATTGCAACTCACCATCTTCGAGGTTGTCCGTTTGAGTGGTGGTTCTACACTCAATATGTCCGTTGTCAATATTGTCCTAGCGCTGGTAACTCTTTTAATTGGAGAATGGTGGCGCAGAAGGCGACAGCGCGCTCATCCAGAGGCAGGAGTGGCGACAATGCCCAAGGCACTGATGAGACGATTGCCCTTGGTTCACACTGTACTGGGAACAGTATTCCGATTGGGTTACTTTAACAGTTGGACGGGGCTGCTATCACTTGGTGCTGCGATTACTGGGCTTGGCGTGGCGCGTCGCCCACCGGAATGGAAGCGACTGGCTTATATCTCCCTAGCAGGTATTTCTTTAGGTGTTTACGAATTGGTCATCTATCAGATGATCCTGCATGCTAAAGAAAGCAGTCTGGCAACTGGCTGCACAATATTAGCAATAGTGGCAGCTGCGATCGCCTGTGCTTACAACCTATTCGCCTTCCGCATAGCACCATTCCTGCGCCTCAGCATAGAGGAAATAAAAGCTACGGCTCATATCCACTGGGCATTAGGCAGTAGTCTCATGCTAGTGGGGGCTGGGATTACTTTAGACGCTATTAAGGCTCAAGATGCGATTCCTAAATTAACAGGAGTTGCCATTATCCTGAGTTTGTTCCTTGCCGCCTATGCCTTAGCTCAAGGTCGTCAGCATCCCAACCCCAAAGCTGCCAATGGTTGGGTGTATCTAGGAGTGGCCGAGGTTGTAGGAGTGGTAATCTATGCGCGCTTAATTTGGACGGATCTGAGCGTGTTAGATCCGTGGATAGGTGCGATCGCCTGCTTGATTGCCTACGTCCTCTCAATTCTGCCCTGGAGAAATTGGGGATGGTCTGCAATTGCTTGGCAGCAGGCAAGTGGGGTAATTCCAGCGATCGCTGTTTTGGCAACCAGGGACGTTATACCCCCAGAAAATTTACTGATTGTGGCTGGTTTCTATATCTGGTTTGCGGATCGCCTCAACAATGTTCGCTCAACTTATATCAGTGTGGCATTGCTTGATTGGGCGATCGCGCGTTGGTTTTGGGATTGGGAGCTAACTGATTTGCTGTGGTATAGCACGCCCATTGGATTATCACTAATATATATTGCCCAATTCGATCCGGCACTTTCGTTGCCTGAACAGAAACAAAATCGCCACAACCTGCGCTTGCTGGGTATTAGCGCGATTTGCGAGATTGCCTTTTTATTCCACCAAGACACCGGAATCGTACCTGGAATTGTGAGTATAATTGCTATCTTCGCCGGATTAGCTCTACGAGTGCGGGCTTTCCTTTACGTCGGCACTGCAACCTTCTTACTAACTGGTTTTTATCAGTTAGTGATTCTGATTTTGCAACGCCCGTTTTTTAAATGGGTCGTTGGTTTGCTCGTCGGTATCAATTTCATCTGGATTGCGGCTAGCTTTGAAACCCGTCGAGAGCAGGTAGCTTCCTTGGTACGACACTGGCTTGCTGAATTGCAAGAATGGGAATAATATCGTTTCCGGTGAGTTCATCAAAGTTCAATAGCTGGAGAACTAGGCTAACGTGAAGGTTTTGCTTGTTGGCAATGGGGGGCGCGAACATGCCCTCGCAGGTAAACTGCTGGAATCTCAAAAAGTTCGGCAAATAATATGTGTTCCTGGCAATTCTGGCACTGCTAGCATGGAGCGTTGCCAGAATCTCCCCCTAAGAATTGATGATTTTGAGGGAATTGGGCGGTTTGCCTTAGTACACAACACCTCAATGGTGGTCGTTGGTCCTGAACTCCCCTTAGCTTTGGGCATCACAGACTACCTCAAACGCCAAAATATTAAAGTCTTTGGCCCCAATAAAGAGGGCGCACAAATTGAAGCCAGTAAGTCTTGGGCGAAATCTTTAATGCAGGAAGCTGGGATGCCCACAGCGTATGCAGAGGTTTTCACAGACGCTACAACTGCAAAAGCATACGTGGCATCTCAGAAAGCACCAATTGTAGTCAAAGCTGATGGCTTGGCAGCTGGTAAGGGAGTGACTGTTGCCGCCACAGTTGAAGAAGCGCAAGCGGCAATTGATGACTTGTTCAATAACAAGTGCCCCCTGGTTGTAATTGAAGAATATTTAACTGGGGAAGAGGTCTCGGTTTTGGCTTTGACGGATGGCTTGACAATTCGCCCTTTGTTACCTGCTCAGGATCATAAGCGAATTGGCGAGGGAGATACCGGGGCAAACACTGGAGGCATGGGAGCTTACGCACCCGCACCAATTGCCACACCAGCGCTGATGGAACGCATAACCCAAGAAATTCTGGAACCGGCGATCGCTGCTTTGCAAAAGCGGGGCATCGATTATCGAGGCGTTCTCTATGCTGGTTTGATGATTACACCAGACGGCGAACCTAAAGTTCTAGAATTTAACTGTCGCTTTGGCGATCCAGAAACCCAAGCGATCCTACCCTTGCTAGAAACGCCCCTAGAAGACCTGCTGCTTGCCTGTACCCAGCAGCGGCTTGCAGAACAACCCCCCATCTCCTGGAAGCAAGGAGTAGCCGCCTGCGTGGTTATAGCCGCCGATGGATATCCTGGAGATTACCAAAAAGGTCAGGTAATTACTGGTATCGAAAAAGCTGAGGAACTAGGAGCCACCGTCTTTCATGCGGGTACTCAGATGAAGAACAAACAGCTGGTGACAGATGGCGGTCGCGTTTTGGCTGTTACAGCAATTGGGGAGAATTTTGAGCAAGCGCTCACTCAAGCTTACGCAGCCGTTGATTGCATTAAGTTTGAAGGAATGTACTATCGGCGAGATATTGGCGATCGCGTGCGGAAGCAAGTTTAAAGGTAATGGCTAATTGGTAATTCTCCGTTCTCTAGAACTTACTCAAACCTACTCACCGAACAGTGACAACTGTTTAGGAATAAATTTGATGTCTAGTTCCTGCTTCACAGAGTCCTTAACAGCACTTCGACTGCGCTCAGTGCCACTAAGTTGATATAACTCTCCACAGGCAACCCCCGCAGAACTTGCGGTTTTTGGATAATCAATATTTGGATGCCAGCGCTCTAAATTGATACTGACGTTTAAGTCTCTGTCGAGCCGAGTGCCACAATTCCCACAGTTAAACACTCGTGTTTTTAGTGGCATTTTTTGACGATGGTTGCAACAGCTACAAAGTTGAGAGCTAGGGTAAAACCTATCTGCTAACTCAACTGTTGAACCATACCACTGAGACTTGTATTCAAGTTGCCGCTTAAACTCATAAAATCCGCAGTCTGCGATTGCACTAGCTAGCCGATGATTTTTGAGCATCCCTGAGATGTTCAGATTCTCAATTACTATCTGGCTGTGGTTCTTAGCCAAATAAGTAGTTAGTTTATGCAGCGCATATGAGCGGATATTGGCTATGAAAAAATTGAGTAAGTTTGAGTAGTTTTTTCGCGACAGTTACAAACCCTTGCTTTCTCAGTATAATTATTGTCCTCAGAAATAGTCTTTGTTTCCTAAACCCTTAGTATCGCCAAGTCCTACCTGCTTCAGCTGCTTGAGCATAACCTGGAGCTAGGTAAGGCTAGCAAGATCAGGTTTAAGCTCCATCGCGGCGATGAAATTGGCGATAGCTTCTTTGTAAAGACGTTCTCGAGCCTTCCTAAATCCTTGGTTGTATAAATCTTGAGCAGTCATTTAGGCAGTAAGGTTTGGTAGTTGTTGAGCATATATTACCGTTGATAATCCGCCCATGAGAGCAAATAGTGCCAGACTAATAATTGTTTGACGAGATAGAGCCATAAGTTATACCACTCAAAATTTATCTTATTCTGATATGAGCATCCATAAAGCCTAATTTGATTACTGCTCTTCCCGAATTTCTATTTCAAAGCTTTCCACATCCCACTAACTACTATCAAAAAACGGGCGGCGGCGATTCATCCCCATCCCTAAAAGGGAGAGGCACGTCCGTCCGCCCCCTTCGGTAAGGTTTGGTGGTTTTTGAGCATATATTACCGTTGGTAATCCGCCCATGAGAGCAAATAGTCCCAGACCAATAATTGTTTGACGAGATAGCTTCATAAATTATATCACTCACAACTAATCTTAATTCTGATACAAGCATTTATCTCCTTTTAATAAGGTTTTTGTCGAGTATTGGTAATTTATTAAAAATTTTTATACCGTCTTTGTATAATAGTAGTAAAACATTAGTTATAGTACTTATGAATATAGGAAATATACCCATAGAACAGCGTCGGGGGATTGAATATATTGACTTAAACGATACGATAATCCTGGTTAAAGCTCCTATTGAGTCAGTAGAGCCAGCCTTCAGTTCATCAAGACAAGCAGACCTCTGGCAGCGTGATGTATATAAGCGTGAAATTGAAATTATCGGTCACAGCTTTATCATCTTTCAGTTTCGAGGACAAGCATGGACTTTAATTCAATGGCTATATGTTAAATCCCATGGGAAAACTATTACTCCAGAAGATGCTCAAACTTTGAGTAATTTGCTATACACTCGCGCAATTTACTACAAAATCAGTGATACTGGTGGTACGTTGGAATATCAAATATATGATGACGGTACACTCATGGAGAAGCTGGTTCATGAAGAAGAAATCAGCACTGAATTTCAATCTCAACTGCGATCGCTCAAAGCCGAAGATATTCAGAGACCCTATGGTTTTGTCTATAATTTAGTAGTAGAACAAAACACCTATATTCCTATGCGTTTTGCAAAACAATACTATGAAGTTGGTGGGCGAATCACTTTAGAATTAGAAGAGATTGAACATGAAAACCTTGAGCGGATGGATTATATAGCCCCGAGATAAATTATAGCAATTGCCAAGACTGTTAGGACATATATAAATTTAGTAGAGACGTTCCGATGGAACGTCTTGACTGATTCGGACTTAGAACCTATCCCAAAAGTGGTTTTCAGATATTTTTAACCACAGATAAACACAGATGAACACAGATACCAGTAAGTATTAAGCCACTGAAACGGATTTTTCGGCTCGGCTCTGAGGACGGCACTGTCTATGCAGAATGCCGTAGTGCTAATCGAGATAGGAGGATATCCCTCCCCAATCGCCTGCCCACCTTACTCAGAAAAACGTGCGAAAATAAAAGCATTATATTGAAAGCCTTGACCAATTAATCTTGCTGAATCTACTAAAAACAATCCGAGAAGTTATTGCCCGTTGGTGGTCGGAGTTTACACTCCAGACCCGATTAATGGCGGCTGCCACCTTAGTGGTTTCTTTAATCATGAGTGGTCTGACATTCTGGGCGGTGAATACGATTCAGCAGGATGCCCGAATGAACGACACTCGTTTTGGTCGCGACCTGGGCCTGTTGCTAGCGGCTAATGTCACGCATCATATTGCCCAAAACAACCTCACAGAGGTCGCTCGTTTTTCCAACCGCTTCTATAGCAGCACCTCCAGCGTGCGCTATATGCTTTATGCCGATGAGGCGGGAAAGATCTATTTCGGAATTCCCTTCTCTGAATCTGAGGTGCAAAACTCGCTCACGATTCAGCGTCGGATTCAACTGCCAGAAAATGACCCGGAAAATTCCGACTTGCCGATGGTGCGACAGCACCTGACTCCTGATGGAGAAGTTACTGATGTTTTCGTTCCCCTAAGGCATAACGGAAAATACCTGGGTGTCTTGGCGATTGGAATAAACCCTAATGCTACAGTTGTGGCATCCTCGAATCTAACGCGAGATGTGACAATTTCCGTTTTTATTTCCATATGGGTAATGGTGATTTTGGGTGCTGTTTTTAATGCCTTGGCAATCACCAAACCAATTAAGGAACTGCTACTTGGTGTGAAAAATATTGCCGCTGGGAACTTTCAGCAGCGAATTGACTTGCCTTTCGGGGGGGAATTAGGCGAGTTAATTTCCAGCTTCAACGATATGGCGGAGCGGCTAGAACGATATGAAGAGCAAAATATTGAGGAGCTAACCGCTCAGAAAGCCAAGCTAGAGACGCTGGTTTCTACTATCGCGGATGGAGCGGTGCTAATAGACACCAATTTGCAGGTGATTTTAGTCAACCCCACAGCAAGACGCCTGTTCGGTTGGGAAGGCGCTGATGTTGTGGGAGGAAATATCCTGAATTTCTTACCACCGCAGGTACAGGCGGAGTTGATGCGACCCCTATATGAAATTGCCGCAGGTGAATGCGCTCCGCGCACGTTACGCGATCGCGAAGGCGGCGAGTTTAGGATTTCTCTTAGCCAACCGGCAGATCGCACCGTCCGCATTCTCCTGACAACTGTTTTCGATCAGTATCGGGAGAGTATCAAGGGAATTGCCATGACGGTGCAAGACATTACTCGCGAAGTGGAACTAAATGAGGCCAAGAGCCATTTCATTAGTAATGTTTCCCACGAACTGAGAACCCCTCTCTTTAACATCAAATCCTTTATTGAAACTCTGCACGAGTATGGGGAAGATCTTACTGAAGAAGAGCGTCAGGAGTTCCTGGAAACCGCCAATCGCGAAACTGACAGGCTTACCCGACTTGTTAATGATGTCCTAGATTTGTCGCGGCTTGAATCTTGCCGTATCTATCACTTTGAGGCAGTAGATATCGCTCAACCTATCGAGCAAACACTACGCACTTACCAGCTGAATGCTCGCGACAAGGGAATTGAACTAATCCAGGAGATTGAGCCTGATTTGCCCCCAGTTTTGGGTCACTACGATTTGTTGCTTCAGGTGTTTGCTAATCTGGTCGGCAATAGCCTGAAGTTTACTGAGACTGGTGGACAGGTAGCTATTCGCACCTATCTGCTGGAACGGCTAGCAGAGGCTCGTCAGACGTCTGTTGTCAGGGTGGAAATCTCTGATACGGGTATTGGTATAGATCCAGAAGACCAAGAGGCTATCTTTGATCGATTTTTCCGCGTGGAAAACCGGGTTCATACTCTGGAAGGGACTGGTTTGGGTCTTTCGATTGTCAGAAATATTATTGAAAGGCATCACAGTAGCGTCCACTTGGTCAGTGAAGTTGGTGTGGGTACGACTTTCTGGTTCGATCTAGCTGTATTTCAAGAACAAACTAGACAGACTGAGGAAGTGCCCTTGCTGGAAGCCTTATCGACGGAGCCAATTAGTTCAGTGACTGCTAGCGTTTAACAGCTCATTTTGGCATGGCAATTAAAGCTAAAAGAAAACTCACAACTGCCAGACCCAGCAGCATTAGCCTAGCTTGGTTGCGTTGGCACCAAAAACTGACTATCTGCCCCCAACCGCTGGCGTGATAATGCTGGTTGAGCTGCAAATTTTGCTGAAACTTATTCTGGTAAAGCGTACATTCCCTTGCATAAGGACGCTGCGGAAAGGTACAGGTATCGTCTTCATGGTATGTACAGCTGTCGCACAGGAAAGTTTCCCCATTCGCACGGTGTAAGGTAATGCCAGGATGACCATAGGCTTTCAGAATGGTTCGGCAATAGGGACAGGCGATCGCTTGAGCGCCGATAGGTTGATGGCAGTAGGGACAATTTGGCATTGATAGCGTGGTAATTCAGCAGTTCAAAAGCAGGAAGCGATCGCTGCCCCAGCATCTTCTTTGTCTTAATTACAGCTCCTCACGCTGTGATCTTAGCTGGGGCTGGGAACTGTTCGTTAATTTCTACCTAACAGATAAATCTGGGGGCGCAGGACTTAGATGGTTCGCTTTAATGTTTTCTCCATGACTCAAGTTAAAGGCTCATATTCCTGAAGGAATTAATTACGAATTACGAATTACGAATTATTTGGTTAGTCTGTCGCCAACCAAGCACGCAGCACTTCTGCCACTGTCCAAGCTTGGGCAATACATCCCCGTGGGGTCATGGGTGCATCACCATCAAAAATTTCGCTGAGACTTCCTATGCCGTGGCTAGAGAGATGGTCTGTCATTGGCTCCAAGAACTGACGAGCCTGAGCTGGGTTGCCATAAGCGCGCAAGTGAGCAAGGACAAAAGGCCCTAGCAACCAACCCCAGACTGTGCCCTGATGATAAGCACCATCGCGTTGACGTTGGTCGCCGCCGTAGTGTCCTTGATACTGGGGATGAGCGCAACTAAGGGAACGCAATCCGTGCGAAGTCAACAGCATCCGCCCACAAGCTTCTACGACTGCCCGTTGTTGCGTGATTGTCAGGGGAGTTTCTGGTAATGACACCGCAAAAATTTGGTTAGGGCGCAGTGAGGCATCATTTCCATCGGGGCTATCTAAAACGTCGTAGCAGTAGCCTAGCTCACTATTCCAGAAACGGGGGAATCTAGCTAAGGTACGATCCGCGATCGCCTCATACTCTTGATGTGGCTTCCCAATCTGGCGGGCAAATTTAGCCATTGTCCGCAGGGCGTTATACCAAAGCGCATTCACTTCAATTGGTTTGCCTATGCGCGGGGTAACCACCCAATCTCCCACTTTGGCATCCATCCAAGTAAGTTGCACCCCCGCTTCCCCGGCGTAAAGTAAGCCATCTGTGGAATCTAAATGAATGTTGAAACGGGTGCCGCGACAATGCCAGTTAATAATATCTGCCAAAATTGGAAAAAGTTCGTGCAGCAAATCGTCGTCTTCAGTGGCGCTGTAGTAAGTGCGAACGGCTTCAAAATACCAGAGAGTGGCATCAACTGTATTGTATTCCGGTGCCTCGCCCGCATCCGGGAAGCGATTGGGCAACATTCCCCGGTCTACGTACTTCGCAAAAGTGCGGAGAATTGAACGGGCGACATCTAATCGTCCAGTCGCAACAGTTAGACCTGGCAGGCTAATCATCGTGTCGCGCCCCCAGTCTCCAAACCAGTGATAACCGGCAATAATAGTTTTGCCATTGGGTTCGCCGGGGAGTGGGCGATTCACAATAAATTGGTCAGCAGCTAGCACTAAGCGCTCGATCCAAGCGGGAGCTTTCTTAGCGTTGATGGGTCGGCTGGCTATCCAGATTTCCATTAACTTTTGCTCTTGAGCGTGACGCAATTTGAGTGCCGCTTCACCATTGAGATCCGGTTGCTTTTCAGTGCTGGCAACAAATGTTAGTGATTCACCAGGGGCGAGGGTAGCTTCAAAAGTGGCAGCGTGCAGGTGATCTTCGCGATCGCTCAGCCCTCGATAACGTTCTACTGGCAAGTCAAATCCGTAGTACCAATTGTGGGCAACAGAGGCATTGCCGCAGTCACTAAGTAGATACACAGGTACAGCACCGGGATAGGCAGTCACGCAAATCCCCTGCTCAACTAAATCGAGGAACATCTGCCAGCCCCTACTCTGGGTGCTGCCATGATAATCTCGGTAGTTGACCAGTGCTTTAAGTGTCAGCTTTAGAGGTTGAGTAGCACGGCACAGAGAGTATTGAACATAAGTTGTGTTCGCTCCTTGCTGCATCCACACTCGTTTTTCTAATAGGGCATCGGCACAGGCAAATCGCCACACCGGGATGGTGCCTTCTAGGGAAAAGTGTTCAATGTGCTGGTAGCCGTGAGGATTAACGCTACCATCTGCCCAACGGTTGGTATGTAAAGGATAAGTTTGTTCGCCATATAGGGCAGTTTCGTCAAGTTTGCTCAGTAGCAAGGTACGCCCCAATGGTGGTTTTAAGGCTGCTACCAGTAAGCCGTGATAACGGCGGGTGAGCGAACCGGCCACAGTACCGGAGGCGTAACCGCCTATGCCGTTAGTGACTAACCACTCCCGCGACTCAGCTATGTTCAGGCTGCCGCAGATTTCTCGCCCGTATTCAATAGACATATATATAGCAATTAGCAGTTAGCTTTTAGCAATTAGCTTTTAGTCATAGCGTAGGTTGAGTTGAGGCACGAAACCTAACATTAGCAGGGGTTTGATGGATAACGCTGGCGCTAGACCCATCCTACAAATAATTAAGTGTCTCTACTGGCATGGTTGTTCGGTATCAATATCTAAAGTCGGCAGATTGCACTGCGAAATAATTTATCAAATTTTGCCTGTGCATAAAAACCACAGGCTGAACGTGTAGACAAATAGAACAATTCAACTACCTCAAAAGGAAATAACTAACATGGCATCTCCGACTAGCTTCACAGGTATTGACAGCTCCTCAACAACATCTAGCCGATTCAACAACAACATCATTTCAGAGCAAATTACCATGAAAAGACCCACACTCATGAAAGCCGCAATGGCCGCTTTGTTAGTGTTAGCAACTGGTGGATTAAGCTTCTCCAATCCTAATTCCAGCCAAGCAGGAACAGCGCCAGCCCCACTTAGGTATGGACAAACCTACAAGCTGGTTAATGGTTATCAAAATTCGCAAGGAGGTTATTTAGACACGCGAGGTCGAGGCTGTGAAGAGAATCTGCTGTGTGTATCGACAGCTGTCGGCTCAGACAGAGATAGTGGTAGCGGCTCTTGGAAGATTGTGTCAAAGACTGGAAAAACTGGGGTGGTTAAGTCTTTCGATGATGTTTACCTTCAGAATCAATATCAAGGTAATGGTGGCTATTTAGATACGCGAGGTCAAGGCTGTGAAAAGAATCTGCTGTGTGTATCCACAGCTAATAGCACCAACCGAGATAGTGGTAGTGGTACCTGGAAAATAATTCCCGATTTCGGACCTAATGGTCGCATAACTGAAAATCAGCCGGTTCATCTATTGAATGGTTACGGTAATTGGCAAGGAGGTTATTTAGACACGCGGGGCCGAGGCTGTGAAAGTAATCTGCTGTGTGTATCGACAGCTGTCGGCTCAGACAGAGATAGTGGTAGTGGTACCTGGAAATTTGTCAAGCAGTAAAACTGCTAGGATCAATCCTTCATTTCAGAAAATGCAACATTACTGATGCATGCGATCACCGCCACTTTAGGGGCGGTGATATTTTCTCGGTAGGCTTCTACTGGCCTACAAAAAAGATGGCAATTTAACCTTGCCAACAGTCCTCATGAGCGCGATCGCTCACCAGCAATAATGAAAATAGAGATGATTTACAAGTCACTATCAGAAGTAGCTTCAATCCCACGTCCAATATCCCTGGTTTAGCTTCATAGCATTACGTCTAAGGTTAGGGTATCATCGCTCCCCCAGCCCCCTCAGTTGATAACTATCGACCAGTCGCTTTTGTCAGACCGTTTATCGTGCCATGCTCTAAGTGTGGGAGCGATCGCACCAACTAAAGAGAGGATGTCACAGAATAGAACTGGAGGCTGAAAATAAATTATATTCTCGCCTCGCTTGATAATCTAGATTCAGCCGCCTACTTGAGCGGTAAGTTACAGGAAGGCAGTATGGATAATAACAACTGGATAAAACAGCTACTAATGCTTGGTGTTGGTACAACGTCTTTGGTAGCAGAAAAACTGCGAGAGGTTGGTGACGAATTGGTTAAGGATGGCAAAATCAATCCAGAGCAAGCTAAGGCGTTTGTAGATGATATGATGCAGCAGCTGAAGTCCGATCAGGGTAACTTTGAGGGACAGATGCAACGCCAGATGCGTAATGTGCTGCAAGATTTGGGTGTCCCGCGCCAGTCGGAAATGGATGAATTGCGGGGGCGCATCGACCGCCTAGAACGTCAGATACGTGACTTAGAAAATAAAAACTGGCGTTAAATTTTATTAATCTGGAGGATTGATGCATGAGAGAAATTCTAATCAGCTTGGGGGTTATGCTGTTCTGTGGGTTGTTTCTGGTGTTGAGTCAAGTTAGCATCGGTCAAAAATCAGCGATCGCAGATGAACTCAACCCAACGCCAACTACGGTTGTTACAGAAACTCCAACCAAAAACTCACCTGCTGATACTATAAAGCTCATGGCAATGAATACTAGCTCAGGAAGTGACGAGACTCAGGGTGATAACGTTGTCACCACGCCCTCTGGTCTGAAGTACATTGAATTACAAGAAGGGGAAGGGGCAACTCCTAACAAGGGTCAAACGGTTGTAGTACATTACACCGGAACCCTGGAAAATGGTACAAAATTTGATAGCTCGCGCGATCGCAATCAGCCTTTCCAATTCAAACTCGGTATTGGACAGGTAATCAAAGGCTGGGACGAAGGACTCAGCACCATGAAAGTTGGCGGACGCCGCCAGCTGATTATCCCCTCAGAATTGGGTTACGGCGCTCGTGGTGCTGGTGGAGCGATTCCGCCCAATGCTACGCTGATTTTTGATGTGGAACTGCTGAAAATTAGCTAATACCGTTTTTGTGAGTGGTTAGTGGTCAGTGGTCAGTGGTTAAAAACAACCGACCACCGACTACTGACTACTAACAGATAAAATAAGCATTCAACCGGACTTGATATTACGGGTAAAAATTTAGGTGCTTTCTTGAGGCAAGAGATTTTCGCCGTGCCTGACTTCGCTATTAAATATTGCTAAAGTTTATCCATGAAACCCTCAATTCCTCACGCTGGTTAGTCCGCCAAGATATTGATGGATTCTTTGGGCTAGCACTGGACAACTTTATTCAAATTCTTAGGAAGAATTTTTAACGCAGAGGGCGCAGAGGTTTACGCAGAGGTACGCAGAGGAGGATTTTACGCCTGTGTGTTTTGAGGGGCGATCGCGCTCTTTTATATAAGAAATTTATATTATTAATTATCACCTTTTTAGCAAATTTTGGGATATATTTATATAATGGGAATAGGTGCGCCCATATATGCAAGTTTTTAGATATGGATATTAGCATCTATCAGATAATTTGACAGTTGCTATTCAGGTAAGAAATCAGGATTTAGAGTTTCTTCGAGAGAGAATGGAGACTCATCAGGGAAGGTGTTAGCAGGCAAACCAGTTTCCGAGGCGGCATCGCGACGGGCAACTTGGTAACACTTAGCCAAAATTTCTGTAAGATAAGATTTGAGAGAGGGGCTATCTTCTAAAACAAATTCAATTTGACGACGTTGCTCGTTGATAATGCATAGCCAACTGTTAGAACGGTGACTTGGTTGATATTGATATTTGAGTAAGTGCAGCAACAGCACAGTTAAGCGACTCTTTAAGGCGTTTCTCTCCGACCTCCCCAAGCTTTCTAGCTCCTCTAACAAATTCTCCCAATCAACTGAGTCAAAATTATGCGATCGGATTTTATTTACTGTCGTTTCTAACCACAGATAATAATCCTGCTCGTAAAGATTTGAGAGATTAGTTACTAATGTTTTTTCTGTGTCGCTAGTCATGGCTGTTATCTTAGCCCGCGTAGGCGGGCTTTGTTCGTGTAGCCCCAGCCTTTAGGCTGCGGGGTGTTAATACACGCGAGAGGGAAAAGGGCAAAAGAATAAAAGGGTAGAGAAAAGAGTCCACGCCTAGGAAACAACTACTCGAAAACCGACGTAGGAGTTCCTGAGGTCTGGCTCTAGCATATAACGAGCCGCACTACGGCAGAGCCCAGGGTTGTTGTCCCACGAACCACCGCGCAGCGCCCGGAATGAATGATCTCCACCAAACGTCCAAACACTGCCATCAGACGGCGCAGCATTATAATTTTGATGCCAAGGATCAGCGCACCATCCCCAGACATTTCCGTGCATATCGTATAAACCAAAAGCGTTCGCTACTTGAAAACTACCTACAACTGTTGTTTCCTGACGATATTTGCCTGTTGAACCAGAACCGTAAGTATAATTTCCGTTGTAGTTAGCCAATTCTGGGGTTATTGTGTCGCCAAAGTGGAAAGGCGTACTTGTTCCCGCCCGACAAGCATATTCCCATTCCGCCTCGCTGGGTAAACGATACTCCCGCCCAGCTTTTTTCGATAACCTAGCACAGAATTCTTTTGCCTCGTGCCAAGATACAGTTTCTACTGGGCGGTTTGCACCTTTAAACTTAGATGGATCGGGATTTAAAAATTGATTAACTTGCGGTAATACTGCAACAGCTTTCCACTGCGCTTGCGTTACCGCAATTTTCCCCATAAAAAAGGGCGATACTTTAACTTTGTGCAGGAAATTTTCCCTATGAAATCGTCCTTTTTCAGAATTCGGCGAACCCATCCAGAATTCACCCCCAGGAATGGATACCATTTCTAAAATTACGTCGTTGCCTAAATCTTCAGGCAAATATTCTGCTTGGCGACGTTGGCGGTTAATTGTTTTCCCCCGCGCATCTACCGTCACCACATCAAAATCAAAAGATTTTAAAGCTGGGGTATTTGAGGATAGTGCTGGTTGAGGAAGAGAAATAATAGGTGTGGGAAGAGGTTGCTGAGTCTGCGGTGCAGGATTTAAATCTTTCAGCACTTCCTCCGCCGATTGATACCTATCCCTGGGCAAATGATTGAGGAGTTTATCTAAAACTTCTCCTAACTGGTTGCTGAGAGTTATGCCTCTTTGTTGCAAGCGTTCTCTCCATAACCATTCATCATTTATCGGATCGTAAACGTCATCATAAACATCCCCATACTCATTAAATGAAGGCAAACATTGAGTCAATAATCTAGTACAAGTTGCCCCCAAAGCATATAAATCACTAGCAGGAACCGCCCTCCCTCTCATTTGTTCTGTTGGTGCATAACCAGAAGTATAAATTACCGTTCCTTGTCTGGATAAAGTAGTTTGAGCGATTTGTTTTGCACCACCAAAGTCAATCAGCACCAACTTTCCATCTTGCTGACGGCGAATAATATTTTCTGGTTTAATATCTCTGTGAATAACATTGCGCGAATGAACAAAACTCAGAACGGGTAATAAATCTGTTAAAACTTCTCTAATTTGTTGTTCATTAAAGAGCTTTTGCTGCAATTCAGCTAACAAATTGTCTCCTTTAATGAACTCTTGCACTAAATAAAGATTTTTCCCATATTCAAAATAAGCAATCAACCGAGGAATTTGAGTATGATTTTCCCCAAGTTCATAAAGTTGTCGCGCTTCCTGCTTAAATAGTTCTGTAGCTTTATTAAGTGCTGCTGTGGCTGAAACTTGCGGTGCAAATTGCTTAATTACACAAGGATCATCAAGCCTATCTACATCTTCTGCTAAATAAGTTTTCCCAAATCCACCTGCACCTAATACCTTGATTACCCGGTAACGGTGTCTAAATAATTCATCTAGTTGATTTGAACCGCAACTCTGACAAAATCTATTGCCGTCAGGATTGAAGGGATTTTGGCAATTGGGGCTTTGGCAAGACTGCATGGTTGGAGAATGGGGAATTGTGCCACTGAGTTATTATCCATTATCCCTTGCCAGTAAAGGAGTCGGTTTTTATTTGGGAGCAGAAGAGCTTTTAAATTTTGTGTAGAGCTTATATGGGCGCATATATTCCCATTATAATTTTTACCTAAAATGCTCAAATTGTCAACCCAGCTATCAGACATAAAGGCTAATATTTAAAGAACCTCAACCGTTTATGTATACGGGCATTTTCTGATGAAGCGCGACGTAAGGGGCAAGTTTGTTAGCAACTGGAATTCTGAGATAAAACAACGGGTGAGTGTATTCCTGACCAGTACGGCGTGGCGATTGCTGGATGAAGAAGCTCGGAAGTGTCAAATCTCTAGATCTGAATTAATCGAAGGCTATGCTCGCAGGCTTAGGGAAGAAACTAGCCAGGGGGAGTCAACAAGGTGCTAGAGGAGCAAATAGTTGAGTACCAGCAAACTATAGAGGCGCTTCGTCGTCGAGAGCAAGAATTTAAAGCTTTACTAGAAAATGCCCCGGATGCGATCGCGCGATTTGACCGACAACTTCGCTATCTCTATGCCAATCAAGCTGTAGAACAAGCATTGGGATTATCACGAGAGATTTTGATTGGCAAGACTAACTTAGAGTTATTGATGCCGAACGAAATTTGTTTGTTATGGGAAAAACATCTAAATCAGGTCTTTGAAATAGGGCAGAATATTGAGATTGAATTTGAATTTCAAACACCTTTGGGATTACGTGCTTACCAGGCTCGTCTAGTTCCAGAATTGGACTTGGAAGGAGCGATCGCATCTGTATTGGTGGTAAGTCGGGATGTCACGGAAGCAAAGCAAGCTGAACAAGCGCTGCAAAACGTCACAACTCAACTAGCTAATGTCTTTGAAATCCTGCCGGATGCCTTGATTTGCGTTGATACTGAGTGGCGATACACCTTTGTTAACTCTCGCGCTGAAGCATTATTAGATAAACCACGTTCCGAACTGCTAGGTAAAAATAGCTGGGAAGTGTTCCCCTCACTCGTGGAAACTCAAGCTTACACGCTCTGCCATCAAGCAATGGCGCAACAAAAAGCGATCGAGTACGAAGAGTTTTATCCAGAGTTCAACAAATGGTTTTTCATCCGGCTCAATCCATCAACAACGGGCTTATCTACATATTTTCAGGACATCAGCGATTATAAGCAGACAGAAAAAGCGCTACAGCAGAGAGAAGAGCAGTTTCGTCAGCTTGCTGATGCTGTGCCACAGATTGTGTGGGTAGTAAATGCAAACAACGAACTGGAATATGTCAATCAGCAATGGTGCGATTATGCGGGTCTGACATTGGAGCAGGCTCGCAAACGCGAATCCTTTAGTCTAGTCATTCATCCTGAGGATATTCAGAGTACTTACCAGCAATGGGCAAAATCTCTGGCAACAGGAACCCCCTACGAAAAAGAGTGCCGATTAAAGCGAGCCAGCGATGGAGTTTATCGTTGGTTTTTAGTTCGTACCATGCCCGTAAAAGATGAGCAAGGTCGAGTTATTCAGTGGTACGGTACTTCCACAGATATCGACGATCTTAAGCGAACTGAGGAGACATTGCAGGAGAGCGAAGAGCGACTGCGGTTAGCCTTAGACTCAGGGCGGATGGGAATTTGGGATTGGAGCATTTTGAGTGGTGATTTGAAGTGGTCAGAGAACCTGGAAGAAATTCATGGTATGGCTCCTGGCAGCTTCGGCGGCACGTTTGCCGACTTTCAGAAAATTATTCATCCTGAAGACCGAGAGATGGTTAATGAGGCGATCGCCCAAGCTGTGAAGCGTCAATCAAATTACGAGATCGAATTTCGTACTTTCTGGCCTGATGGTAGTACTCACTGGATTGCCGGCAAAGGCAAGACTTTCTCTAATGCAGAGGGGAAAGCGGTGCGGATGATTGGAGTGGCGATGGATGTCACTGAGCGTAAACGCAATGAGGAAGCCCAAGCCTATCTTGCTGAAGCCAGTAAAGTTTTGTCGAGTTCTCTTGATTACCAAACAACCCTGGCTAGTGTTGCTCAACTCACGGTTCCTGAGTTGGCAGACTGGTGTACAGTTCATGTGATTGAAGAGGATGGCTCGATCCAGCAACTAGCGGCTGCTCATGTTGACCCAGCTAAAGTAAAGTGGGCCGAGGAGCTCAAAAACAAGTATCCCCTCGATCTCAATGCCGCCCGTGGAGCAGCATTTACGCTACGAACTGGACAGTCCGATCTTCTACCTGATATCTCTGATGAGTTGGTAGTGCAAGCGGCTCGCGATCCAGAACATTTACAACTTCTACGCGACATTGGTTTCAAGTCAGTTATGACTGTGCCGCTTATGGTACAAGATCGCATTTTGGGAGTTATTTCTTTTGTTTCTACGGCAGAATCACAACGGCGTTATGACAAGGTAGATCTCTTGCTGGCTGAAGAATTAGGTCATCGGGCGGCGCTAGCAGTAGACAATGCTCGACTATACCGAGCGCAAGAGCGCGATCGCGCTCTTGCAGAAGCTGCAAATCGCATTAAAGATGAGTTCCTAGCAGTTCTTTCACACGAATTAAGAACTCCACTCAATCCAATTTTAGGTTGGGCACAACTGCTTAAAAGCCGTAAGTATGATGAAAAAACAACAATTCGTGCGCTAGAGATAATTGAGCGCAATGCTCAGTTACAGACTCAACTAATTGATGACTTACTAGATGTATCTAGGATTCTTCAGGGTAAGCTTCAGTTAGAATTTCAGCCGATTAATCTAAATGTTGTGATTGCCGCAGCCATTGAGACTGTACGTTTAGCAGCACAAGCAAAATCTATTCAAATTAAAACACACTTATATCCGGATATAGGGAAGATCACAGGTAATTCCGCACGGTTACAACAAGTTGTCTGGAATTTACTTTCTAATGCTATTAAGTTCACCCCCAAAGGAGGAAAGGTAGAAATTACCCTTCAATCTATTGGTGACTATGCCCAAATAAAAGTCAGCGATACAGGTATTGGAATTAAACCTGAATTTATTCCTTATGTATTTGACTATTTCCGTCAAGCTGATAGTCAAACCACGAGAAAATTTGGTGGGCTAGGTTTAGGACTGGCAATTGTTCGGCATCTGGTTGAACTACATGGTGGCACTGTCTGGGCAGATAGCCAAGGTGAAGGACAGGGAGCCGTATTCACTATTGAGCTTCCTCTGATAGCGACTACTCTAGAAGCAAACCATGATGGCGGGCAAGAAAATCAAAGTGCAAATCTAAATGGCATTCGAGTTTTAGTGGTGGATGACGAACCCGATATGCGAGAATTTGTGGCCTTTGTTTTGGAGGAATCTGGTGCCCAAGTAACAGCTACAACATCAGCAGCAGAGGCGCTAAAAGCTCTGGAACAATCAACTTTCGATCTTTTACTTAGCGATATTGGAATGCCGGAGATGGACGGCTATATGCTCATGCAGCAGGTGAGAGGTTTGGCGGCAGAACGAGGAGGAGAGATTGCGGCAATCGCCCTAACTGCCTACGCTGGAGATCTTAATCAACAAAAGGCACTTTCAGCAGGATTCCAAGCACACATTTCTAAGCCAGTTGAGCCAGAAGAATTAGTCAGAGAAATTTTAAATTTAATAGTGAAAGAAGCCTGAGCAAGGGCTTTGACTGTATTTATTCGTCAATGAATAAATACCATCTCATGTGTTAGATGATGTCCGATCAATTTATTCTACAAATAATTACAACAGTTTTCATATTTTTGAAATACATATTCTAATTGCTGTAAGCGGCTACACATCATATGTGTAGAGACGCGAAATTTCGCGTCTCTACTTTGTTTCGTTATTGGCAAATAAAACTCAACCAATCCTCACCGATTCCGTAAGTACAAACGTAGTACTTAGAGTTGGTTAAGGCGATCGCGCAAAATCTCCGCCTGTTTCTCAGCTTCTGCTAGGGTATCTCGCGCCGCCTGCACCACTTCAGGTGCGGCTTTATCAACAAATTTCGGGTTGCTTAAGCGCCCAGAAATAGATTTTATTTCTGCTTCCACCTTGCCCAACTTTCTCTCTAGCTTGCTGCGTAAAGCTACGACATCAACCACACCAGTTAGAGGAATTAGTACTTGCACCGTACCCACAACACCAGCAATAGTTTGTCCAAGTTCCGAATTTAGTGCAGGGGTAATAGTTAAGTGTTCAACCTTGGCTAAATCTCGGAGGTAGGATTGGCCAGCGTCAAGGATTTGACGTTCATTATCGCTTTCACTTTGCAAGATAGCCTTTACCTTCACACCTGGTTTAATATCTGCCTCGGCGCGTAAGTTGCGAATTGTGCGGATCGTGCCAATTAGTAGGTCAAACTGTTGTTCTAAATCCGGGGCGATCAGCGTTGTATCCGCTTCAGGATACGATTGCAGCGCTAAGGTTTGCTCGTCACCTGTTTGAGTGAGAGTATGCCAAATTTCCTCTGTGATATGTGGCATAAACGGATGAAGTAATTTTAGTATTCCTTCCTGCACATAAGCGAGAGTTTGTTGAGCCACACCCCGCGATGTCGCATCGGCATTTTTCTGAAGGCGAGATTTAACTAACTCAATGTACCAGTCACAGAAATCGCCCCAGAAAAATTCATACAATCCCTTTGCCGCTTCGCCTAGTCCGTAGTTTTCGATGTAATTGCAGGTTTGCTGCACCACTTGATAGTAACGGGAGAGAATCCAGCGATCGCACAATTCTAACTCTGCCGCTGCTGGTTGCCCCAGTTGTTGTGGTGTTTTCCCATCCAGATTCATCATCACAAACCGGGCAGCATTCCACAGTTTGTTAGTGAAATTGCGGCTAGCCTCCACCGAAGAAGACTCATCCGTTTTGCGATTATATTCTAAGCGGATATCTTGACCCGCCCCAGCCACTTCCTTAATCAGGGTATAGCGCAGGGCATCTGTTCCATACTTATCAATCAGCAACAGCGGATCGATGCCATTGCCAGCTGACTTAGACATCTTTTTTCCGTTCTCATCCAGCACTAAACCGTGGATGTAAACGTCCTTGAAGGGCATTTGACCAGTGAAGTGCCCAGCCATCATCGTCATCCGCGCCACCCAGAAAAAGATGATGTCAAACCCGGTCACTAATGTAGTAGTGGGATAATAGAAATTTAGATCCGGCGTCTGTTCAGGCCACCCCAGAGTAGAAAAAGGCCACAGACCAGAAGAAAACCAGGTATCGAGTACGTCTGGATCTTGTTCTAGCTGGACATTTTCTCCAAATTGTAATTTAGCTTTCTCTGCTGCTTCTTCCTGATTCTGCGCCACCACAAACGGCGTTTCGTCAGTAATCTCTCCCCCTGTTTCACTCACCGCATACCAAGCCGGAATTTGATGCCCCCACCACAGTTGCCTAGAGATACACCAATCTTTTAATTTAACTAACCAGTCGCGATAGACCTTAGTCCAGCGCTGGGGGACAAATTCTGGAGAATTCTTTTCATCCAGGAATTCTAGCGCCCGGTCAGCTAGAGGGCGAATTTTGACAAACCACTGAGTTGAGAGGAGGGGTTCAACAGGGACTTTACCGCGATCGCTATAGGGAACTTTATGCTTATAATCCTCTATCTTGACCAAGAACCCGTCTGACTCTAGCTGCTGCACCACATTCTTCCGAGCAACAAAGCGGTCTTGCCCCTGGAACGGCCCAGCATTTTCATTAAGTGAGCCGTTTTTATTCATAATGTTGATCAACGGCAACTGGTGACGCTGGCCCATCTCAAAGTCATTCGGGTCATGAGCTGGTGTCACTTTTACGCAACCAGTTCCAAATTCTGGCTCTACTAACTCATCAGCAATAATAGGAATTTCCCGCCCCATAATCGGCAGCGTTAGCGTCTTACCAATCAAATGTTTGTAGCGCTCATCATGAGGATTCACAGCCACTGCTGTATCGCCCAGCATCGTCTCCGGTCGAGTTGTCGCTACTTCCACATAACCTGACCCATCCGTAAGGGGATAGCGGAAGTGCCACAGATGCCCATTAACCTCCTGATTATCCACTTCCAAGTCAGAGACAGCCGACTGACTCGCAGGACACCAATTCACCAAGTAATTGCCGCGATAAATTAGCCCTTCGTCATACATGCGGATAAAAGCTTCCAGCACCGCTTTGGATAAGCCTTCATCCATCGTGAAGCGTTCCCGCGACCAATCCACCGAAACACCCAAACGCCGCAGCTGGTTAACAATCGTGCCCCCGGATTCTACCTTCCACTGCCAAGCACGTTCCAGAAACTTTTCACGACCGACATCGTAACGATTTTTCCCTTCAGCCTTGAACTGTTTTTCCAGCAAAGCGTTCACGGCAATACTAGCGTGGTCAGTTCCAGGAAGCCACAAAGTGTTGTTTCCCTGCATCCGGTGGTAACGAACGAGGGTATCAATCAGGGCACTCTCGAAGGCGTGCCCCATGTGTAAGCTGCCAGTGACGTTGGGCGGCGGAATCACGATGCAGTAGGGTTCGCCGCCGCGTTCGGGGTCAGCTTTGAAGATTTGGTTTTCTTCCCAGAACTGTTGCCACTTGGCTTCAGTGGTAGAGGGGTCGTATTGGCTGGCGAGGGTGGGGATAGTTGCGGTCATGCGGGGAAACTAATTGAAAACGAGCTTACCTAGATTTTGCCATAGGGTAGGAGAGGGTTTGTTGAACCGCACTAGACGCGCAGCGGCTTCCCGAAGGGTAGACCCAAAGTACGCAAAGGAAGAAGAAAAGAAGATGAGGCAGCCAAGTGATGAGGTGGAGCGGCTGGCATATGCTGTGATTGGGGCAGCAATTGAGGTGCATCGGGTGTTGGAGCCAGGTTTTTTGGAATCGGTGTATCAGGAAGCACTAGATGTCGAGTTTCGGCTGCGCGGGATACCTTTTCAACCTCAGAAGACAATAGCTGTGAGCTACAAAAGTTATCAGGTAGGCGAGAACAGATTAGATTTTCTGGTTAGCGATGCCCTGATTGTTGAATTAAAGGCTGTTGATGCCTTGACTTCCATTCATTCTGCTCAAGTCATCTCCTACCTGAAAGTAACTGGTTGTCAACTCGGCTTGCTGATTAACTTTAACGTTCCCATTCTCAAAGAAGGCATTAGACGGATTATTCTCTCCTCTTAATCTTCCTTTGCGCTCTTTGCGTCTTTGCGGTTCATTAATCTTTAGAAAAAGTGATCGCATCGCACCCAGCTAACATTAATGCCTTCGTTTAAGTAGAGGCATTGGGGGCTGCTTTCCTGAGCAACTCATTGGAAGAAACGCCAATCAGCGTTCTTTGTGGTTCTCCCAGCATAACCACCGAAGAAGTTAGTTGTTGTACTAGTTGGGTCGTCACATCGCTAATTGCCAACCCTCCAGCAGTTCGCTGGCGTTTCGAGCGCAATATCACCAAATCAGAGGGTTTTGTGCTGTTCACAATCGCTTTCACCACATTCTCGTGAGGAGTAATTTGAATATCTAAATTACTTTGAGGCACCCATTTTGATGCTAGTAGAGCCAGCTGAGAACGGTTCCAAGCGATTTTAGCAGCAGAGGTTCTGCGATCGCACACGTGTAACAAAGTCACCTGGGCATTATTTGCCTCAGCTAAAATTTGAGCAAACCGCACAGGTTGGACTGCTTGCGCCGTTAAATTTTCAATCGGCACCAAGATGCGCTGTACGTTCATCGGCGAATCTAACAGGCGCGTAATCGCAACCGGGCAGTGGGACGCCCACAATACACTATCGATAACATTGCCAAACAAGCGCGCCCGAAACCCAGTCCGCTTCCCCCAACCCATCACAATCACATTCGCATTTTGTTCCCGACTTGCTCGGCTAATTCCGTGAGCAATGTCGTCATCAATGCGCTGTAGCGGTGCTGCCTCCACCCCCAGTTCTCGACTCAGCTGGGTGGCACGATTAAGTAGCATCTCACCGTGTTGAAACGCCGTTTCCAGTTCAGGGGCATCCATATTAGCGTGAGCCTTCGCAATTGCTAACGGCACAATCCGACCAGCTTCGTGGCGCGCCAACAAGGAGGCCATTTCCATCAAATACCGCTCAGTCTGAGGGTTAGAAACTGGAACCACTACCGTAAACGGATGGTCTTCCGTCCCAGCTTCCTCATCCAAAGAGCCTGTACCAGGCTCCGGGCTAGTTTCTGCTACCCTCAGCCCAGGGGCTACCTTACTGGTAATCAAAGGTCCCAAAGTGGCAGTGACCAGCATTAAGACTAAGACACTGTTCAACATATCTTCTGTAAGCAACTTAGCCCGATAGCCGACCAGCGTAGCTGCCAGAGTTGCAGCTACCTGCGGCAGGGACAGCGACCACATGGTCAGCATCTCTTGCCAGTTGTAACGGTAAACAAATTTGGCAATCAAAGCCGCTAAAAATTTACTCCCAATCAAACCCACTACAACCGCCAGCGTGAGCCAGGTCGCTTTTGAAAGTGACGTAATGCTGTTAATAAAAGTAGGGACATTAACCAGTAGTCCCATATCCACAAAGAAAATCGGGATAAACAAGACGCTACCGACGAAAACCACCTTTTCTTTCACTGGCCCTTCCCCCACCGCGTCATTCACCGCCAGACCAGCAAGGAAGGCTCCGACAATTTTTTCCACCCCTATCAACTGCGCTCCCACTGCGGCCATAAATACAGCCAGGAGTACAAACAAAAATTGATTCCCCTCTTCGCCCCCAGTACGCCGGAAAAATTCTCGACCAGCCCAATCAAAGCCAAATAAAACGACGGCAGAGTAGACAACCAAGGAACCCAACAAGGTAAACAGCTTGACGATCGTGAAGTCACCCGCATGAATCCCGATACAAACTGCTAATACCAGTAGAGCACCAATATCGGTGAAAATCGTGGCTCCAATAGTAACGGTGACAGCTTCGTTCCCAACCACCCCTAGACGGCTGACAATGGGATAAGCCAAAAGCGTATGAGAGGCAAACAGAGAGCCGATTAATATAGAAGCATTCCAGCCAAAGCCAAAAAGGCGACCCACGATTGTCCCAAAAATCAAAGGCACCAGGAAGGTAAAGCTACCAAAACCGATAGAACGATTCTTTGTTCTGCGGAACTGTTCAATGTCAACTTCTAGCCCGGCAACAAACATCAGGTAGACCAATCCGATGTCTGATAGCAGCTTCATCGTCTCTGATTCGTGCTGAAGTAGTCTTAAACCATTGGGCCCGAGCGCTACACCAGCTGCCAGCAAACCCACGAGTCCTGGTAGTCGCAGCCGCTCAAAAAAGTAGGGCACGGTCAAAATGACTACCAGCAAAATGGAAAAGGGAACAATTGGTTCCTTTGTAAGAACTTCTGTAATAGATTCCATAAGGCTTGAGTTTTGAGGTTTTAGTTTGTAGTTAAGAGTTTTTCAACTCAGTATTCAACACCCATAACTCATTAACCAAAGTTAAAAGTATAATGCCCCGCCACAGAGAATTCGGGGCGCTGACAGCTACTTCAGGATGGGTGATACTGCGGCTTATTATAGGATTATCGACCTAGGAGTGCAGCTGACTTAAGATATACCTCAAGCGATCGTAGTCATCCTTAAGAATAAAGCTGAGAGTCCGCCCTGCCTTCACCAACCACTCGCGGTCATATTTACGTAATTGATAAATTTCTCGGATAGCAGCTGCCGTTAGCGCCTCCACTGGTGCCCCAACTACCTGTAATAGTGTTCGCAAAAAATCTAGTTGTTCGCTAAAGTAAACAATCTCTGCTGGTTCGCACTGATAAACAGCTTGATGAATTTGCGGCGGACGGGGTGGCAAATACTGATAAATAAGTCCATCAGGACGGCTAGAACCATTGAGTCCCTGCTGGGGTGCCTGAAATCCTACAATTGCAGCCCGAAACTCGGTTTTGAGCATGGCAAAAATCTGGGGTTGCTGCTCTCGCAATTCTTGCAGCGACAACCCTAAAGCTCTTGCCCGATGTATGGAATCAATTGGGCTGGTAGTTGCATGATAAACCACCGCCAAGACTTGATTGCCTGATTCTTCATCTACAGACTTAACCCAGCTGCCAAAGGGTGGCATGACTGGGAAGCTCAAGTCTTCAGGATCGAGACATTGTGCCAGGAATTCAGTCGTTGCCGTTTCAATCACCTCGGCAATATGGCTGGGGTGGCGATCGCTGGCAGCAAACTGTGGCAGAGGAAGTCGCATACAGTAGTTACTCGTTACTCGTTAGTAGTATTTTCCCTTAACCACTAACCAAATTCCTATTTAGCCTTTTTGCGACCTGCGGTTACATCCACCAGTTCCAATTCTGATAGGCGGAAGGTAACGAGCTTATCCCAATTTCCGCCTTCAAACAGCACAGCAGCTTTGCCATCGCTCACCCGTTGTACTAACCCCTGAAAGCCGTAGTAAATATCGTTGGTATTCTTCACTCGAATAGCTGAACCTGGCAGAATCATTGCTTTGTCACCATTAGGTTTGCACTTATATAGCTTAATTGCACTCAGATCAAATTGGGTTGAATACTTATTTTATCTGTTAGTAGCCAGTTGTCGGTTGTCGCTTGTTTTTAACCACTGACCACTAACAGAAAAACCGCTAGAATCTCAAGCGGGGTCGGTAATTGGCAACGGACTCCACAACTCCCAGGGCAAGAAAGTTTGTCAACAATGCCGAACGACCATAACTCACCCAAGGCAGCGGAATGCCAGTCACAGGTGCCAGACCAATGGTCATGCCGATGTTGACAATCACCTGAAACACAATCATAGAAAGGACGCCAATCGCTAGCAGAGAGCCAAAGTTGTCCTTAGCCGTTCGAGCAAGTATTACCATGCGTAAGCAAAACAACCAGAAAATCAATAGCAGGCACATACATCCCACAAACCCCAGTTCTTCCCCGATAGCTGAGAAGATAAAGTCGGTATGCTGTTCGGGAATAAAGTTGAGTTGCGTCTGAGTTCCCTGGTTGAGACCCTGTCCCCAAAGTTCACCGGCTCCAATGGCAATGCGAGATTGGATGAGGTGATACCCGCCGCCTAGTGGGTCTTTATCCGGGTTAATGAATAGAATCAGCCGATCTTTTTGATAGTCTTTCAATATCCCCCAGAAGATGTGTCCTAATTCACCTGAGACAAAGTTTATTAAAACCGCTCCCAGGCCACCATGCCAAGACCAGGGTAAGGTACGCCACGCAATCAAAGCCATTGCGGCTGTCCACAGGAACCATCCTGGCAAAGACACGCTGAACAAAATCGCTGACACTATGGGAGAAATTAGCAACAACAGCCAACCGGGATTAGCATTGGCCCAGTAGAGCATTCCTAGGGTGATGGCTCCAAACACCAGTGATGTGCCCAAGTCAGGCTGCAAAAACACCAAAGCAAATGGAACAGCCGTAATTGCCAAGGCTTTGAAAAAACCTGGAAGGGTTGAAGCCGTTCGAGTATGTAAAAGGGCAGCCAAACTAATAATTAACCCTAACTTGGCAAACTCTGAGGGTTGAAGGTTAAAGCCACCTATGCTGATCCATCGCTGCGCCCCTTTAGCGCTGCTGCCAATCCCCATTACCGCTATCAGGGACAGATTAGTAACACCGTAGATAAGCCAGTGCCACTGAATCAGGTTCTCGTAACGCGATCGCGCAATAAACATTGCCAATGCCAATCCAATGCTGCCAACGAGCCAGTGCTGCCACCAATCTGTCAATCCCTGGTTCAATTCCGCACTGCGGATCATAATTCCGCCCAAGATGGTGAGGCCGATTGGTATGGATAACAGCAGCCAGTCTACTTGCTGCCAATCTGCCAGCAGTGGCTTCCAGCGAGAACGGTTCAGAGACTTATGCAACATTTTCTGTCTTTGAGAATTTGAGAATTTGAGATTTGAGATTTGAGATTTGGAGAGCAAGC
The DNA here is from genome assembly GCA_019359765.1 of Aphanothece sp. CMT-3BRIN-NPC111. GTDB lineage: Bacteria > Cyanobacteriota > Cyanobacteriia > Cyanobacteriales > JAHHGU01 > JAHHGU01. The sequence continues at coordinate 55,339 of JAHHGU010000006.1, forward strand.
CAAAATCCTTGTATCTAAAATCAAAAATTTCTTAGGTTAGTGCGGCTACAGATACTTTAGCGGCAATAGATGAAGCGATCGCTACCAGCGCTTGAGCCGAAGCCGAATCCGGATCGGCAACAACCACAGGCAAGCCTTTGTCGCCACCCTGCCGTAAAGTAATTTCTAGCGGAATACAGCCTAACAATGGGATGCCCAATTCCTGCGCCGTTTTTTCACCGCCCCCAGATCCAAAAATGTCATATTGGCGGTCAGGCAAATCCGGCGGAATGAAGTAACTCATATTTTCCACAATCCCCAACACTGGCACCCCCAGCTGCTGGAACATCTTTAAGCCTTTACGCGAATCCAATAGCGCCACCGTCTGAGGGGTAGTCACAATCACTGCCCCAGCCATGGGCACCGCCTGAACTAACGTCAACTGGGCATCGCCTGTGCCAGGGGGCATGTCTACAATTAAATAGTCCAATTCTCCCCACTGTACCTGATAGAGAAACTGGCGAATTACCCCATTGAGCATCGGGCCTCGCCAAATTACGGGCTGATCCGGGTCAATCAAAAAGCCCATCGAAACCAGTTTGACACCGTGATTAAATGCCGGTTCCAAAATCTCTCCGGTGGCACCTTGCCGCACCATCACCTTCGCATCCGCCAGCCCCAGCATTGTAGGGGCGTTTGGGCCATAAATATCGGCATCAATCAAACCGACTTTGGCACCAAACTGCGCCAAAGCCACCGCCACATTAACAGCAACCGTGCTCTTGCCGACACCACCCTTGCCACTGGAAATCGCCAGGATATTTTTCACCCCCGCAATCCCAGTGCGATCCGGCAAGGATTTTTGCTGAGGCGTCTCGGCTGTGACATCTACCAGCACTTCCGTGACCCCAGGCAACTGCTGAACCGCCCGTTTGCAATCATCCACAATGAATTCGCGTAACGGACAAGCCGGTGTCGTCAGCACTAAAGTGAAGCTAACGACACCTGTGTCGATTGTCACATCACGAATCATGTTCAACTCCACCAAACTCTTGCGTAGTTCGGGGTCTTGCACCGGTCGCAGTACTTCTAGAACGGAATGAGCATCTAACATAAGACAATTATTCCTAAACCCCAGAGGAATACATGCGGGGCAAGTTTATTATCAACAATAAAGCATCTTAACGGTTTGCTAGTCTCAATAACTTTAGGCATGGTCACAGGATTTGGGATTGCCCATGGGTGGCTCAACCCGCATAGATAAATCTGAAAAATTTTAACTGTCGATGGGAGAAAATAATCCCAAATCTAGAATAAATTCAGCCTTGAGCTTGCAGACCCACTTGCTCAGCTGCTAGGGCTAACTCAGACGCTACACGAGCCTCATAAGGTCGGATCAGCCACCAGACCAAGGGAGATAACCAACCTCGCAGCGTAACTGAATAAGACACGTAGGTGCCACATACACTCTTTTCCACCTGATAAGTCACTCGTTTCTCGATGCCTGGAATCGCCAAAACTCGGATGCCTAATAACTCTCCCGGGCGCACACGTTCGACAAACACTCGAATCGGAATGGGTATCAAGCGCGTCACCTCCTGGTAAATAAGACCGGGTTTGGCGACCAATCCCCTGGGGACATTGGTGCTAGCCAGTAGGGGATGCCAGGATACATCGGCTAAGTCGATCAATTTTTGCCAGAGGATATCCACCGAGGCAGAACTCACGGCGCGATAGGTTCGCACTAGGGAAAACCGGAAGCAAACATCCTCACGACCAGCGATGAACTTGAAGGAAAAATTGAAAATCACAATATTTCTCCGCAGCTAGCCCCAGGCAAATTTATAATTCTATGTTAATTGGTGTTGCAGGTAACATCCTCCTACAGGAGATTTTGCAACTCCAAGGCAGTCGCTGTTGACTTAAGACAGAAGGTGGTCTGAGCAACCCGATCCAAGTTAGTCTATATTGACGATGACAATTGAATTAATTCAAGTTTTTTTGAAGTAAAGACCCCGACCAGGGGCAGCTTTATCAAGTGCCTGCTAGAAAACAACTGGGCTAAGTTTACTGAAAATATTTAGTCATCAACACGCCCATCTACTGCTTTTAGTTGAACCACATTAAATTGAGATTATGACAGCTTTTTCGACTTCCGAAACGACAACCTCTCATTCTCTGCCTCCAGAGTCGTCAAAAGCTCGCGTTAGCCAGTTTATGCGACAGCTACAGGACGACATTTGTCAAGCATTGGAACAGCTAGATGGTGTCGCCACCTTCAGAGAAGATTCCTGGGAAAGAGAAGAAGGCGGCGGCGGTCGTTCTCGCGTGATGCGGGATGGCGCGGTATTTGAACAAGGTGGAGTCGGCTTTTCTGAGGTCTGGGGCGATAGTTTGCCACCCTCAATTCTGGCACAACGCCCAGAAGCTGCCGGTCATGGATTTTATGCCATTGGCACCTCAATGGTGTTGCATCCTCGCAATCCCTACATTCCCACTGTCCACCTCAATTATCGCTACTTTGAGGCAGGTCCGGTCTGGTGGTTTGGCGGCGGTCTTGATTTGACACCCTATTATCCATTTGCAGAAGATGCCGCCCACGTACACCGCACCCTGAAGGAAGCTTGTGACGGTCACCACCCAGACTACTACCCTACGTTTAAGCGCTGGTGCGATGAGTATTTCTATATAAAGCATCGGCAAGAAATGCGCGGCGTCGGCGGTATCTTTTTTGACTATCAAGACGGTCAAGGTCAATTGTACCGAGGTCCCGATCCCCAAGGACCAGCTGCTGCTTATAGTAACGAAGTCGGCACACTAGAGTCTCGCAGTTGGGAAGAATTGTTTGCCTTTGTGCGTGACTGCGGTCAGGCATTTTTACCGGCTTATGTTCCGATTGTGGAGCGACGGCGATCGCTCGAATATGGCGAGCGTGAGCGTAACTTCCAATTATATCGCCGGGGCAGGTACGTGGAATTCAATCTTGTTTATGACCGGGGCACCATCTTTGGTCTCCAAACCAATGGTCGCACCGAGTCAATCCTCATGTCCTTACCGCCCTTAGTGCGCTGGGAATACGCCTATCAACCGGAACCAAATACCCCGGAAGCCGAACTATATGAAGTTTTTTTGAAACCTCAAGATTGGGCTAACTGGACTCCGGCTTCGCCAGAATAGCAATTTCATCCTTAGCGTAAGTTGATCGCAGTCAGGATGTTAACTGAGTTAGACTACTGTGAAGTGAGGTACTGGTGATTAACATCGATCAGAGAACACACACGAGAAAAGATGGCACGACAGTCATTGTCTTAACCCCAACTGGACGTTTGGATATAACTACCGCGTGGCAATTTCGCCTGAAGTTGCAGGAGTGTATTTCTAAACTCAGCCACAATGTTGTCGTTAATCTCGGTCAGGTTAATTTTATTGATAGCTCTGGCCTGACTTCACTGGTGGCAGGAATGCGAGATGCCGATCAAGTCAAAGGCAGCTTTCGCATTTGTAACGTCCATCCCGAAGCCAAGCTGGTGTTCGAAGTCACAATGATGGATTCAGTGTTTGAAATTTTTGAAACTGAGGAAGAGGCACTCGAAAGTGCGCCCCGCAGTATAAGCACCTGAAAAACTTATACTTCTAGCTTGTCTTGGCAAACGTCTCCTTAAGCGAGACAATAGTCTTAAGTTCCCCTTAAAGTCTGCTGGTGAATAACCTTCGTACTGTCTCCGATACCAAGCGAGATTTCTATACCTATCACACCCGTCCCATCAATTCCATCTACCGGCGGGTGGTGGAAGAGTTGATGGTAGAAATGCATTTGCTTGCAGCCAATGTTGACTTTCGTTACGACCCCATCTATGCATTGGGTGTTGTCACGTCATTCGACCGATTCATGCAAGCCTATAGGCCTGAACGTGATAAAGATTCAATTTTTGATGCCCTATGTCGGGCAGTGGGGGACGACCCCCAAAAGTACCAGCAGGATGCCCAACGGCTGGAGGCTTTAGCAAAAAGTCTACCTGGAAAGGAATTAATTACCTGGATCGGCTCTCCGACTCTCCTTGATGGTTACGGTGACATTCAGGAGTCTTTGAAGGCGATCGCTCTCAACCCGCAATTCAAGTACAGCCGTCTGTTTGCGATCGGTTTGTTCACACTACTAGAACTGGCAGATTCAGATCTGGTTAAGGATGAAAAACAGCGCAATCAAGCTCTTAAGGAAATTGGTGAGGTATTGCACCTACCTGAAGAGAAATTACAAAAAGACCTTGACTTGTACCGGAGCAATCTAGAAAAAATGGCTCAGGTGCAGCTTGTCATGGAAGATACGTTGAAGGCGGAGCGAAAAAAACGCGATCAACGTGCCCAAGATAAAGGCATAGTAGTTGCACCTCCTAGCCCTAGTAACCCCAAAGACGAGGCACCCTCTGGTTCATGAAAGTCTTCCCGCTTGGAAACCCCATCCCCTTGTGGGTGGGGAGGAAGGCGGGGCAGGGTGTAGCGCCTTCCTTGGATAACTTTTATACAATTATACGCCGACTCTTTTTATGTTGACTACGGCGTTAATGTAGCGGTCGATCCAGATTTTTTCTACTTAATCCCAATACTCTCTGATGTTGCAGTTCGCAAACACTTTTTCATCACGTGCGGTGGGAGCACTATATCAGCAATTCGACAATAGATTGAGAATCAATCCAGTCTGGATGATTAGTCAAAAAATTTGCCTTAGATCAAAGGTTGTAAGCGCTGGATTAGCTTTTCAGCTGGGAGTACACCCTCAATTCGCTCCACCGGCTGACCATTCTTGAAAAGTACCAATGTAGGCAGAGCATGAATGTGATGCTGACTAGCAAGCTGGGGATATTTATCTGTGTCAATTTTCACAACCTGTAACCGATCCTTGAGATGGGTATTCACCTGCTCTACAATCGGGGACATCATCTGACAAGGGCCGCACCAGGTAGCGTAAAAATCTACTAAAACAGGTACATCAGAGCCTGAAAGTAGTTCCTGGAAACTATTAAACTGCTTTTTAATCGCCATGTGACTAAACCAGTTTTCTGCTATTCCAGGTCTATCCTAATCATTGGGAATGCCAATTCCGTCCGTCCAAAGTACTAATCAATGTTACATTTTCCCCACTTACATATTTGAGTATGTTCCTGAACTGTAGTTATAGCAGTTGCCATAAGGGTGCTTGACAATCGACTCTGCACCCATGCACCCACAACTACTGCTATAACTGTATGTTTGCTAAAAGCTAATTGCTAATAGCTAACTGCTAATTGCTATAAGATAATCTAGCGTTTGTTCAACTCGCTTTTTTATGCAGACGGATAGAGAGGAATTTTTCATGGAAGTAGTGCCAGAAGCTCAAGCTAGGTTGCGCGGACAGGTGGCAATCGTGACGGGGGCTTCCCGGGGAATTGGTCGAGCGATCGCCAAAGCTTTAGCGGCTGAGGGAGCTAATGTAGTTGTCAACTATGCTAGTTCTGGCACGGCAGCCGAAGAGTTGGTTGCGGAGATTGCGGCAGGAGGAGGTGAAGCGATCGCACTCCAAGCAGATGTTAGCAGCGCCGAGCAAGTAGATGTCCTTCTAAATACTGTGATGGAAAAGTGGAAGCGCGTCGATGTACTGGTTAACAATGCTGGAATTACCCGCGATACCCTGCTAATGCGTATGAAGTTGGAAGATTGGCAAGCGGTGATTAACCTCAACCTCACGGGTGTTTTTTTGTGTACCAAGGCAATCAGTAAGGTGATGCTGAAGCAACGCGCTGGTCGTATCATCAACATTGCCTCAGTTGCTGGTCAGATGGGCAACCCTGGCCAGGCTAACTATAGCGCTGCTAAAGCTGGTGTGATTGGCTTTACCAAAACAATTGCCAAAGAACTAGCCAGCCGTGGAATTACCGTCAATGCTGTAGCCCCTGGTTTTATCGTTACAGATATGACGAGCGATCTCAAGAGCGAGGAAATCCTAAAATTTATTCCTCTAGGACGTTATGGTCAACCAGAGGAAGTGGCTGGAATGGTTCGGTTCTTAGCCGCTGACCCCGCGGCGGCTTACATCACTGGGCAAGTTCTCAATGTAGATGGAGGCATGGTGATGGCATAGCCGCCCTCAAAGTTTTGAGTTTTGAGTTTTGAGTTTTGAGTTTTGAATTAAGATGAGTAGCTTAATAACTGGGCACAGTTGGTCTGAAGCCAGGGGCTTCAGACATGGAAAAAGAAAAAAAGTTTGAACTGATTCAAGACTCAAAACTCACAACTCACGTACAAGCCAAAGCCTCAAGAAATTGACAAATTTACTGGCGGTTCTTGGTAGTCCAAACAGTCGTAAACATCATAAGTATGCCACCTATGAAAATAGCGATCGCCAGTCCGCCTGCAACTAAATTTAGTGTATCCGTATTGATTTCCATTTAGCCCATCTTTATAGTGTTAACGCTACTAGATTAGCAACATTACCGTTGCCTGAGGAGAAAGAAACAATAGACTTACTTGAAACAAGGTTAACCGAGGATCTCTAGGAGCAGGGTATAGATAATCTTCTCTGTTTCCCTTTTGCAACCCAATAGCTAGCTGGCTAGCTAATAACCACGCTCGGCTCAGCTGCCAGTTTAAACTTTTATTAGACTATGGGCTTTCGAGTTTTCAGATCAAATTTGTACCCGTCTGGAAGAATATGAAGCTTGGCTCCGCAAATCGCCAAAGCCTCATCCTTTAAGAGTCCATCTATATTTATATGGGTAATTTCTGCCACATCAACAACGGTAACAGCGCCTTCCCCAACCACTTCAAACTTATTGTCGCTAACGATGACAGCCGTATTTTCATCAATCCCGAATCCCATAACGGCAGGTTGCTGTGCTAGCGCTGAAAGTAAGCGCCCTAGGCGTCCACGCTGTAGGAAATGCTGATCGATTACCACCCCCGGTAGAAAGCCCATACCCGGACCCATTTCTACAACCTCAACTCGAGGATTTGTCTCCGAGTCTCCTTCGACAATCATCACGTCTGGCATCACCGCCGCTCCAGCGCTTGTGCCTCCTACCACTATCCCTTCAGCGTAGCGTTTGTGAATAGCGGCATCAATTTCGGTGCCCTTAATGATGCTGGTGATCCGTGATTGATCTCCCCCAGTAAAAAATACGCCCGTGGCTTTCTCAATTGCTTCTAAGGCACTTGATGAAGTTGTATCTTCGCGGGATACGGTGTCAATTATGCGAATATCCTCAGCTCCCAACCGCTCAAACACTCTAATATAGTCATCCCCTACTTCCCTAGGCAGTTCTGTCGCTGCTGTCATTACGGCAATGTGAGCCTTTGTGCCCCCAGCGCGTCGAACAAACTCCCGCAAAACCTTGCAATCACCCTCTCTGTCTTCTGCTCCACCAATGATTACTAACTGCCCCTGAACCTGACTTGGTATTGTCTCTTCAGTTTCCATAGCTGCCGCCACTTAAGGATTATAAAAGATGCTAATACATTTAACCTAAAAATCTAGCGCTTCCCAATACCCTTCTGGATAGAAAAAATGTACACCCCTAGGTTCTAAAGGCAGATTAATTTGAACTATATATAGGAATCCTTCAATTAGCTTTTAGCAAGCCTTCAGTTATAGCACCAGTTTTGGATGCATAGGGTCTCGTGTCGATTGTCAAGCACCCTTATGGCAATTGCTATAACTAATATTATCTTTATTTTCATTATGTAGAAATGGCAGCACAAAAATCCAGTATACAGCTGGCCTACTGGATTTATTCAAATTGGATTTTTCAACAACAAACTTATGCTTTATCTATTATCTCTTTTGCCTTATCTTTGAGATCTTCTTTAAGGTGTATTGCTGCTGCTATATCCTGTTTTTCTTGCCCTTCTACTTGGGAGTTCGGATCGCCAGTAATCTCGCCAACGGTTTCTTGAACTTTGCCTTCAATATTTTTGGCAACTGCTTCTGCCCTATTTTCAATACTCATTTTTGGTTCCTTCACAAAACTGTGAATCCAAAACATTTAATATTTACTTTAAATGTTTTGGATTGTACTTAACATCCATCGCTAGTTATATCTTTTAAAGACGATTACAGCGATTTTCACTCATGGTTTAGGAGAATTAGTAAACTAATGGTACTGAAGTGTTAAGCAGGGGGGTAATTAAACTTAGCTTGGGATTGCAGTATTTAGTGCAAAAACTTTCGCGTACTAACATTCTTGTAACATAGCTTTATAACTGGATACTTTGTCTTTGACTTTCCTCGCCAAAGTCAGATCCAACCTAGTGCCTCACTGATTTCTTTAGCTAGTTTTAAAGGACGAAAGGGCTTGGCGAATACGGCAGCAACATTCAAGCCAGTAAACAACCCAGTAAAGTTTTCTCGCTCCGACTGCTGGACTTTGGCTGTAACTAAAATTACGGGGATTCCCTGGGTTGCAGGGTTAGCCTTAAGTTGTTGAAGGGTTGCCCGCCCATCCATATTAGGCATCATCATATCCAGCAAAATAACATCTGGTTGGTAGCTGGCTGCAATGCTTAACCCTTCCTGACCAGAGTTGGCAGTCAAAACGTTCCAGCCAGCGCCCATTTCCAGCCCCAGTTTAGCGATCGCCCGCACATCTTCCTCATCATCAACAATTAAAATAGACTTGTTCATTGTCATACTCCAGCTTACTCACCTTGTTGTCCAACATAGCTGCAAAAAGGGAAGAAATAGGGGAGATAAGTAGGTGATTAGTGATTAGTGGTTAGTGGTTAGTAGTTAGTGGGAAAGTCAACTAACCGCTAACTACATGGGTGATGGGTAGGCAGATGTAGAAGGTGCTACCTTGACCCAAAGTACTCTCAGCCCAAATTTTCCCGTCATGCTGCTCGATAATATTGCGGCATATAGCTAATCCTAAGCCTGTGCCTCCCTTATGGCGAGAGTCCGACGCATCCACCTGCTGAAAACGCTCGAAGATGATCTGTAATTTGTCACCTGGGATACCCCGCCCCTGGTCTTTAACGGCGATCAGGAGGGTAGCTGGAGGCTGAGAAGAGGGAGAGGAGAGTTTTTGTGAGACATTCTCCGTGTCAGCGAAGCTGGTTCTGTGTTCCTGTGGTTCTCCATTCTTGAGTTCTGCACTTAGCCAGACAGTTTTGCCTGGTTCGGAAAATTTAATAGCGTTGCTGAGCAGGTTTGTAAGGGTTTGCAAGATACGGTCGGGATCTGCCCACAGTTCAATAGCAAAAGGTTTAGTTTGGAGCTTGACTTGTGCTAGATCTGCCATTGCCTGCATCGCTTCGGTTGCTTGGGCGAGTAAGTCAGCAGCATTGCACTTGTTCTTTTGCATATTGATTTTGCCTGACTTCATTCGCTCCAAATCGAGGATATCGTTTACTAAGCGAATTAGGCGTTCAGTGTTTGTAATCGCAATACTCAGAACCTTTTGTCCTCCCTCGGTCAAAGTTCCCAGTTGTCCGGCCCCCAGGATATCTAATGCTCCCATCAGAGATGTTAAAGGTGTGCGTAACTCATGGCTAACTAAGGAGATAAATTCATTTTCCAAGCGTTTTCGCTCGGTGATATCGTTAGCAATGAACAAAGCGCACTGAACCCCAGCCAAGTCAATGCGCTCAACAGATAGCAGAATCGTTTTGACATCTCCCGACTTAGTACAAACTTCAAATTCCTGGTTATGCAGCGCTCCAGTTTCCTTGAGTTGTTGAAGGATGTAAGCAATTGCCTCTGTATCTGTCCACAAGGAGATTTCAGCGGTTGTCTGCCCAATGACTTCTTCTAGGGAATAGCCACTCATGCTCAAAAAGCTGGGGTTTACGTCTATAAAACGTCCTTCGGCCAGCGTGGCGATCGCAATTGGATTAGGACTAGAGCGAAAGGCTTTGGCAAACTTTTCTTCTGCCTGCTGGCGATCGCGGATTTCTTGCTGCAACTGGGTATTTTGTGCCTGAAGTTGCTTTTGCAGGTTACGAATCGCTAAGTGATTCTCAATACGCGCTAAAACCTCTTCGACCTGAAAAGGTTTAGTAATATAGTCCACCCCTCCAACTTCAAACGCTTTAACCTTATCTAGTACATCCTCTAAAGCACTGATAAAAATTACTGGTATTTCTTGTGTGCGAAAGTCTGCCTTCAGATTTTGGCAAACCTCGTAGCCATTCATTTGAGGCATATTAATGTCCAGCAAAATTAAATCGGGGGGTGATGCCTGCGCTCCCCGCAATGCCGTTGAGCCTTTAGTTACGCTGCGAACTTTATACCCCTGTTCTGTCAACATGGCAGATAGGAGGTTTAGGTTTTCTGGAGTATCGTCAATCACTAAGATGTTGGCTTTCTGGGGGCTAATTGGCTGGCTAGACATTACAGTTTAGAGCAAGTATTTCGTCAAAGCTGAAGTGAGAAACTACTGCGGCAGGCTATTCAATACCTAAGGCAAGCCACTCAACATAATAGCTCATTAATCTCTGATGCCTAACCATTAAACTTGGAGCTTCTGTTTCCGACCTCATCTCTCCCCTAGTTCTCCCCGATTGCCCTTTAACCTTAAAAACATCACTCGAAGAACCTGCATTAAAGCCATAGAGACGACTAACAAGCAATTACTGCTTACAAATATAGGCTCTAAAAAGGCATCGTGTAAAAGTTAATTGTTCAAATTGCAATCAGGAGTATCTTTCATGGAAATTCTACTACAAAAACCCTTTGTTCTAGAACCTGAAGAGGGTAATAAGTTCTCTGTTTTAAACCAAGTATTCACAACTAAGGCAACTGGTAAAGATACTAAGGGAGCTTGGGCGTTTTATGAGGTTACCGATAAAGCCGGAGGTGGCGCACCACTGCACACTCACCCTTGGGATGAAGCATTTTACGTTCTTGAAGGTGAGGTAGAAATCCAAGCTGGTAAAGAAACTACCGTAGCAAAGCCTGGGTATTTTATTAATGTACCTGGGAAAACAGCCCACGCCTTCAAAATACTTTCGCCGTCAGCTAAATTTATAGTTTTGATTTCACCAGCTGAAGCAACCGAGTTTTATGAAGAAATGGGGCGCTTTGTTAGCAGCACACCACCTGATATGGAGAAGTTCCAGGCGATCGCTGACAAGCATAGTGTTCGTATCTTCCTGTAAGTTATAGCTTTTAGCAATCCTTCAGTTATAGCAGCATTTCTGGATGCATGGGGGTGAGGTCGATTGTCAAGAGTCATTATGGCAACTGCTATAGAAACGGATTCCGTGCGGGGCTTCTTTTGGGATTAGCAAGAGCCTCTCTTAAGGCTCTTGCGTTAGAGCCAGGATTTCATCAAAGCAGAAGTTACGTACTAGCTCCGCCAGCCCCTCTGCTATAGCAGAATAGCTTTGAGGGATTTGTTCAATCAACTCCAAAATTTGCTCACCATCCACTGTCAGGGCTGCCTGGTTTAACGCTGCTACCCACTCAGCAGGCATAACTGCCAAGTCGCAAGAGTGAAGCTCCTCCTCTTTGTTTTTTCTGACCTCTTGCTGCTTCTCCTCGTAGATGTAGCGCACGCCTAGATGTTCAGCCATCTTTTCAAACAGCACTTGCTCCCGGAAAGGTTTACGTACAAAGTCATCGCAACCTGCGGCTAAGACAGTTGCCTGCTGTTCTTCAAAGGCGCTGGCGGTAAGGGCAACGATCGCGCATCTTGAACCTTCATTCTCCTGCGCTCGAATACGTCGAGTTGCCTCGTAGCCATCCATAACGGGCATTCGCATATCCATCCAGATCAAGTGTGGATGCCAGTTTTGCCATTGGGCGATCGCCTCCTGACCATTAGTAGCGGTGCGCGTCTCAAATCCAACTGCCTGCAACAATTGTGTTAGCAGTTCCCAGTTTTCCCGGCGGTCATCCACCACCAGAACCCGGTATACAGGTTGATTAGAAGCAAGCTTGAGTATGCGCCCTCTCGTAAATGGTAAAGCGACTTCTGGCGGTGGTTCAGCCAGAGTGACTTGCACCTCAAAACGGAAGGTAGAACCCTGCCCCACAACACTAGTAAAGTCGATATCGCCCCCCATCAACCGCACAAATTGACGGCTGATAGTCAGCCCCAAACCTGTACCTTCTCTGGCTTCGATACCGCTGGTGGTCTGCACAAAGGGCTGGAAGAGGTTATTCATTTCCTCCGGTGCAATTCCTTTCCCGGTATCTTCGACTTCAAAGTGAATTGTCCGTTGCCCGTTGTCAGTTGCCCCTTGTTTTTTCTCACTGACTACTGACACGCGCAACGTCACTTTCCCTACCTGAGTAAACTTAACAGCATTGCTCAACAGGTTGATGAGAACTTGGCGGAGTTTACCCTCGTCAGTCAGGACGTACTGAGGTAGATCGGGAGCAACCTCAAACTGGAGCGACAAATGCTTCGCTTCGGTTCGCACCTGGAAAATTTCCTGGAGAGTCTGCAACAGCCGATGTAAGTTGAAGGGAGCCGTATTCAAAACGATCCGCCCTGCCTCAATCTTGGACATCTCCAGGACATCGTTTATTAGGTTGAGCAAGTGTTCGCCACTGCGGTTAATAATACTCAGAGATTCTCGCTGTTTATTCGTAAGCGCGGTATCTCGCTCCATTAACTGGGCAAAGCCAAGTATGGCATTCAGGGGGGTTCGCAATTCGTGGCTCATGTTTGCCAGGAAAGTACTTTTGGCACGGTTGGCCGCCTCGGCAGCTTCCTTGGCAATCTTCAGTGCTGCCTCTGCTTTGTGCCTGGCTCGACCAATGGCAATTAATTCTCCTACCAGTTTGAGTAAGTTAATATCGTCCTGGCTCCACCTTTTAAAAAAGCGGACTACATCCACACCCATAAACCCAACCACTTTGCCAGAGTGGATTGTGGGAACAGCTACCAAGGACTGGGCGGATTGATTTTTAAAAGTTTCTCTTTCTACTTCTGCCTCAGGGGGAAGTTCAGCTAGACGAGAAACTTGTATAACTTGACTGCTAAGAATCTGGTTGTTGAACCAGGGAAAAGTTGCGGTAGATGTGCCCCTGGAAGGATTAGGCAATGGCTCAATGCCAGCGGCACACCATTCATGAGTGATGTAGAACTGGCTCTGGTCATCAGAGTACTCAAAAATGCAGCTACGTTCAACTCCGATCAGGTGGGCGATCGCTTCCAGTGTGAAGTTAATCGCGGTGTCCACATCCTGGTCAATAAACTGCCGAGAAATGCTGCTGAGTAGACTATCTACTTGTGCGCGGCGCTGAAGTGCTTCTTCTGCCTGTTTGCGCTCTAGCTCTGCACCTGCACGGGCAGCGAAAATTCTTAAGATCAGTTCCCGTCCTGGGTCATCCTCCATCGGTTTTACATCAATGACTGCCAATAGACCCAGGATCTGACCTAAGGAATTCGTCAGTGGCACCCCTAAATAGCTATCTGCTCCAATTGCCACGAAATCGGGGTCATCAGGGAAAAGACTTTGAATTCCTTCTGGGTAGTAACACATCTTGCCCGTCAAGACTTTTCCACAAGGAGTACCTTGCACCATGTACTCAAAGTTTTCTGCAATTGCGCCGCCTTGCCAAACTGCCAGGGTGCAGGCCTTGGTTTTTGCTTGATTGGCAAACTTGCTCACCCACGCATAGCGAACTCCCAGCACTTCAGCTAGATAACGGACGCAGGACTGGAAGAATTCATCACCCGTCTTTGCCGCCGTACCTTCCACAATTAAGCGGAGAGCTTGTTCTCGGTTTTTGCGAACTTCTTCGAGGTGCTTAGCTACGCTAATATCCGCAATCACAAAATCGATATAGTCTTCCTCTGCGTTCAACAGCAGCGACAACAGCCCCCAAGCGATTGACCCATCTCGGCGACGCAGTTGCACTTCAAAGTTGCGAATCTCGCCCTGCTGTTGGAGTTCTGCCACCATTCGCTGGCGCTCGTTCGGATTCACATGAAAGTCAGTAGCACAGTGCTTACCAATGAGATCGGCAGGGGAACTGTAGCCCACAATTTCCACAAAGCGTTGATTTACATCCAAAAACAACCCATCCTCTCGGCGGGTGCGACCAATGCCTACTTGGGAATTTTCAAAAATATTGCGGTATTTTAATTCGCTGCGACGCAGAGCTTCTTCTGCCTGCTTACGCTTGATTCCTAAAGCCATTTCACTGGCGGCGAATTCCAATGCCTGGAGAGTTGATTCACTCAGCTCTGACTTAGCAAATATCGCGAACATCCCTAAAAGCTGTTTCTCAAGCATGAGGGGATAGCCAGCAAAGGCAACTAGACCTTCCCGCTTTGCCCAATCTTTATCTAGAATGTGGGGATCTTCAAGTACAGTGTTAGTCAAATAAGGGTGAGACTCTGGGTCGATGGGGAATTGGCTAACTGGTATGCGGCTGTAAGAACCGTTAAGGCGAGTGTACATTCCGGCGCTGGCTTGTAACTCAAATACATCTCCTTCAGCGTTGATTGTCCAGATACGAGAAAAGGCGGCATTGAGATGTTTAACAACAGCTTCAGCACAGCGCTTCAATATTGCTGGTAAACTATCGCTCTGAGCCAGGGCACTACCTACATCGGCGCGAAATGCTGCTAAGTTTGCCCGTTCTGCCAGAGCCGCTTCTACTTGTTTACGCTCTGTCAAGTCTTGGACGACACCTTGGACAAATTTGCGATCGCCCAATTGAACCGCCGTGATCCAAACCTCAGCCGGAAAGTCAGTGCCATCAGCGCGACGGTGAACCCACTCAAAGCTATAACTCCCTCGCTCAAAGGCAGTAGCAATGTACTGCTCGGCAAGACTATAGGAGTCTTGACCATTGGGTTGGAATGGGGGCGAAAGCTCTCGAACGTGCTTACCTGCAAGTTCTGGACGGGAATAGCCAAATAGCCGTTCTGCTGCACTGTTGCCATCGAAGGGGTTTCCTTCCTCCGCCAGCAAGACAGCAATACTAGTTGATTCGTAAAGTGCCCGAAATCTCGCTTCCGATTGCCGCAATGCTTCTTCTGCCTGCTTGCGTTCTGTGATGTCGCGGGACACACCCAAAATTGAAACGCTACCATCCGGACTTTTTACTATCGAAGAGCTACTGCTCAGCCATCGCCAGCTACCGTCTTTGTGCCTGAATCGCACCTCAATACCGGATTGCTTGTCCCCTGCCCCGGTTTTTTGTAATACTGCCAAGTCGAGGGCTAGATCGTCAGGATGGACGAAGCTTGTTAAGGAATGACCTTCTACCTCTGCAAGACTGTATCCCAAAATTGAGGTGACGTTGGGTGAATGGTAGGTAAAGATTCCGTCCAGGGTGAGCACAAAGATCAGGTCATTAGCATTTTCTACAATTGAGCGAAACTTTAATTCGCTTTCTTGGAGGGCTGACTCTATTAGTTTCCTATCTGTAATATCTGTAGCAATGCCCGTGACCATCCAGCAATTTTCTGCATCATCACGCACAGAAGTTATGGTGGCAGAAATCCAGCGTATATTTCCATCGGGGTGTCTATACCGATACTCATACTTGAAGGGACGTTCACAAAAAATTCCCTCCAAAAGCTGTTGATTGAATGCTGCCAAATCTTCAGGAATAATGCGGGAATCCAAAAGGTATTTGTCAGCCATCAATTCAAAATCGGAGTAGCCCCAAATCCACACGCTGCCGGGAGAGTAGTATTCAATTTCCCATTCTCCATTCGCATAGAAACGGAAACGACTAATGCTCGCGATCGCACTATTGAGAATAGTGTTTAGTCTAGCTTCAGAAGCTTTCAAGGCTTCTTCTGCCTGTTTGCGTTCTGTAATGTCATCGGCAATACCGATGGCAATGGGTTTACCGTTGGCATCTTGCGATGGGGCTAAGTTATCACTGTGCCAATACCATTTACCGTCCTCGTGTCTGACTCTCCACTCTAATCCCGACTGCTTCTCACCTGTTGTTAAAACTTTGGCGATCGCATCCATGCAGATGGGCAAGTCATCGGGATGGATAAAGGATATAAAGGATTTTCCCTCCATATCGGCGGCATC
This sequence comes from Aphanothece sp. CMT-3BRIN-NPC111, assembly GCA_019359765.1. Classification (GTDB taxonomy): domain Bacteria; phylum Cyanobacteriota; class Cyanobacteriia; order Cyanobacteriales; family JAHHGU01; genus JAHHGU01. Next base: position 71,305 of record JAHHGU010000006.1, read on the forward strand.
GATGCCCATAATGGTACTTACATTGGGAGAGATGTAAGAGATTACTCCTGACTCGTTGAGGATATAAATGATCTCATTGGCATTTTCTACAATCGTGCGAAACTTGTATTCGCTCTGCCGCAAAGCTTCTTCTGCTCGTCGGCGAGCGCTGATATCGCGGAAGCTCCAGACTCTACCAATAATTTTTTCTCCGAGCCGCTGAGGACGGGAGTATCGCTCAAAGGCTCTGCCATCTTGAAGTTCTAATATGTCATAACTATCTGCTTCTGGATTAGCGTATAATTTTTTAACTTGTTGGGTAAAGTTTTCAGGATCTTTTAACTGTTTTGCTAGATATGCGATCCGCTTGGCGTGCTCTGGTTCAGCCAAAACTTCTGGTGTAACAGACCACATATCTAAGAAGCTTTGGTTGTAACTAACTATATTGCCCCCACGATCGATGGCGAGAATGCCATCCTGAATAGATTCAAAAGTAGTCTGTAATAAAGATAGAGAGTTTTCTAAATCTGCTTGGGCTTGCTTGCGTTCTGTTGCATCAGTACCAACCGAGAGAATTTCAACTAAGTTGCCTTGTTCATCCAAAATCGGTTTATTCGCCCAGACAATCCAGACGCGATCGCCATTATTGCAAATGTTTTCATTCTCGTTGAACAGATAGTTTTCTGGGTGCTGGCAAATATCTACCATTAATGTCTGTAAGTCCCGCCCAGAAGTTTCAGTTTCAGGTACAATTGTACCGACAACGTTGCGTCCGATAATCTCGCTGGCATTGAAACCTAAGAAGCGCTGACCGTACTCATTTAAAAACCGGACATTTCCTTCAGTATCCCAGCGCAAAATAATGCAGTTGGCAGTCTGTACTAAATCTCGGTACTGCGCTTCGCTTTCCCGCAGTGCTTCTTCTGTGCGCTTAATATCGCTAATATCGCGCCCCAAAAGGACTAAACCCTTGCGCCTCCCGTCTGGGTGAAAAAGGGGGACTTTAATTATGTCCCAAATGCTGACTGTGCCATCAGGTAGGGGAATAACTTCCTCGACTCGATGCATAGAGCCCTTTAGCCAAGCTTCTTCGTCTGTTTTGCAACAAGTTGATACGGCACTACCATAAAAACTGCTCAATTGGGCTAGTTCGGCATCGGTTTTGCCTTTGTAATCAACTCCCTGTAGCTTCAAAAATTCCAGATTGGCTTGATTCGACTCTAGCCACCGTCCACCGCCGTCTTTAAAAGAAATTACATCGGGTGTGGCGTCGATTAGCGTCCGCAACAGTTCCTCTCTCTCTCGCAGAGATACTTCTGTCCTTTGGCGTTCCAGGATGTCTGCCTTTACCTGCGTAAGATCGTGAATAACTAATACAGCAGCACCATTGCCCTCAGGCATTGGTAGATAGCTTCCAGAAATTTTTAAAACTAAAGTGCGTTCGCCGTTCGCGCAGCGTCCCGTAGGGAAGGCGGATATTCGACCATCGCGCAGCGTCCGCGCCGGGAAATCGCCTTGAGTAAACTCATATTCTGTTACCTCATACTCCCCGTTTCGCATCCTGACATCGGGGTATGACTCTGGGGTAAGAGGTTGTCCCGCCTGTGTTAGCGGCAGCAAGTCGATTAGTTTAGAGCCTAAGACATTGCTGTGAGGTTGGCTCACCAGGTTCTCAAAGGCAGGGTTGCACCATTGCACGCGGTTATCTTCACCGGAGAAAACAACAGCATCGGCGATCGCCTCCAGCGCTGCTTCCATCTTGCTCAGGGTCGCTTGCTGTTGATTTACTAAGGCAGCTAAACTATTGCACATCAGAGCCTCCTTGTTTGATCCAGCAAGGAACTGGCGACTTGGTATAGAGATTGTAGCGTTACTCCATCAGTAGGATACTCAGCTATAGCAAAACTACAGGTTGCCTGAAATCGATTGCCATCGCTTGCTGTGAACACCTGTTGTCTGAGGGTAGTCAGGACTTCAAAAAGGCGATCGCTGGCTTCTTTTTTAGTTAACCCAGATATCCCCACAATAAATTCTCCATTTCCCCAGTAGCCTAGTACCTCCCCGCTGCGAAAGACTGTCTGGAACAAGCGACCCCACTGTTGCAACACTTGGTTGCCAGCAGCATGACTGTACTGGACATTGATCTGGTGTAACTGAGTGGCACTAAGTACCACCAAGCACACTGGGTGGCAATTTTCCTTTGCCTGCTCAATTAAATGTTCTAGGTGGCGGCTAGACTGAGGCTGATTCGCTAGTCTGGTGATCGGGTCTTTGCTAGATAAAGTCTCCAGCAGGCGGACACGTTCTAGGCGATTGGTAATCCGCGTTAGTAGTTCCGGGCCCACAACTGGTTTAACTACATAGTCATCTGCCCCAGCTGCAAACACCTGCTGAATTGTTTCTATGTCCCGATGAGCGGTGAGAAACAATATCGGCAACCCCTGCCACTGAGGAGCAGTGCGAACGGCTTGACAAAGTTCTATGCCGCTAAGTTGGGGCATCTGCACATCCAAAATCAGCAAATCGGGAGTTACAGATTCCAGCACGTCCCAAAAACGCAAAGGGTCATTTAGTCCTGTCATCCTGATACCCCAGGGTTCCAACATGGGGCGCAACGCTCCCAGAAACACCGGGTCATCATCCACCACCAGCACATTCACCCCCAGAGAACGGGTGCGGCGTAGCAGTTGCGATGCGGCATCCCAGACCTGAGCAGGTGTTATCGGTTTAACCAGAAACCCTCTTCCTCCAGAGCGAGCTACCGTCACCCGATCGAGTAACCCCTGAGCGGCCGCCAGCACTAGAACGGGTACAGGTGGAGTGCGCGTTGCCAGGTCTGCCAATAGTGCTAAACTCTCTTCCTGGTGTCCGACCTCATCGACACTCAGGATCACCAAATCCGGGGATTTTGACTGAAGCCAGATTTTAGCCTGCTCCAACGTTGCCATCTGCTGCCAATTTATTCCCGCAGACTGTGCCAGTTCTTGCAAAGCTGAACCCACTTGTCTATCGGGGTCGATTAGCAGCACTCTGGCTGTACTTGATTCCCAATTTTGTTTGGATAAGGTTTGCTCTTCTCCAACCTTTTTAGAAACATGGGAAACCAGAGTTTCATCGTCCTCCTTTTGCACAGAGGGGGCGGTTTTTGTCATGTGAGCAGTTCTAGATAAACTCTCACCAGACGCTAAAGGTGTCTTCAAAGAAAGCAAGTTGCTTAAATTCTGCACCAGGGGGATTAGGTTGCTCTCCTGGTGAGTTAAGAATGTCCCATCGCCTAGCAAAAGTTGTTCAATTTCCCGCGATATCAGGGTTCCGGCTTCCAGTTCAAACATCCCCAAGACACCCGCCAGCTTGTGCGCTGCCTGCTGTGCGGACTGGCGTAACTCCTGGGATAATGTCCCGGTTGGTATTGCTGCTGCTGCCTGTTGCAATACTTCCAAGCGCTGTGACATTAGCCCCTGATATTGCTCCCATAAACCGTCCATTGCTTGGTTAAACTGCAATTCAACGGCTGGAGACAAATCGGGTGTAGGGATTTTATCCTGGGGCTGGGTGGATTCGGGGAGCGCGTTATTTTGGAACTGCGAAGATTGCTCAGGGTTTTTGCCACTCTCCATGACCTTAGGATTGAGGCGATATCCTAGACCATAAACATTCTCAATCCAGTCCACTGCTCCGGCTGCTTTCAACTTCTGCCGTAGCCCTTTGATGTGCGACTTTACACTTTCCTCCAGTGGGGGATCGTCGAATGTCCAAAGATGCTCGATGATATTTCCCCGGCTGAACACTCGCGATGGATTTCGCAAAAATAGCTCCAGCAGGCTATATTCTTTAGGTGTTAATTCCAGCAGTTTTCCATTGTAGGTAACTTGGCAGCTGCTCGGATCTAGTCGTAGCGTTCCTACTTCCAAAACTGAGGTACAGGGAACATTGCCCCGGCGTAGCAGTGCCCGCACCCGTGCCTGAAGTTCTCCTAAGTCTAAGGGCTTGATTAGATAGTCGTCTGCCCCCGCATCAAGTCCCCGGATGCGATCGCTGCTGGCATCTTTAGCCGTCATTAGCAAAATGGGCGTGGAGCAGCCCCCAGAGCGCAATTGGTGGCACAACGCAATGCCGTCAAGTTTCGGCAATCCCACATCCACCAGTATTAGGTCATAAGTGCTGCTTTGGGCGTATTCCCACCCAGTTTGGCCGTCAGAAGCCGTATCCACCACGTAGCGCTGACTGGTTAGGGATTGCAAGAGGACATTCACCAATATCTCATCGTCCTCAATCAGCAATATCTTCATAAAAACCTCACAAGAACCTCCTGAGAGCATGGAAGTTATTATTACCGTTTAGTTCCTCCCAACCACAAGGACATAAAGAATACGAGAATAAATATATTGGGGGTTAGGAATTAGGTTAGCATTTGCCACTTCTGAGTCGCCATTAAGACAAAAATCTGCTTAAATCGAACTCTTCTTGGGGCGGCTCTTGTTTCCCGCGTTGTAAACTAAGTATCAATAAAAGTCGCTCGGAGTAGTCTACTGCTCCTCGTAGCTCCTCTCGCAAAATCTCCAGCCCTCCATTAGCATATTCTTCAAATATATGTAAACGTTTGTACTCAAAGTTCTCCTCAATAGAGGACAATATTTTTATATCTTTTGTTTCAGCGATCGCTAGTAAGTTTATTGCCAGATCGTACCCCCTGGATATAAAAATTTCTATACTAATGGGGCCGGGTTCTTTTCTAGATACTTCTCCCAGGGGAACCCGCTTTTTGTGCTTTGCTCCCAAGACGGCAGCAAATGCGATCGCATCCGCATAAGTCTGAAAAGGCCCTGTTGTCTGAGATGACGCAGTTAGTTCTTTTACTAAATCAGCTTTATCTTGAGCAACTTTAATTCTAAGATCAGACATGATTTTGATATTGGGGTTTTGTAAATTGTTAAAACGATTAAGGATATATCGGAAAAGTCTAGGTTAGAAATTTTTAACCGCAGATAAAAGCAGATAGACGCAGATGAACGCAGATATTATTCTAAATATCAGGGAAACAGTTGATTAATTTGGACTTCAATCTCTGGAAATGCTAGCATTGAAAGCGTAGTATCCTCATTCAGGATGGTTTGTTGCTGATAAGTTTCATCTTTCGGTTGACGGAAGACATAAACTTGCCGCGAGTTCACATCCAGCACCCAGTAGTCAGCAATTTCAGCTTTAGCGTAGGTGCGTGCTTTCTGTTTACAGTCTCTCCTCAAGGTTGCATCGGCGACTTCAATTAACAGGAAAATGTCATCGAATGTAGGATGATGGTCAAGGTATCGTCGAGGATGAATACGGACTACAGCGATATCGGGTTCTGGTTCTGAGTTAGGACGCAGGGTGATAGGTAACTGCATCCGCAGGAAAGCTTTATCTGACAATAACCTGTTGAGGTAATTGAAAGCCCATTGCGTAGTAGCAGCATGGGGAGGTTGTTGAGGACTCATTTGGATGATCTGCCCTTCGAGAAGTTCAACTCGATCGTCAGTGGTGAGAATTTCTGCCTCGATCATGCGGTGATACTCATCCACAGTCCACAAGCGTATCTCTGTGGTATTCATAGGTTTTTAGTTAGGAGAACAGCTTGATTGAAGGTTGGGAAAAATAGCCATTACCTCTCCGCATTATCTTCTGTATGGCTGTATTTTAGGGCAGATTAAAGTCAGGCGATAGCGCTAGCGCGCCGCCTGGCGGCGATCGCATTATTACTCAACCCACAACAACTGAAGCCGCTTTTCAAAGCTACCGCGTTCCTCTCGTCGGTGTTGCTGTTCCGCTATTACTAGCTCGCGCTCAATTCCATAAGTGGCGATAAGGGCATCTATCACCTCATATAAATCAGCAATTTCTGCCACTAGCTTTTCTTCGCTTGCTTCAGCAGCTTCTTGTGCTTCTTCAATTAACTTTTTGCGTAAGGCTTGACGATATTCTTCTTCTTTGAGCGTCACTACTTCGCACTCTAAATTATCCCGGCGAATAATTTCCGGTATGCGATCGCGGACAAGTTTGTTATAAGTGTTACGCATTAAAATTCACCTCCTTTTTTCTGACTTTTAACTTTTAACGACGTGAAATTTGGTCAAGCCTCGTCCTACATAGTGGGCGAGGTAAATCCAAAATCCAAAATCCAAAATCCAAAATCGTTTGACTTACTTACTCAACTTTGGCTAAATGTTTGCAGCAACCAGCGCGTAATTGTCCCATCATCCTCGGTTTGGCTGCGTTGCAGTGCCTCCTTAACGAGGGCAAGCGTTAACCCTGGCAATACTAAGGACTCTTGAATTTCGCCACTACGCCCCTCGGCAATAGAAAATGCGATCGCATCCTGCACATTTGCATCATTTACCCAGTATTCCTGTACTCCTGCACGTTCGTACAGTAACCGCTTCCGCCCCAAATCATCACTGATAGAAGATGCCCCAATTTCTACTACCAACGTCGGCGGATCGTATTCACTCAAATTAACGGGAGAATTAGTTTCAGGAGGCACTTTTAACCCTGAACCAATGTAGAAAGCTAAGTCAGGCTGAAATTCATCTATGCCTGCTTTCCTAAAACTGGTATTAGTAAACTCGACAATTGGGATGTTCTTTAGGCTAGCAAAAAGCAGGATCACATAGGAAACAATCGAATTCTGCCGCCCGTGCCGAGGTCCAACTGGTGACATTTCAATCCTGATGTAGCCTTGATGGTAATAAAACTTACCCTTCTCATAAGCAGGGTTATCCGCCAACGCCATAAACTCTTCCCAACTTGCCGGCACCCAAGTATCTGTGACAAAATTCGGCACAGTTATAGATGAACTAGAAATCATCATCCACCTCTACAATTTCCGTATACTCAAACTCATTGGGACTTTGTTTTACCAACGGATAGCGAATGCCACCTAACTCAATTGCATCTTGTTCGCAGTCGGGTTTAGAGGAGTAATAAGTTAACACATATTCTCTGCCAACTCTGTCTGCCATTTCTTCTGCTACTTCTCCCCGCCACTGCGTCTTCGTGACTAAAACAACCAACTGATTCGCTAATCGGGGAATCGTCTTTGCAATTTTCCGGCGATAATTTTCATCCAAACTGCCAAAGGGTGAATCCATGACTAAGGGAAAAGTGCTGGCATCTGGCATCATCAACATTTCCTTCTCACTCCACTCCCGCACTCTGTCAATAATGCCGCCAATAAAGGATAGGCTGAGAATTTGGTTTTCTCCAGTGGAAGCAGCAACTTGAGTCGGTTGCCCTGCCGTACTTTCTTCCAGCGTCAACTCGTATTTCTCACTGAGTCGGGGAAGGTAGGGTGTAAATGAAATTTCACTAAATATCTCTTGTACCCGTTTTTCTAACTGCACGCGGAATTGTCTATCAAGGCGCGATCGCACTTCTATTAACCGTTCAATAACATCCTGAGTTACTGCAATGCGCCGCTGGGCAAGTGCCTGCTTTGCCTCATTCATCTCATGCTTAGCTATTTGTTTACTTAAGTCCTCACTCTCAGTTTTGGCATCAGCAATCTTTTGCTTGTTTTCCCCTTCTTCTAAAGTTAAGTCCCGAATTTTTATTTCAATTTCATCTAAGCGCTTTTGTATATTGCGAATTTCTTCACTTGGATCTTTTCTTAACTGTTCCCGGATGTTATCTAGCTGCGTCTCAATTTCAGAAATAACTTGCCTTAACTCATTGATACTAGCTTGCTCTCTGTCAATCTCTTCCCAAAAGGCAGAAGCTTGCTTGTCAAGTTCATCAACCTGGGCACTCATGCGGATAGCTGTTTCTTCCACTGCCGCTATACCAGCTTTATCCAGCCATCCCTTCACATTTTCATAAGAAAAACTTCCCTCATTTAATTCTGCGCCACAAATACAGCGTTGCTGAGTTAATAAATCATTGACAAATTGCCGCTCAATTCCAGCCGGAAACTCGCCTCGCTGCCTCAAATCCTCTACAAGTAAGCGAAACTGGTTTGTTGCCTCTGGCAGCAATACAGCGTAAGCTCGTGTTGAAATCGCCCGTTTCAGTGCTTCCTTGCTTTTCTTCAGGTTTTCTCTGTTTAACCCTTGTTGAGCTTCTAAATCTTTGCGCCTTTCTTCTAACTCTTTGGCACGGTCGAGTTCTCGTAAGCGATTACTTGTTTCTTTTTTAAGCGTCTGTTGATGTTCTAACTCTTGAATAATCTCACCTTGACGCTGAGATAGATGCTCGCTCTCCTGTTCTATTCTTTCTTTCTCTTTTAAGAGCTTTTTAGTTTCTATATCGCCAATGAACTCCAACTCTTTTTCTAGACTTCTTTTTGTTTGCCCCAAATGGTTGATAGAGCGATTTAATATTTCTACTCCCAAAAGCTTTTTAGTAGCCTCAGCAATTTCAGCTTTTTTATCAGAACGAACTATCTGCTCAATTCGTTCTCCATCAAAAAAGAAATACTGATGTAAACTCTCAGGTAAAATTCTACCAATTATATCCTCCGGGTGTTCTCGTGGCAGCGACCAACTACCATCATCCCCGGCTATTTGCATATATAACTTACTTTCGCTCTGCTCGATAGTGTCACCTTTGTAAGCACGGCACTCACGTTTAGCACGGTAGCGTTTGCTATCATGTTCCCAAGTAACTTCTACCCAGCATTCTATTGGTGCGCCTGATGGAGATTCTGCGATCGCACGTTTATTGACCAGCCGCTCTTCAGAGGCAAAAGCAGCGCTAAATTTTTCATATAATACCCAAGTAAAGGCATTTAACAGCCCCGTTTTACCCGCACCATTATTGCCATGAATAACTGTAGTATTACGTTCTTCTCCACAAGATAGTAAAATATCAGGCGTTTTACCGTAAAATTGGCGAAAATTACATAATTTGATAGAAGTTAGCTTCATTGCACAACTTCCTTGATAATCTGAAGTATGTCATCGTTAATATGGCGGGGATTTTTCATATAAAGCTTATCTTTTTCCGCTTGTAATACCCGCTCAATAATTTCGCGCACCTCTGGCGGGGCATCCGTAATTGGCTGCTGCACGTCATCACTCATATCCCTGCTACTCCCTAAAACTTTGTTATATGGGACTCAGGGCACAGCATTGCTGTACCCCTACGACTTGGTAACGACAAATTCACTTTCTGCGTGTCTGTAATTTCATTTTATATACCAGTCAAAGGGGAATTATTTTTTTTCTAACTGCTAGACTGCACTCTTATTTTTTGATATACTAATTTCGATGAGGAAGAAATAGGTTTTAATAGTTTTTTAGTAAAGATTTCCATTATCTAAATATACCATTTAGCGGCAGCAGCATGTTCTTTTAAATGTTAAAAGTTTTAACCATTTTAGATATCTAACAAACCATATCTTTTTTGCAGCGCTAGCAGTTTTACCCGCGCTTCTCCGGCATTGTCTGCTAAATCTGCAAACTCCACTAATCGCTTCAACTCCTTTCGCAGCAGACTGCGTTCCACTTCCAAAGTTTCCCGGTCTAGCTCTGGGGGTAGTACAATCATGTCAAATAAAGTAGCGCGTTGCTTGCCGGGATGAGGGCGCAAAATTCGTCCCCGACGCTGAATAAACTGGCGGGGATTGCCACTACTCGCTAAGATTACAGCATTCTGAATTGCTGGAATATCCACCCCTTCATCTAAACAGCGAATCGCGACTAAACCCTGCAACTCGCCACCTTCAAATTCACGCCGCAATTCCTCCCGTTCATCCAAAGGTGTCTCCGCTGTGTAGGTACTTACCCTATACCCCAGTTCAGTTCCCAGAATCTTAGTAACGGCTTTGAGTTGGCGCGTACTTTCCACAGAACCATCACCGCAATAAAATAAGGTGTGGCTAGTATCCAGGCGTCTCCTCATTAAGTTCCGCAAAGCCTGTAACTTATTAGCAGCAGAGCCGATTAATCTCGCCCGCTGCATCAACAACGGCGTTAAATCTTTATCCTCGTCGTCTATGCCAACAACTTTAACTTCTCGTTGACGAAATAAGAGTATCCGCCCAATACTTTTAGTTAATTTTAAGTAGGCGCGGCTTTCGGCTTCTGTTAGTTCCACCAAAATGGGATAGTAAAGGTAACGCACAAGCGCACCCTGCCCAATAGCATCTGCCAGCGTGAATTCTGGCTCTAAAACTGCACCAAAATAATCAAACAGAGATTGCGTTCCATCTTCATCAAAATATCTTTCTGGTGTTGCCGACAAAGCTAGTCGCAGCCCAATGTTGCGAGGCAAACTTTCCTCCCGACGCTTCGCCCCCAAGTTATGCGCTTCGTCTCCCACAATCAGGGTTTTATCTGGAAAATACTTTAACTGAGATTGCAACCCCTCACCCATCAAGCTGTCGTTGGTGGTGATAACGGTGAGGAAAGTTTGGTTGCCAGCACGTAGATTATATAGTTGGGTGGAAAGTTGAGTCTGCCATTTGCGTACATTCTCAAAGGCTAAGATTGGCTGTAAGCCGAATTTTTCGCACTCTCGCGCCCATTGAATTACTAGATGCCGAAATGGGCAAACCACGAGTAAGACTTGCAAGCCGATTTTTTGGTAAAGTTCAGATGCGATCGCCAATGCTGCGATCGTTTTACCACTCCCCGTCGCCATCTTCAGCGTACCTCGCCCTTTATTGGCAAACCAGCTAGCGACGGCTTGTTGCTGATACTCCCGCAGCTCGATAAAAGGCGGTATCCTTGGGCATCCCGGTGGTGGCTGTTTTCTCTCTGAAGGATTGAGATGGTAACTCCCCTTAGCTTCAGCTACCGCTAAGAGTCTGTTGATTGGCTGTAAGGGCGAAGCTACGTCATAGTAATTCTGGGCTTTACTAATATATGTAGGTGCTGATCCCTTGCCCTGAGCCTGACTCTGGACTTTATAAATACCTTTCGAGGACAACTTCACAAGTTAACCGCCCCTGCTATTCAATCCGTTGGAATTATTCTAATGTCTAAGAGTAGGTGACGCGATGCTCCCTCCGGCGACAGGCAAAGCCATCCCTAGTTCAAATTTTCAACCGCAGATATAAAACTGGCGTAAAATGTTGCACCAAGCGAGGTCTTGCCATAGACCACATAGAGAAGGTTGATGAATAATGAAACATTCGGGTAGTTACGGCTGAACAAATTCATGAGTTATCTTCCATATATCTCTGATAATGACTTAAGAACTGCCGCTCAAAGAGTTGTGGACTGTATTCTTGCAACTCAAGCAGCGACAGAACAAGCAATGTACAAAAATGTTATCGATCCCTTCTCAGCAATTTTTGATGGTGCTGTCCAAGGCTTCACCCTAAATGAGTGGCTTGTCAAAGAAAGAGCTAGACAAGTTCAAAAAACAGTTCAAAATCAAATAGGCTATTTTCATCAAAATATACTAGGTAGTATCTATGGATGGAGAAGGCTGTCTCATGGCTTAGATATATGTAACGATACTCGGATGATTTTTGCTGAAATTAAAAATAAGTATAATACCGTTAAAGCAAGCGATCAATTTGGAATATACGATTATTTATTATTTCGATTAAGTGAACCAGCTTATCAGGGGTATACAGCATATTATGTAGAAATAATTCCTAAAGGTAAAAAATATTATGATAAACCTTTTACTCCTTCAGACAGGGCTATTAGCACGAGAAAACCTTTAAATGAAAACATTAGGCAGATTAGCGGTCAAGCATTTTACGATTTAGCAACTGGTCAATCTGGAGCATTAAGTATGCTGTTTGATGTATTACCAGACGTAATAAGTGAGGTTTCAGGATTGGATAAGCTAAGTAAACAACAACAAGAAAGCTTTAGAAGCTTATTTGATAGGGCTTACTAAAGTAATAAATTAATTTTCTAGGCTTGATAAAGCATTAACTATTGAGCGTCCCAGGTGATAAGCAAAGTCTACAGCGACAGCATTACCAATCTGCTTATACTTTGAGCCTACGCCACCCATAAATTCCCATTCATCGGGAAAAGTTTGAATTCTGGCATACTCTCTCACTGTAAAAGGTCTAGTTTCGTCTGGATGACAGCGTTCTGTTTGTTTTTGAGAAGGTGAGGTTGTAAGGGTTAGACTCGGTTCATCCCAAGAGATTCTACGTGCCATACCAGTTCTACCGCCTGTAAGATAGTAGCTTTTCATCATATAGCTTTTCTGAATATTTTCTGGCAAATCTCTCCAGCATCCGCCAGGAGGTACTAAAGATAATATTTCAGATCGCTTAGGGCTATACTTCATTCCTTCAGAAGGTGGAACATCTTTTAACGCATCTTTTAGAGTAAGAATTTTAAGAGAAGAAGAAGGATACTGAAAGCGGATACCTGGACGAGTCCCAACAATGATTACTCTTTCTCGCTTCTGCGGAACATCATAATTAACTGCATTCAATAAACGATACTGAACGTTATAACCAAGAGAACCTAGGATGGATAAAACTGTATCAAGTGTTTTCCCTTTTTGATGGCTAATTAAGCCTCTGACATTTTCAGCTAAAAAAAGTTTAGGCTGTACCTCTTTAACACACCGGGCGAACTCATAAAATAAAGTCCCGCGAGTATCTTCAAAACCTAAACCCTTACCTGCATAACTGAATGCTTGGCAAGGAAAGCCCCCCGTAACAACATCTGAAGTCATGCCTTCAAACGAGACTTTAGACACATCGGCATGAATAACATTCCATTCTGGACGGTTATGTTTAAGTGTCGCCACAGCATCTTTGTCAATTTCAATCAGTGCTTTGGCTTTTAATCCAGCTTTTTCTAACCCAAGTGCTAAACCACCAGCCCCGGCAAATAGCTCAATAACCGTTGCTGTGGTTGTAGATGGCGCTTGAACTATCTGCTCGCTGTAGGGCAGTTCAAACAAATCTAGCTGTTTGTACATACTTAGGCATGAGGGGACTGTATGCTATTTATTAAACTGGCTAATTAGCTAGTTGTCAATATAGCTGTTTAGCTAAGGTATACTGAGAGACAAGCCTATCCACTTAAAATAAGGCAAATGGCACAGACACAAAGAAAACCTGTATATATACAGCCAGAACACCATGAGATTCTGAGGCGAATCGCATACGAGCAGCGCTGTAACCTCTCGGATGTGTTGGATGTGGTATTAGAGAAGGCAGATTGGGAAAAAATTGCTAAGGAGGCAAGTAATAAGCCTGTGCAGAGAGCTATGGAACGAGGAGGAAGCTACAAAGTTTGACTTGAGCCAACTTAGATACTTCATTGTAGTTGACAAATAACACCCACACCGCCCTAATTCATCTTATGAATTTTCCGGCAACTCGTACTCATCGATAAAAACTTCTTGCCAAGTCAGACTATCTATACCAGGCTGAACACCCATCTCTGCTTTGGCTTCGCGTATCGCTCGTTGCAGACAATAAGCCCAAATACTTTCAATAAAATTCCTGTTCAAGGAAGGAATTTCTAGTTGAATATCCTCAATAGCATGACGGGCTTGGACAATCGTACTTACCCAACTGCGAGTCCGTTTCTCTGTCTGAGTTTTCCATTTCAGGATATGCACCATCAACCGGATTAATTGGCTCCGCAGTGCCCTTTGTTCAGATCGACTCACAGCTTCTTTTAAAGCCTCCAATCCGACACGGGCAGCCTCAATATCTCCCTCTTCCAACTCTTTTTGAATCGCCACAATAGTACCATAGTGTGACTCAGTTGTTTTTTCCAACCAAGAGTTCATATTGTCACCTCAGACAAAGCCGCCATGCCTGTAAAAATCTAAGGTAGCGTAGTTCTCACGTCGTCTGCCACACGTTAAGCAGGTTAGCGAAGCGAGAGGAAGTATTTGCTGATGCAGCGGAAACGGAGAGGGTGGGATTTGAACCCACGGAACCTTTCGGTTCATCCGATTTCAAGTCGGACGCTATCGACCACTCTGCCACCTCTCCAGGTGTATCTATTAAATCATATCAAGGCTGGTGACACTTGTAACTACTGGCTGTAAACAGGCTGAACTACTGATTCAGCGCCTCGGTAAAGAATCTCCTCTGTTGCCACAGTACAGTCTTGCCCAACCCAAATTAAAGATATCTCCGTGACGGCACCCGCTTGGAGGGAGACGAGGGAAAAATTACGCAGGCGGTTATTTTCACTTTGGATAATCCGAGGTACACTCGCCGCATTCAAATAAACTGTTCCCTGAGAACTCACATGGATGGGCGATCGCAATTGCTCTTTTGTATGGCGCAGGTTGTGGTGCATATGCCCAAATGTCACCAGAGGAATGCATTTACCAGAGGCGCGAGTTTGCGCGATCGCATTCTCAAAATCAGGATCTCCAAAGTCCCCGCCCAGAGGATACCAATCCTTGCCACAAGGATCTTCTGCCTTGTCACCTAAACCCGTGGGACCGTTATGACCAATAAAAATCACCGTACCGTAACCCGACTCACGGGCAGCTGCCACAATGCGATCGCTGGACTCAGCAAAATTAGCCACGCCAAAGCGATCGCGATAGAAATCAGCATACTTCCACTGTGGACCACCCCAGCTAAAAGGACGCCCCCCCACCACAGTTAAATTTAGCGATGGGAAGTCTAGCTTCCCGTAGCCAACATCAGCTTCGCCCAGCAAATCCATCTGTTGCTGCACCCAGTCTTCTTGCTGGCGGTCGTAGGGACACTTTTTTCTGCCCCAATCGGTAGCAGTATACCAAGCGTCGTGGTTGCCAAAAACCGCTGCTTTGGGAATGTCCAGAGATGCGATCGCCCGCACTATCGGCACCGACTCATTGCCAAAATCCCCCACAAACAGCACCAAGTCAACGCCTAGATGCTTGAGGGCAACGCCGTCATCCTCTTCCCATTGATCGTGAATATCCCCAACAACAGCAATTTTGATCGGTCGATCTTGATTCCCCTGATTACCCATACCTGCTTTTTCCTCGATCCTTCTCCAGGATATGCAAGCATGACCTGTTTTTGCAGCGATCGCCCCCGCCGATCATAAATTTTGTCTCCCCTCTCCTCCTGGGAAAGGAGGTGAGGTTTTTTCTCCACTAATTTTGGTAAAAACAACTATAATGTTTTATTACCAAGGCAATGACTTCCTACTCCAGGTAGAGGCTGACTGTGTTTATTACTGCTCTCCCCCCAAAAAATTCTCTAGCTCCTATACTTCCCCAAGATTTGTTTGAGGCGATTCAAGCCCTAAAACAAAAGCTTAATGCCATTATTCTCGCCCACTACTATCAAGACCCCGACATTCAGGATGTGGCAGACTACATTGGCGACTCACTAGAGCTTTCCCGCAAGGCAGCCAACACCAAGGCAGATGTGATCGTCTTTGCTGGTGTCCACTTTATGGCAGAAACAGCCAAAATTCTGAATCCAGATAAGCTTGTACTCTTACCAGATTTAAATGCTGGTTGCTCTCTGGCAGATACTTGTCCTCCAGACGCTTTTGCCGCCTTTAAAGCCGCTCATCCCGGTCATCTGGTCGTTTCATATATCAACTGCTCTGCCGAAATTAAGGCGATGAGCGATATTATTTGTACCAGTTCCAACGCTGTCAAAATTGTCCGCCAGATTCCTGAAGACCAACCGATTATTTTTGCTCCAGACCGAAATTTAGGGCGCTATGTTATGGAGCAGACTGGGCGAGACTTGGTAATATGGCAAGGAGCCTGCATTGTTCATGAAAACTTCTCAGAAAAGAAAATTGTTCAATTAAAAATTGAACACCCAGAGGCAGAGATAATTGCCCACCCTGAGTGTGAACCGCCGATACTCCGCCACGCCAGTTATATCGGCTCTACTACAGCACTACTAAAGTATTCTCAGCAAAGCCCGAATCAGGCTTTTATTGTGGCGACTGAACCCGGCATCATTCACCAAATGCAGAAGCAGGCACCTGACAAACACTTCATCGCCGCGCCGCCAATGAGTAGTTGCGCCTGCAACGAGTGCCCTTATATGCGACTCAATACGCTGGATAAATTGTATCTAGCAATGAAAAATCGCACTCCAGAGATTACTTTGCCAGAGGAGATTCGAGTAGCAGCTCTGCGACCTATTCAGCGTATGTTAGAGATGAGTGCTTAGGCAGGCCTCTGGAAGCATCTGTTAGTAGTCAGTTGTCCGTTGTTAGTTTTTTTAAAAAACTGACAAAAAAACAGGCTATAAACAAAGCCATTAAATGCAGTTAAGATGAGTTTTGAGTTTTGAGTTAATAATTTGAATTCAAAATTCAAAACTTTTCTTAGTAATCACTCATTCTCAATGATGCTGACTTACTCAACGCCCTTTAACGGATAGAATGCAGCAATTTCAATAAAGCTTGCCGATATATCTTTTTGCCTTTGGCATTAAGATGGACGCCATCGGTTGTCATATCTTTCCTCAGAGCCTGACCTTCGTATAAAGACTGAATATCTTGTTCAAAAATTCCGACATTTTCATTGGCCGCCACTTGACGAATTAAAGAGCTAACTTCCTCCACCCTGGCAATAGAACCAGCCTGCCGGGGGTTATGACTAGCCTCAACGGTTGAATAAAATGCTGGAATTAGGAACACGCTGGTCGCTCCCAGACCTTTAACAAGGGCAATGCTGTCTTTGAGATTTTTAACAAACTTATCATTGGCAATACCGTACTCGGCATCATTAGTCCCCATCGCAATAATGGCGGCATTGCATTTTACCTTGGCAGAAGTTAAAATGTTTAGCTGTTCAATCAGGGAAACTGTACTCATTCCTCCCAAAGCAAAGTTAAAAGTGCCCTCACCCAGCGTATTGCCGATTCCTGAAGATATGGAATCACCAAACAAACAAGCATCATATTGCCGACGGCGAGTTGCTGTAACTTGAGATTTGACTTTTTCTTGCCACCAAGCTTGAGAAACTAAGTTATCTGTAGGTACAAAAGTTGGCTTTGAGGAGGCTGGTACAGATTGCTGTGTCTGTGTAGCTGGAATATTTGTTGTTTTGCCGAGAATAAGCTGTTGAGATGTAACCACTGGTTCGGGTATCAGCTCATCCCCAGCTATATGCGCCTGAATTCGAGTAGGATTGAGCGCAACCAATCCTGTAATTAGAACTAAAACGGTAGATTTTGCTAAGGATGAAATTCCGGTCATGGAAGTCTGGATAAAAAAAAATTGTTTGACTATACTACTGCATTAGGCATCTGCTTCCATCGAAAGATACATTTTTGCTAGTCTTAGGCATCTCATAAGATCTGAACCAAATAATAACCTTGGCAGGCTAAATATCTGCTCTAGGCGGTGTCTATCTGCTTCATAAAGCGGTTTAAAACTATTTAAAATACGGTTCTAACTATATGAAGAATACAAAAGGGGCAGCGGCGAACGAATGCCTGATCGTTTTTAGCCGTTATCCAGAGCCAGGAAAAACAAAGACACGACTGATACCGCTGCTGGGAGATGTTGGTGCGGCATTGCTTCAGCGGCAAATGACTGAGCATACGCTGGCGCAGGTAAAGGAATTCCAAAGTCAGCATCCGATCTCAGTAGAAGTTCATTTTGCTGGCGGCGGCCTGCGTCTTATGCAGGATTGGCTAGGAACTGGCATCGTCTATCGGCGTCAGGGGGAGGGCGGCTTGGGCGATCGCATGACGTCTGCGTTTAATACCGCTTTCACCAATAAGAATTCCGGTGTGGTCATTATTGGCACCGATTGCCCTGGTTTGAATGCCCAACTGATGAAACAAGCTTTTGCCGCGCTTTCTGAGTATGATGTGGTTCTCGGCCCAGCTCAAGACGGCGGCTATTATTTGGTTGGCTTGCGGCGGTTAATTGGGGAACTATTTATCGGCATTAGCTGGGGAACATCTGAGGTTTTGCAACAAACAGTGGATGTTGCCAAGCAACTCAATTTAGCGATCGCTTACTTACCCATCCTTGCTGATGTTGACCGTCCAGAGGATTTGCCAGTTTGGAAGCAAGCTAATTTTGACGGCTTCCCTCCAGTTATAAGTTTTGAGTTTTGAGTTTTGAGTTTTGAATTAAGAGTTAAGAATTAATAACTCCGCATTTGGTCTGAAGCCCCTGCATTTAGGAATGGATAAGAAAAAAGTAAGAAGTCTTTTATATCAAGTCAGGCTAATCACTTATGATTAGAATCTTTCTGCATCCCCGCGTCAGTCCAAACTATAAGTATTTAAGCGGACATAATATTAGGCATAGCACGATACATTTTGGCGTTCAAAGCAAATCCCCACCGCGCCATTCATACCTATTAACTTAAAACTCATAACTCAAAACTTTTTTACTGAGCTAAATGGAAAAAATTTCAATCATCATTCCCGTGTTGAATGAGGCAAGCAAGATTAAAGAAACCTTGGCTAGTGTTCAGAATGCAACGGAAGTGGAAGTCATCATTGTGGATGGTGGGAGTGAGGATGAAACAGTAGTATTAGCGCGTGATTGTTTTGGCGTCCAAGTTTTATCTTCTCCTCCTGGTCGCGCTTGCCAAATGAACGCTGGTGCTACATCTGCCGCTGGTGATATCCTGCTGTTTCTCCACGCTGATACTCGTTTACCCCCTGGTTTTGATACCTTAGTTCGCCAAGTGTTGACAGAAGAGAAGCCAGATAAAAACTACCACAACCCAAATCCTATTGCTGGTGCATTTGAATTGGGAATTGATGCCGAAGTGCCCTATCTGCGGTTGATAGAAAAAATGGTAAATTGGCGATCGCGCTTTTTTTCCCTACCCTACGGCGATCAAGCTATATTTCTTCGAGCAGATGTGTTTTGGAAGATTGGCGGATTTCCAGACCTCCCTATCATGGAAGACTTTGAACTGATGCGTAGCTTGAGACAACTAGGACGCATTGAAATTGTCCCAGTACCAGTTATGACATCAGGACGCCGTTGGCAGAAATTAGGAGTTGTGAAAACCACACTGATCAATCAGCTTGTCATAGTTGCCTATTTGCTGAAAGTTTCCCCTGCCCGAATTGCTTGCTGGTATCGTCTAGACCAAAGTACCCAAGCAAGCCCCAGCTCTGAAAACTGATCAATCTTGGGTTACTCTGCGAGAAGGCTGCGCCTAAGTGCCTCAACCCAACCTCCGCATATTCTAAGTGTTTAAGCGGACATGATATAAGACCAGACCCGAAACACAACCTGATTCAGATTAAATATCTGCGTTTATCTGCTTCCATCTGCGGTTTAAAATTTCTAAAATTTACTTTTCGGATCAGTTCTAATAGCATTTGAACACAGACAGCTTTTAACCTTACTAAAGAGAGCCGGGAGGTAATTGTAGTACCTTTCTTCCTGAAGATATATAGCATCAATAGTACAACTGCCGCAGCCTGGACCACTCTGTTCTAGCAAAGAAAGAATGATGTTCGACGAGATACCACTCCAGGGAAGATGTCCAACAGGAGCCTTGAGACTGAAATTTAGTTCATTGTCTAAAAGCCACTCAGAAGCGAACCACTTCAATTGACGTTCCTCCTCAGTAAGTGGCTTGATTCTTCGCCACCCTACCTGCTGCCCAAAAATATCGACCGCTGTTTTAGTGTCGCTACCATTTTTCGCTCTCAGAGTTTCCCAGAGGTGCTGTTGGACACTTAAGCCAAAGCGTCCACCGCTGGCTTGCAACCACAGCCTGTCAATTGTGTTGATATCTTCACAGGGAAGAAGGTCGAAGCGCGCAGATTGATACAAATCCCCACCCGGATAAACTAACTTTTCAATAATTGTCCGCGTCTCCAGGTCTGCGGCTTGCCAATTTCCTGCTGCTAGCAAGCGTTGCAACTGGCTGTAATCAATGCCGATGGATGACTTGAGGTCAGCACTTGGCGATGGATTTAAGGATATTGAGGGTTCAATTTCTGGATTGGCGATCGCTTTTGTACTCTCTAAAAGCGTCGCGGACGCTAGCACGGCAGTACTAATCAAAACCATTAACTTTCTGCTTGTTATTCTCCCCACGTTATGACCTCCTAGTTGCCCAAATACTAAATTTGCCGTCATACGCTCGCCTTAGCTCACTTCCGTCAAAAACCCGATTTTTTGATTACTCAACCAGCCCTATAGGAAATTACAAAATAGTTGTCATAGGTACTCCTATCCACCCAGCAAAATTTTGTTTCTGGGTGTCGGAAGGATTTTCAACAGCGACAATCTGGTAGCGGCTAGGACGAGGGGATTCTAGGGTAACTAGGCAGGTGCGGAGTTCGTCTTGATGGAAAACTGTTATATGAATGCGATCGCCAACTTCATAGTTCTTGAGCCGCTCAGATAGCTGCTCTGATGTCACGCGAATGCCATTAATTGCCAGCAACTCATCACCAGCATCCACACCCGCTAATTGGGCTGGAGAACCTGCTTCCACAAACTTAATTAACTCGCGTCCGTTCTCTGTTTTAACGGTTACACCCAAGTGAGGAACTAATTCATCCTCCTGGATGCCAACCAGCCGCAAACCAAAAGGTTCCAGGTACTCATTGAAGGGCAACTCCTCGGTGCCATCAACGTAGCGGTTAAAGAAGTCGCCCAAATTTATTCCAGCCACAGACTCAATTGCGCCTCGCAGTTCTTCTGGAGTAAAGCCAATTTCTGGTTGCCCGAACTGCTGCCACATATGACGCATCACATCATCGAGCGATCGCTCATTTCCATGACGCGCCCGAATCAACAAATCTAGCAAAAACGAAATTAGTTCTCCCTTTAAGTAGTAGGAAATCTGAGCATTACCACTGTTGGCATCAGGTCGGTAAAGCTTAATCCAGGCATCAAAACTTGACTCGCTTGCTGGCTGCACCAAGCGTCCGCGAGTCGTCTGCAACCGGGTAATCTCCTTGCCCAGGTTGTCTAAGAAAGCCTTGGCGTCGTAGATACCTGCCCTTTTAGGAATTACCAAGTCGTAGTAGCTTGTTGTTCCCTCACTAAACCATAGAGAAGGCGTATAGTTTTCTTGGTCGTAGTCAAACACTTCCAAGGCTTTAGGTCGAATGCGCTTGACATTCCACAAGTGGAAGAATTCATGCGCCACCAATTGCATAAATCGGTTGTACTTATCCTTTGCCCGAAAAGCAAAGCGGGGGTAATTTAACGAACAAGCGTTTTTGTGTTCCAGACCACCGCCACCGCTGGACGCCAAATGCAGTAGAAACAAATAGCGATCGTAGGGGAGACCCCCAAACAATTCAGCTTCCACTCGGATAATTTTTTTAATGTCCTCAATAATACGTTCTGGTTTGGGGTTGCCCTCTCCCCAAATAGCTAGCTGATGAGGTTTTCCTAATACTTCAAAGTCATATACCCGATGACTACCAATCTCAAAGGGACTATCTACCAGGGTGTCAAAATCCGGTGCCTCGAAAGTATCGGCTTGTCCTGACACAGGCGGCAAGGGCGTTGTCACACGCCAATCAGGTTGCGGCGGCACTATCGTAACGCGGATAGGACATTGCTCAAACCCTGGCAGATAAAAGAACAGGGCGGCAGGGTTGAAATAGCCGTGGGTGGCATCCAGGTGATTAGTCCTTACCGACAGTTCATTGGCAAACACCCGGTAACGCACTATTACTTCAGTAACTTTGCTAGTTTCTACTTGCCAGTGATTTTTGCTCAACTTGCGCCCAGTCAAACTATGCCCATCAGCAGCGCTAGCAGAGAAGCCCTGGAGATGTTTGGAGTATTCCCGCACCAGATAAGAGCCTGGAGTCCAAACCGGCATTTTTAAATCTATAATTGGTGCTTGCCAACCCTGCACCCGTAACGTTACCTCAAAAAGATGCGATTCCGGCTGGGGCATCGCTACTTGATAGTCGATTGTCGGTGTGCTGCGAGGTTCTTTGCTAGCGGGGTGAATAGCTGGTGCTTGCATTATTTTTATTCCTGTTTTGGCTTTAAAAATCTGCTCGTTGTGAGCAGCTTTTTGTTATAATCGTAGTTATACGGCAGGAAGTGCCGGAATTAACGCCTGAGAAGCTAGTTGAAAGACTAGGATCATCAACTATAAGACCTATAGGCAAGTTGAGTCCAGGAAGCCTAACTCCTTGTGGGTGAGGTGCTTCACTTATTTGATTTTACCAATGCGGCAATTAGCTGTTAGGTTTGCAACTGCCTGATGTTAATAGCATCCGCCAAAAGCAAAGGTCTTTGATTAAAAGCTAACAGCTAATCTTGCTCCGCTAGATGTGTCAACTGCTTGAGGTTTGTTAAATAAAGCACTTGACGTTCTGGCTCAATTTTTACCCAGCCTTTACTATTCAACTTATCCATAATTTTAGCTGTGTCTTGGAGACTGATATCCGTGACATCGGCCAAATCTTTTATGGGGATGTTATAGATCTGTGTACCAATCTGGGTTGCTTGACCGTAGTTCTCGGCTAGGGATACTAGAATATTCGCTAACTTGACTGCCGATGGCTGATGGCGCTTTTGAAGGCGGAAATTTGTCTGGCGCAGACGCCTTACCATCAGTTGCAGCAATCGGTGGTGCAACTGGGGATCTTTAAACAGAGTTTGAATAAATCTATCGGCGGAGACACTCAACAACCGTACTTCGGAGAGGGCAATTACATCAGTTGAGCGGGGAGATTCATCCAGAATTGCCATTTCACCAAAAAAATCACCCCGCCCCAAGATTGCCAGCGTTGCGGCATCTCCTGCATAAAGGCGTCGTACTTTTACCCAGCCGGATACCAAAAAGTACACCGCGTTGCCCCAGGCATCTTCCATCAACACTGCTCTGTCGGGCGGGTACTCATGCTCAACAGCAATAGACAATAAGCATTCCAATGTCTCTGAATCGGCAGTATTAAAGAGGGGAAAAAGCTCGCTAAAAGCTTTGGTCTGCATGAAACGTATTCAAAGATAAAATCTGAGGATGTTCGTAGTCAGAGGCCTCTAAATTGTTTCTCAAAATATACTCAGGAAGCACTACGCATGGCTTGGGCGGCTAAATAAAGCTTACTCCATTCACCCATTACCTGATTGGTTTTCATGTTCAAGCCTTGGGCGATCGCTTCCGTGGATTTACCTGCTTTTAAGGCATCAAGCAGCTGGCGTTGGTCTGAGTCGAGGCTGGCCGAAAATTCTTGCCACTGTGTTGGTGTCAGCCCCAGGTTGTGTTCCTGCAAAGATGTTTGCAGCCAACTGGCTACTAACTCTGGCTTCGCTTTCAGTGCAAAAACGCGAATCGCATGGTAGCTGATTTTCTCCCGCAGCCGATAGACTTGTTTGATCGGCATATTCAATGCTTGGGCGATCGCTTCTTGAGATTGACCTTGCAGGTAAAGCCGCAGCCACTCTTGCGCCTCTGGAGCTACATTTTCAACTAAATAAGTTTCAAATTCGTCCTTAACAGCAGTCCGTAGCGTTTGTTGCTCTTCCCAGGCTTGATTGTCTTGATACTCGGCAACTGCTTGAGAATCGAACAAACTTAAGGGTGCGTCGCTTTCATCTGGTGTGACTTCATCAGAAACCAGCCGTACGAGATCGCTCTCCGGTACGTGGGTGATACCTCCTCGCTGGGAGCGGCGCAGGTAGTTGACAAATCGGTAGGCAAGTAGAGGCTGGTTACGAATTGGCCGCAGACAATATTCTTCAACGCTGGCGAGCACCAGAGCATTACGCAGGCGGGCGTCTTCAGTACACTCGCCAATCCAGGCAATTTGCTGTTGGATGTAGCGATCGCTATGTAGTAATTCTTGAATCACTTCTTGCAACACATCCACAACTGCCCGCTGGCGATCGCGGCTGAGAGCAACCCAGGTACGAATTTTATTACGCAGCACCATCAAACTTCCCAGCCGCTGCATTAAGTTACGATATGCCCGTTCCGGGCCACATCCCAGGTAGCGCTGCTGCAAAATCCGGTAGCGATAGTCCATTGCTTGCTGGGCAATGGTCAGTTGGGGAGGTGTCAGAGCGTCAAACCGTTCTAAATCTTCTCCCATTAACCAGCGAATAATACTTTCTCTGGTTGCAAGGCTTGAGCCAGGACACTCGGTTGCCAGCCTTTGTCGCCACTCTTGCGCCAGCTCTGCCGCCAACTTTGTCATGGTCATGAGATTGCTCTCCTTGAATCCCTGCTTTAAAGTTTGCATGACAACCTCCTTATTTCAACCTTTTCGTAGAACTCTTAACCGTTACTATTAATTTGACATTTATATTTAGGAACAGAAGTGATGGCGCTCTCGCTCCCAAAGCCTACCTAGTCACGTTGAGGTGTTTACCAGAACATATAGGGAGTGAGACGTAGATATATGCAACCGAGTGTCTGAGATCACAAAAAGTGCGATCGCCTGTGGCATGGATAATTCGATATTGTTTTGTGATATAGCGGTTTTCATACGGTTTCGCCACAAGGCTCATTGAGTGGAAATTTACGGGTTGGCTGACACAGTTTTGATGTAGGCTCTCCCCTTTACGCTTTTCAGATTAGAAAACAATCGGGTAAAACTAGGGGAGGCGAGTACAACTTGTCATTCGATTTTGGATTTTGGATTTTGGATTGTCCCCCAGACGGTCAGTCGGGGGCTTGAGACCTATGCGTGTTTTTGGTCACGAAGAGACGGGAGAGTATCAACCCAGCCCCCCAGTCCCCAGTTTTCTACAACAGAACGGGTGGCAATCCTACTTTCCTCGGTTCCAGGAATTTGCCATTAAAGCCCATTGCTTGGTCTTCCATCGTTCTTGCTTCCGCTACCTCCCGGCGAATTTCTGCACGTTCCATGTCATCATCAATGCCACCCAGTATGTAAACTATTAATCTCGCCGCTAAATCTTTGCCCGCAACAGATACCCGCTTTTTATTCGGGTCATATAAAACCCCATACCAGAGAGACTGGGGATTCTCCATCCCGCTAAATCCCCCGTCCGCATCGTATTTTTGCAGCTTATCGAAGATGGTTTTCAGGGAGAATCCCTTTTTAAACACCAGAATTCCCAAAGCTTGCGCTAACGCAACTTGCCCAACTGGACGGAAAAGTATATTACCGTCGCCCCCACCCTTCTCAAAGCTAAAGCGACGCAATTCCGGCGTTTCTGCCCCATGCTCCAGTTTTTGAATGCTGAGTAGAGTTGCTAAATAGTCGAAAACCTGACTAAAATCCTTAATCCCCTGCTCAAGTTCCTCATTTTCAGGACGCATCGCAATTAGCCCCTTTTTAGGCAAAGGCTTCCACTTGGGGAATTTTTGCTGCAAGTAGCGTTCAGACATATCCTGGAGAGCTTGCAGGGTAGTCAAAACCGTTGACTTAGCGGCAACTGTGGCACTATCCCAATTTACGCGGGGGTTACGTCCTTCAATATCTTTTAGCAGCGGATGAGTGACGGCAACTTTCCTAGCAACGATGGAGAAGCCATCATCTTCATCTAATTGTGCTAACTGACCTTTACTTAAAGGTACAGCCATAAGATTGACATGAACAAAAATAGACCGCACTCGTCGCCGTGCTTCTTCGTAAGTCTCCCCAGTAACAACGGCGGAAATAAACTCAATGCCTATCTTTTCGTTTGCTAAGTTTTGTAAATAAGCTGGCTCTACTTGGTACTCTTCTCTGAGGTCGTCAACAGTAATGACTCCGCCGGAAGGCTTTTTATCTTTTTTATAGCGGGGGAGTTTACCAGTTTGGATTAATTCTATTAGACCCTGCACGCCCATGAGCCGGTGTTGACCGTCTAAGGCAAAAATCGTCACATCCTGGGAAACGTCCAATAAACCTACAGTTGCGTCTTTATCCAGTGGGATAAAATTAGTCGCAGATTTCAGCGCCCTACCTTTCGCATTCCACTGGTCAGCTTTGGGGTTGTCTACCCACGGTTGGTTAATAACGACAAGGACGGGGGGGAATTTGTGGGTTTTGCGGGCGGCTAAATACTGCGCTAATGCAGCTTGGCGCGACCAATCTAAGGGGCGTTGCTGAATTTCTTCAATACTTTCGGCATCAATTTCTACGTTTTCGGTGTCCGGGTTGAATTTTTGATGCAATAGCGGTAAGCGAGAGGCATAGCGGACGCGACGGGCAAACCACTCCAGGGTTGCGGAACCGATATACGCCTCACTTCCCCCCATTTCTACTTTTTGCACTAAAATTTGGTCATTTCGGGCTAAATATCTATCTAAAAGTAGCGCTAATGCCTGCTTTTCTTGGTTTTCCCGTTCCAGGATTTGACTGGCAATGTCGGAGGTGGGGTTTGTGGCACTATTCATGGGTGGATGCTGAGAATAATTAGGCGGATTTTCTCAAATTAGCAGTTAAAGTTTTAAATTGGCATGAGTTTTTAAAAACTTAATGTGCAATAATTAGATTGTGGATAGATGTGGTTAAGTATGGCTATATCATAGAGTTGCTATTTTGTCAATAAATATGGTTGACATTTTTCACCTGCTCCGATATCCGCCAGATATCCGCCAGGGAATAAATTCCCCGGCTTATAGCGAAAGTCCTCTAAAGAGGACTGGGGGAAAGTTGCAGTCCATTTCAATTGACATCTGGGATGATTTTCAAGCTTGCTGCTGTCAGTTGGCGATTTTTAGCCCGGAAATGAATTTCTGGGCGGGTTTTAACTAAAAGTCAGGGAATTTATGCTTACTCCCTCCTTTGAATACGTTTTGCCTGTGATTCGGGGAATCCAGGCGGGGCGGGAATATTATGTTTCTATGTGTCCGGTGCGACTTCTCCCTAAGTTGTTGCCGTTGGATGATGAGGAAGTACCACCGGAAATGAGGGCAGGGCGATCGCGCAATCGCAGCCGTATCCCAGAAATTGCCAACTATATTCTTGATAATCCCAGGAGTTATACGTTTTCTGCGATCGCGGCCTCTATTGACGCCGATATCAAATTTGAACCGATTGGCACAGAGGCGGAAGAACGGAAAATTGGACGCTTGCGAGTGCCTATGGATGCTCGATTTACAATTAATGATGGGCAGCATCGGCGGGCAGCATTTGAGCTAGCATTGAAGCAGAATCCAGATCTAGGTTATGAGACGATCGCGCTTATTCTGTTCCTAGATATTGGTCTAGAGCATTCTCAACAAATATCTACTGACTTAAACCGCTATAGCGTCCATCCGGATGCGTCTTTAAACATTCTTTACGATCGCCGGGACAAACAAGCTAACCTGGTGAGAGCAATTATCAAGGAAGTCAAGGTTTTCCGCACCTTGACGGATATGGAACGGAGTAATTTAACCGCGCGATCGGGTAAGCTATTTACTCTCAGCAACATTTATAATGCTACTCTTGCCCTGTTAGTTAATCATCAGAATAGGGAAATAGAGCAGCAGATTGCACTAGCATCAGGTTATTGGAATGCCGTTAGTAGCTATATTCCAGACTGGGAGCAAGTTTTACAGCGCCAAGTTAGTGCGAGTGAGATGCGACGGGATTATGTACATAGTCATGCGATCGCGCTTGCTAGTTTAGGGGCAGTTGGGGCAACTCTCCTATCGCTTTATCCTGAGAGTTGGGAGTCCCATTTAGAAGGTTTGCAACAAATAGATTGGTCGCGGTCTAATCCTGATTGGCAAGGGCGTATTCTCTCTAGTAGTGGAATTTCTAAATCCCGAACTAGTGTCAGTCTGATGAGTGCCTATATTAAAGAGCATCTAAATTTACCGCTGAAACCCGATTAGGAAGGGTTAGACAATGCTAGTGTTTTAGTAGGTAGGGAGAAATGAGACAGACAGAGTCTATCTCGCTTATAGTTATGCAAACTGCCTTTCTTAATAATTCTCTTTTCAGGAATGTTCGTCCTCTTCATCCGAAAGTTGCTCCACTGAAGACTGACTCTCCAATTGAGGTAATCCCGCTGCAAGTACAGCAGAAAACCTTTCACGAACCATATCTTTTTTTCGCTCATCACTCATTTGATCATGTTCTTTTCCGTAGAATCCATTTGTATTAAAACCTCTGTACAGCGTTTGATATGCATCACTACAATTAGGCCATTGAGCTTTATTTGTATCTGCACTAAAAAACTTTAGAAGCTTTCGCTTGGATAATATTGGCTCACCATTAGCAGTATCGATATCAATTTTTCGAGAGCCAAAGTACCACAAGCATAATAAAGAAAATATTCTATCCTCTACTGCTTTGGCAACTTTAATTTTATCATTGCCTTGATTAAGAGCTATAAATGTCCATAAGCGATAGGGATGATTATGCAAAATTGCATCTACCCGGAGAACGCCTTGGTCATAGAGCCGATCAAGAGAACTCAGAACGTTGTCTATATTGCCTAAATTTTTGTCTTTCCCCTTGTACTCGAACTCAACCACCTTGCTTAGACGAACTATGGCTTTTTGAAATATGGCTTTGAAAGCCCATTGATTGTCTTTCATAGTAGCGATAGCTGTTTGAGGTGCAAGAATTTCCCGATTATGCCAATCACTATCCTTAGCAAGTTCCTGCTCTTTAATAATTCCTTTGTGTTTACTTGTCTGAGCTTGAAATTTACCAAAAGCGCCCTCAATTAAGTTATGCTCACGAGCGTACACTAACAAGTTACTGTAGGGCTTAAATTCAAGTAACAGTTTAAGTAGCCAGGGACGGAAGTTAACTTTGAAGCCTTGTATTGCTGAGTCAAGATAATGCTCTGGTAAACGCGCAAAGGGGGTATTTGGTTCTACGTCTTCGTCACAGTAGTCCTCATAATAGTATTTAGAAAGAAAGCGCCCTTCGTACTGAACTTCCTGTTCATCTATGCCAAGTGCAGAGTTAATGCTTTTGATGAACTCCTCGACTTGCCTTTTGTCCATTGGGTCTCGTGGCGGTTTTAGATCTAATGTTGCCGAAACTAATAGATCCAAATGAACTAGAGAATTCAGGTAGTAAGAACTATCAAATCGGTTTGAGTCGTCTTGCCAGCGCACTAGAGAAAGAGGAATTCGATCCTCAGAATCCTCTGATGTACTCTCAGTCAGCAAAGTTCTAACACATTGGGCATTGATACTCTTATCATCTAGAATAAGTTCTCTGGCTTTATCAACAGTCTTGGCATTCTTATTCAAATCAGTAAATAACTCGCGGGAAATTCCCCGAATGGAGTAGTCACCTTCACCCAATGCATTCTGAAAGCCAGCACTCGGATGAAGCAAAACGAAAAGAACTGGAATCTTAGTTTGTTGCTCAACAGTGCGAAGGGTGCCGCCCCGAAAGTTTTGATCTTCACGGAAAGTCCTAAGTGCCCAAAGGCGGTGTTGTCCGTCCACAGCTACTGCAAGTACACGATCTTCATCCCAACGAAGTCGTGCAGAGAGTCCAATGGAAATGAATTGAACACCGCTAAAGTTAGCAACATTGGCTTCTGGGTGATTCCATTGTGTGTCATCAGGATCAGTACCGTCCCAAGGAATAGGCGGAGGCTCAATGGTTATAGAGCTATCGAATGTATCCTGAATTTTGCCATCAGCACCTTTCGGCATCAATACGATAGTAATGGCGTTGAAAAACTTCAGCTTCTTAGGATCGAGGAGATAGCCTTTAACGATATCGTCCTCTACCCGCTTATCATCAATTTCCCGTTGAAATAGTTCTTTGAGTGACCATTGTGTATCCAATGACGCTGGAATCTGTTCAGCAATCTTAAGTTCATCAATAGCTCGGTTAATATCCACTAAAGAAAGGAAGTAAGGTAGAGCTATTCCTTCTGATAAAGTGTAAGTCCCAGTCATACCATAGAGAGGCTTATTAAATCTAGCTTTTCCTTCATTTTTTGAAATTATAAGCATTTTGTGTCACCCGTACCTAAGAGTAAATGATGGAAGAAACAGCCTGGATAGAATATCTTCGACTAAACGCTCTGACGCTAATTCGGATAGTTCACAATCTTCAGAAACTTGATTTTCAAATTCATCTGCCTCATCAGCACCATGTAAGGCAAAGTTTTGTGTACTGAATGAGGTATGAATCAATAGAAGCCTGCACCGATTAATATTATGACCAGCAGCCTTAAGACGTTCACGTAGAATGCTCTCTTCACGAAGGTGGCTACAAATCCTGGAATGTAGATTACTTGCCTTACCTATATATAGTGGCTGCTGAAATATGAGGGAATTGTCCAAAAGCATAAAGAGCAGTTGGCGGAAGGATGGATCAGCAGCGCACTCTCTTAGGACACCTTCTTTAGTGAATGAAATCTCAGGTTGAAGCCTTATCCTGTGTGATGGGGGAAGTCGTGCCTCTCTGGGAGCGCAATGATCTTTAGAAAGCTCATCCAGAATAGATGTAGTGAAATCTTCAGGATCATTTATTGCACTAGGCTTAAGCTCAAAACGACGATACCAGGCATATACGCCACCAACATTTTCTGGAATGCGGCTAACAAGAGCGCTATTTCCGCGCATCTGCGTCAAATCATACAAGAGGACATTTTCGCTTAGCTGCTGAACAGCCTCATTTCCCTGTAGCCATATCACAGCAGACTCCTTTAAAACCTAAACATAGCATCATAGTAGAGCTAGGTAGAACTAGTGTTCCCATTTATTGCTTGACAGAACCAAAAAATTTATTGCTTGAGAGAATCAAAAAATCTCAAAATCTCGTAGGCTAACACTTAACTTGAATAGAAACGTCTAAAAAACACCCGTATTGTCCCAGGCACAGAGAAATGACTACAGCACAAGAGCCAGAAAATAAAGGTCAAACTCAGCGCAGTGTTGCAGAACTTGTGGAAGATATCCAACATCTCACCACTGAAATCCAAACACTGTACTGCTTGGATGGGATTCCCTGGGTAGTTGGCTATTCCGGTGGCAAAGACTCCACTACTATTTTGCAGCTTGTCTGGAATGCGATCGTATCCCTCCCACCAGAACAGCGAACCAAGCCAATCTATGTTATCTCAACAGACACGTTAGTTGAAAACCCCATAGTCTCTGCCTGGGTACGCACCTCAATAGCACAGATGAAAGCGGCTGCACAAAACCAAGGAATGCCCATAGAAGCTCATCTGCTCCATCCCAAAGTGGAGGAAACTTTCTGGGTAAACTTAATTGGTAAGGGCTACCCAGCACCCCGTAATCAATTTCGCTGGTGTACTGAACGCCTAAAAATCCATCCCGCTAACCACTTCATACGAGAGGTAGTTCGCGTTAGTGGTGAAACAATTCTTGTATTGGGTACTCGCAAGGCTGAAAGCGCCAAACGTGCTGCCACAATGGAAAAGCACCAAGCAGGTAGAGTACGCGATCGCCTTAGCCCTAATGCCAGCTTACCTAACTCCTTGATTTATAGTCCTATTGAAGATTGGCGTAATGATGAAGTCTGGCTTTACTTGAATCAGTGGCAAAACCCTTGGGGAAATAGCAACAAAGACTTATTCACCATGTATCGAGGAGCGACGGCAGACAACGAATGCCCCCTAGTCGTTGATACCTCAACCCCCAGTTGCGGCAGTTCTCGCTTTGGTTGCTGGGTTTGCACACTTGTAAGCCAGGATAAATCAATGGCGGCGATGATCCAAAATGATCAGGAAAAAGAATGGATGCAGTGTCTCCTCGATATCCGTAATGAATTAGATGAAAAGGATGATCGCGATAAGAGAGACTTCCGTCGCATTTGGGGTGCTGTCCAACTTTTTGAGCGTAATATTGATGAGAAAACATCCGTTGAACCAATTCCGGGTCCCTATCTAAAAGAATGGCGGGAACATTGGTTAAGACGAGTTTTAGAAGCACAAACCCAAGTTCGTCGTACTGCACCACCAGAAATGCGAGACATCACCCTAATTACTCAGGAAGAACTGAGCGAAATTCGCCGCATCTGGTTAGAAGAAAAACACGAATTTGATGATAGCTTGCCGCGTATTTATGAAGAAGCCACAGGCGAACCATTCCAAGAAACGCGCCTGGGTACAGAGAGAAAACTATTAGGTAGCGACGAATGGGAAGTCCTACAAGAAATCTGCGATGACAACATCATGCACCTAGAACTGATGGCGAAACTACTAGATACAGAACGCCAACATCACGCAAAATCCCGACGCGGCATCTACGACAACCTGTATAAATGCTTTGAAACCAGTTCTCGTTCTAAAGAAGAGGCAATTCAAAATGCCCATGATAAACGCGATTTAAAAAAGGCTGCCGCTGAAGCTGATATTGATAAAGTGAAACAGCTAACATGGGCAAGCATGAAATTTGGGGGGCAAACCTCAGAAGATATCGAAGGAGATAATT
This sequence comes from Aphanothece sp. CMT-3BRIN-NPC111, assembly GCA_019359765.1. GTDB lineage: Bacteria > Cyanobacteriota > Cyanobacteriia > Cyanobacteriales > JAHHGU01 > JAHHGU01. The sequence continues at coordinate 103,417 of JAHHGU010000006.1, forward strand.
AGCAACGGATAAAACGGATAAGCTATCCGCTATATCCGTTAACTAATCTGCTGCAAAAATAACCTTTGCCCCCTAGCAATACCCCATCGGCTACATCCGCTAAATAATCCGCTGACAATGATATTCCTGGAACTAGTCCTCCAAAACTTTGGCCCCTACCTGGGCAAACAAGTCATCAACCTCCGCCCAGAAATAGATAACGAACTTCGCCCCATTATCCTCTTAGGCGGTATGAATGGCGGCGGTAAAACAACTTTAATGGATGCCATTCGCCTCGCCCTTTATGGACAACGCGCCCAATGTTCCACACGCGGCAACTTAAGCTATAGCGACTTTCTCACCCAGTCAGTCAACCGCAACACTCCCCCAAGTGAAAAAGCGCGAATTGAATTAGCATTTGAACTAATCGAAGACGGCAAACCAATTACCTTAAGAATAGTCAGATATTGGACAACAGAACCCAAAGATGGTAAAGATACTTTGGGCATTCTTGCTAATGAAGAATGGCCAGATAAAGCTTTAGCCAACACCTGGGACGAGTATATAGAAAACCTACTACCCCTAGGAATTTCTAACTTATTTCTCTTTGACGGCGAACAAGTAAAAGAACTCGCCGAAATGGAAACCCCACCCTCTCTCGTCGTTGATGCAATTCAATCCCTTTTAGGACTAGAATTAGCCGAACGCCTCTCGCAAGACTTAGATATCCTAGTCAGCCGCAAGCGTAAAGAACTTGCCACAGATAAAGAACTCGCTACCCTCGAAGAAATTGAACGGAAACATAGGCAGAAAACCGAAGAATTAGCAGCTGCAAAACAAGAACTTGCCTCTCGGCAAAATGACATTCATTCCGCAACAGATAACCAGGGCAAAGCAGAGGAAAAATTCCTTTATGAAGGGGGAAAAATTGCCAGCGAGAAAAACCGCCTAGAAAAACAACAGGAGCATTTCACCAAACAGCTAGAAAAAGCGCGTGAGGCGATGCGAGAATTAGCCGCTGGTACTCTTCCTCTAGCTTTAATCTCCCCTATTCTCGAACAAGCTAAATTCCAAGCTGAAAAAGAAAACCGCCAACAACAGGCAAAAATTGCACGGGATGTTTTGATAGAACGAGATAATAAGTTATTAACCTATATTACAAAGTTGTCATTAGTTCCTGACGAACTTGACAAAATAAAATTTTTTCTTGCTCAAGAAAATCAACAACTGGAGGAAGAGATTGCCGGAAATGAAAATTCATGGTTACTTGCCTCGCCAGAGGAAATAACTCAGCTTACTAACGTATTAGAATACGCACTCAAAACCGAGAATTTTAGAGCGAATGAAAAACAGGAAGAACTGAAACAACTAGAAATTGAGATAGATTCTCTAGACAGACAGATAGCTACCGCCGCTTCTCCAGAAGCTTATGAACAGTTACAGAATGCAGTCAGAGAAGCCAACAAAAAGCTCGCTCAAGCTGAAGCTGCGCGGGAAATAGTTAAGCGCCAGTGCGAAGAATTAAACCGTGCGATCGCCCAAACAAAAAAAGAACTAGAAACCTACAGCGAAGAAAACATAAAATTGAGAAATAATCAACATATCATTGCTTCGGTTGCCAAAGTAAAAGAGACTCTCAAACTATTTAAAGAAAAATTAACCCTGAAAAAACTAAATAAATTAGAACTAGAAGTAACAGAATGCTTCCGCTATCTATTGCACAAATCTGACTTAGTGCATCGAGTAGCGATTGACACCAAAGATTTTAGCCTTTCTCTCTACGATTCCCAAGGGCAAATCGTACCTAAAAATCGTTTATCTGCCGGAGAAAAACAACTTTTAGCCATAGCCTTCTTATGGGGACTAGCACGGGTATCGGGGCGACACTTACCTGTAGCCATAGATACACCATTAGGTCGCCTAGATTCTTCTCACCGAGCAAATTTACTTGAACGTTACTTTCCTTCAGCAAGTCACCAAGTTATTCTGTTATCAACAGATACAGAGATTGGAGAAATGGAAGCAAAGAAGCTGCGAGAAAAAGAAGCGATCGCGCGGGAGTATTTGCTTAAGTATGATATGGGAGAACGGCAAACTAGAGTAGAAGAAGGTTACTTTTGGTAAGATTGTAAAAAAAATCTATGGAACCCCCACTCAACACCATTAAACTATCCCAAACGGCCAAAGACCAACTCACAAAACTCAAACGCCTCACAAAAATCGACCAATGGAACATCCTCTGCCGCTGGGCATTTTGCCGTTCCCTAGCAGAACCAACCATCCCCTCCCCAGATCCCATACCAACCATTCCCTCCCCAGATCCCACCATCACCGGCAGTAACGTAGAAATGACTTGGCGCGTTTTTGGGGGAGAAATATCCGATATTTTAGTAATAGCACTGAAACAACGCTGCCACAACGATGGCTTAGGCACTGACAAAGAAACACTCGCCACTCAATTTCGCCTGCACTTGCATCGCGGTATTGGCTACTTATCAGGCGATCCAAATATTAAGAAAATTGAAGATTTAATTGCACTTGCTACAAGCTCTCAAACCTGATTCTGGAAATCAGGCAAAATTAAAAATTAAAGATAAAATTCTTCATTTTTAATCTTTAATTCTTGTAGTTATGGTCAAGTACAGCGCGAAACTTCCAGAAACCCCAGAAATAGCGCGTCACCGAGCCGCCATCCTCCGCACTAACATCTCTCGTCCCGTGCGTTTGGCAATAGAATCAGCAATTTTAACCGAAGATACCACATTTTTTGATTACGGATGCGGTCACGGTGGCGATGTCAAGCGATTGGCTAACAAAGGCTATACCAGCACTGGTTGGGACCCTTACTATCGACCTGATGAACCCCACGTTGCAGCAGATGTTGTCAATCTGGGCTATGTAATCAATGTCATTGAAGACCCAGCGGAACGCCGCCAAGCCCTCCTGCAAGCTTGGGAACTCGCCCGTAAGGTCTTAATTGTTGCCGCCCAAGTTTTAATTGATAACCAAGGTGCTGAGCAACTAGCTTACGCCGACGGCATTGTTACCCGTCGCAACACGTTTCAGAAGTATTTTGAACAGGAAGAACTTAAAAACTACATCGACCAAGTTCTGAACGTCGATGCAGTTCCAGTAGCGCTGGGCATCTACTTTGTGTTTCGAGATGAAAGTCTTGCCCAAAGCTTCCGCGCATCCCGCTTCCGTTCTCGCACCACAACGCCCAGAGTCCGCACCCGCATCAAGCGCTTTGAGGATTATCAAGAAATCCTTGCCCCGTTGATGACCTTTATATGCGATCGCGGACGCCTTCCCGTCAAAGGCGAACTATCAGCAGAACCCCAGCTAATTGCGGAATTTGGCAACTTGCGCCGCGCCTTTCAATTAATTCTGCAAGCTACCGATCAAGAAGAGTGGGAGGCGATCGCACTTAAACGCCGCCAAGATCTACTCGTCTATATCGCCCTGAGCCAGTTTGGAAGACGCCCCAAATTTAAAGAGTTAGCGATCGCATTCCAACACGATATCAAAGCCTTTTGCGGTAACTACCAGCGAGCCTGCGAAATAGCCGACGAAATGCTCTTCAGCCTTGGTGAACCGGGCGTAATTGCCCACTACTGCCAACACAGCCTCATAGGTAAACACTTACCCACTGCCCTCTACGTCCATGTTTCTGCCTTGGAAGAACTCGACCACCTGCTACGACTCTACGAAGGTTGCGCTAGCCGTACCATTGGTCGCATGGATGGAGCCACCTTAGTTAAATTCCACACCCATAAGCCAAAAATCTCTTACTTGTTTTACCCAGATTTTGACACAGAACCCCATCCAGCCTTGCACACCAGTATGCAAATCGACCTCCAGGATTTGCAAGTCACTTATCGGGACTACGATACCTCAAACAATCCCCCGATTCTGCATCGCAAAGAAACCTTTGTGACGCCTGACTATCCCGACTATGACAAATTTGCCAAACTCACCCAGCAGGAAGAAGCCTGGGGTTTGTTAGATAATCCTCGCACCATCGGCACTCGCAAAGGCTGGCAAAAATGCCTTGAAGAACATTGCGCTGAAATTCGAGGCCATCGCCTCTTCTGGCGCAAAGATGCTGACCCCTACCGGATCAAAATTGTACGTTCCGCCCACCGCCGCCAGAGAAGGACGGGAGCAGGGGGAGCAGGGGAAGAGAAATTGATTATTACTGCTTCGCGGAGTTATGAGTTATGAATTTTAAGTTAAAAATTAATAATTCAAAACTCAAAACTTAAAACTCAAAACTCTGTAGCTATTGCGACTGAGTAGCTGGAAAAGCACCCGTTCGCACTGGCACTGTCTGAATCTGACCGTTGCGGTTAACTTCGAGTTGCAGCACTTTTCCCACCTCACTAGCTTCTACCCGCTCCTGCACATCATTTGCATTGCCGACAGGTTTACCGTCAATTTTTTGGATAACATCTCCTTCTTGGACACCAGCTTGGGCTGCGGGAGAATTATCGACAACTTGCGTAATTAAAACGCCTTTGTCCTGCTTCAATTTAAACTTGATGTCGTTATCTTTATTAATTTCTTCTTTCAGCTCTGGTGTCAGAGTCACCATTTGAATGCCCAGGAAGGCATGTTCAACCCGACCTTTAGTGAATAACTGGTTGGCAATTCGTTCTGCGGTTTTCATGGGGATAGCAAAGCCTAGTCCTTGGGCATTGGCGCGAATGGCGGTGTTGATACCAATCACTTCCCCACGGGCATTTAACAGAGGACCGCCAGAGTTACCGGGATTGATGGCGGCATCGGTCTGGATAAAGCTTACCCGCTTATCGGGGACGCCTACCTCGGAACTAGAACGGCCCAGAGCGCTGATAATGCCCACTGTCACGCTGTTATCTAAACCTAGAGGATTACCAATTGCGATCGCCCATTGTCCCGGTCGCAGGTTCTCAGAGTTTCCCAGCTTCACCGTCGGCAAACTATTGCCCTCAATCTTAACCACAGCTAAATCTGTAACCACATCAACACCCGCCACCTTCCCATTCAGAACCCGACCATCTTTAAGCGTCACCTTGACCGTATCGGCATCGGCAACAACATGGGCATTTGTAATCAGGCGTCCATCTGGACTGATAATGAACCCAGAGCCAGTGCCGCGTTCGACCCGTTCTTCTGGAGTCGGCAACTCCGAACCAAAGAAACGCTTGAAAAGGGGGTTGTTGAAAGCTTCTGGAATTTGCTGCGATACCTGGCGAGAGGCATCAATTCGTACTACTGCCGGCCCCACTTTTTGGGCTGCTTCCGCAATGAAGTTGAGGTTCTCTTGTGGCCGACCACTCTTGGCAGGGGAAAAGGTTTGTTGCAGCGCCACTGGAACCACCTGGGGACGCTGGCTAGTGTCCGCGTCTTGCGCCTTTATATAGCGGCTGCCAAATAATCCTGCACCGCCGCCGATAGCCAGCAAAGCCATATAAGCGGTCAGCTGCTTCACAGGTAAACTCATAATTTTCGGGCCTAACGACAGCAACACAGGTAATATTTCTAATTTTATTCGTTTGCCGTAAGTTGCTTAGAGTTTTGCCCAAAAAACCCTGTTGTAACGGTCTATTTGTACCACCGGACGAAAATCCTTATAGAATTTAGGGCTGCTGCTGGGCTGCTTCCCTAATAATTTCAACGTCTAGACCTAAGCGTTGAGCTATTTCCTCAACGCTTAATCCCGTTTGGAGTAGAAGAGGCAACATTTCTAACTTAGCCTCTAGCTTTCCTTCTTGGCTGCCCTCTTCACGAGCTTCTTGATAGACTTTTGTTTGTCTCAGTTCACTCAATCCCAACATGGCTTCTAGTTCCTCGCGGCTTAGATTGGGAAATTGATACAAAACGATTGTTTGTATCAATTCTATGACTTGTTGCTGAATAACAGCATCTGTCAATTCCTGACGTGCTTTGCTAATTAGATGCCGGGCGACTTCACGAGTTTTCTTTTTAGACTCTACTACTAACTGTACAATACCCACACAATAATTCGTAATTCGTAATTTCCAGCTTAAAACCCCTAACTTTAGTTATGGGGGTAATCCAAAATACTTGTATCCAAAATCCAAAATTGAATTACAATTGCGTACTAAGCTGCTGTACATTTAACTTCCAGAGCTATCTATGCACTTAAACGCTTTCAGTCTCTAAATTATGCAAGTTAAATGTTTACTAGCTTATTCCTTAGCGTGCTCATATTGATAAAAGTAAAGAAAGATTTCGGCAAACAGACGAGCAGAAAATTTGGGCTGTTTTTGAAACTGTACTTCTACAAAGTAAATTGGCAATTCCGGGGAATCAGCTAAGGGGAGAAACAACCCATCAAAACGAAAGGCTCGTTGTTTGACTTCTGGCGAGGTGAACTGGTAAGTGCTGGCATCGGTGGCTGGTTGTCCTATCAGTTCAAAGAAGATGCTAGGAAAATTTTGAAAGAGTTGATAGAAAATAGTATCGGTTTTCACAAATTATCTTTATCTGTATTAGTTTGGGGCATAAACACTACAGCTTCACGCATTATAATTACCCAAACGTTCCATCAAACAACTAGCAATGCGACGGGCTGCACCCGGTTCTCCCATCCGTCGGGGGCCATTTTTAGCAATTAGCTGCAACCTGTCTGGATCGCGCAACAACTGCTGCACAACACCAGCAACTTCAGTAGGTTGCTCTACTATAATCAAAGATGGACCCAACAGGCGGCTTTGAGCTTCGGCAAAGGCAGGAGTAAACTGAGGACCTTTGCCAGGAATGGCGATCGCCGGTTTCCCCAACCCCACAAACTGTTCTGTTGCCGTCCCCGCCATCGCGATCGCTAAGTCAGCGTTAAGCAAACAATCGTTATAAGCCTTCTGGGTGATAATTAAAGTGGCCTTGTCTTTAGTAAACGTCGCCGCTGCTGGATCTTGAACCAGTGCCAATGCCGCCTCCGAGGTGCTTAAATGCTGAACCCAACCTTGTGTTGCCAAAATTTGGTACAAAGAGTCCAGGCTTAAAGTAGGTGCGATCGCTCCCAAAAACACCAGAGAGCGCTTGGTAAAAGTGGCAATTAATCCATCTACCGCAAGTAAGATTTGTTGCCAGTTAGAATAAGCTTCTGGTGGTCTAGAACCGGGTATAAGAGTAACAATGAGCGATCGCCGCGTCTCTTTTAATTCAGCGTCTGGGTCATAAAAAATCGGCGCGGGATTTTCAGGAAAAATACCGTCCATCATCGGATTTCCCAGATCGAAAGCTGGAATCGACCACTGCTGCAAAGTCTCTGCCGTCAGCTTGTCCCTAAGAAAAACCCCCTTGCAGCGCGGACGCGCCATCAGCCAACGTTCCCAAGGCAGGTAAACCGATCCAGACCACCCCTCCCGGCGCTGCGCCCGCGACTGACGCGGCAACGGCCCCACTTCATCTCGCAAATAGTATTCCGATTTAGCCGTACCCACAAATACATACTCAGCCCCGCTCAACCAGGCAAACAACAGCGGTACAATATCCCCCACCGCCAAAATTGCCCCTCCTTTCTTTGCCCAGCTACGAACGGCTTTCAATTGAGCTAGCGTCAGTTGGAGTAAACCACCCCGTACATCCCGCATTAGCTGACGCCCATCCATATATATAAAGCCGCCGGAGGGCATGGTTTGCATCGGGCCAATAATGGGAATGCTTAGCTGGGTGTAAGCTTGCCCTTCTCCAACCAATGGCAAAGCTGCTAATTTTGGTGAATTTGGGTGCCGCTGTAGTTCCTGCAAAATCCGGACGGCAATGACATCTTCCCCGTGACCGTTGCTCAAGCAGAGTAGCTTCATCCAAAACCTCCAAAAAAATATCAGCAACAATACCCTGGTTATAAATAGTACAGACGCGCTCGATAGCGTCTCAGCACTTAGGTAAACATAAACCTAACTAGGAAGGGCTGGTGATGAGGAATAAGAAAGAATTTGACCAATAGCCAACCCCCACTGTAGATGTTTAATTATGCCGACCTGCTGAGTACGACGGCAATTGTGGTAGATGCTGATGTGGCAAAGCTTGGGGAACATAACCGGCTTAGTGACTGTCAAATTCTACAAAAGCTATGAGTCTAATGAGTACAAGCCGTCAGTTGTCAGCAGTTAGCGGCAACAAACAACGGAATTTGAACTAAGAACTACTGACAAAAAGCTGATATTTTTTTTAACGAAGCCGATTAACAATTGAGCCTACTTATATGCGTGTCCCAGTTGTTGCAACTTTTACCTTAGCTGCCCTGACTTCTTGCGGTTTAGCTCAGCAGGCACTTGCCCAATCAAACTCTCCATCTGCAATCCAACAACCAGCCTATAGTAACTACATAGTTCCAACTCAGACGGCTCCAAAACCGGCGAACGCGGTAATTGTCAATCCTATATCCACATCTGGAACCCAAAAACCAGTTAATGAATATGTGGTTCCAGTTCAAAACACCACGACACCAGCTGCAACTGGGGTAATTGTACAGCCAGCAAACCGCACGATTCCAGACTTTTCTCCACCTGCTGGTGTTTCTAGCGTGACGCCGACAAGGTCTGACGTTCAAACAAACGTGGTTATAACAGTAACAGACCTCCAGGTTGTGGGAGGAACTGAAGAGTTGCAGCAGATTGTCCGTAAGACAATTGCCACCCGCCCTGGTGGTGCCAGCAGCCAACGCCAAGTAGAAAAGGATGTTGAGGCTCTTTTAGCGACGGGGCTATTTGCTAATGCCCGTGGCACAACACAAACTACACCAGCGGGGTTGAAGGTAGTCTATCAGGTGGAACCGATAGTAGTGCGATCGCTCCAACTTTCCGGTGCCCAAGTACTCACACCAGCAGTGGCGAACGATTTGTTCAAAGCCCAGTTGGGGGCGCAAGTCAGCCCTGCTCTCATTGAGCAAGCCGTCCAACAGCTGAATAAATGGTATACCAACAACGGTTATGTACTAGCACAGGTGCTAGCAGTGCGACCCAGCCGCCAGGGAGTGGTGATGGTTGAAGTCGCCGAGGGCGTCGTTGGGGATGTCAAAGTCCGCTTTGTGGATAAAGACGGCAAGCCAACTCAGGGTCGCAGCAAGCCAGATTACCTTACCAGCCAGTTTAAACTCAAGCCCGGTCAGGTGTTCCGTGTGGATGTAGCGCGGGGGGACTTGCAGCAGCTGTATCAGACAGGGCTATTTGATAAAGCTGACGTTTCCCTGAATGGTGATGCCAGAAAAGTTGAGGTTACATACGACCTTACAGAAAGACCCGCCCGTTCTGTCAATGCTGGTGGCGGCTACAGCCCTGACAGTGGCATCGTTGGCACGGTGAGCTACAATGACCGGAATTTAAACGGCGTAGGTCAACAGGTGGGTGTAAATGTCCAGGCGAGCAGGCGCGACCTCCAGTTTAACGGCAACTTTACCAACCCCTATAATCCCAACAACCCCGATCAGCTGGGATATACAATCAATGCCTTTCGGCGTCGGGGGTTTTCTCAGACGTTCAACGACATCAAACTGCCCAATGGCGACCAAATTCGGCAAGGACAGTTTGGCGGCGGCATCACTTTTACCAGACCAGTAGATGACTGGCAGGCGTCGGTGGGTTTAAACTACACCCGCACTAGCATTCGCGATGGCTCTGGCAACATTTCACCAGTAGATGAACGGGGCAATCAGCTTAGTTTTAGTAACACCGGCGTTGATGACCTGGTCACAGTGTCTGCTGGCGTCACCAAAGACCAACGAAATAATCCCATTAACCCTACCCAAGGATCTGTCCTCAGCCTCAGCAGCGCCCAGTCCGTTCCCATTGGCAACGGCAATATCTTGATGAACCAGATCCAAGGGAACTACAGCCAGTACGTCCCAACGGGTCTACTAGGCGGAAGCCAGCCAGAGGTTTTAGCCTTTAACGTCCAAGGTGGGACAACAATTGGCGATTTGCCGCCCTACCAAGCTTTTAATCTCGGGGGCATCAATTCCGTGCGGGGTTACGGAAACGGCGAAGTCGCCAGTGGTCGCAGTTTTGTCTTGGCCTCAGCTGAGTATCGCTTCCCTATCTTCAATCCCCTGGGTGGTGTCCTCTTTGCTGACTTTGCTTCCGACTTAGGGTCTGGCGATACTGTGCCCGGAGAGCCTGGGGCCGTGGGTGGCAAACCGGGAAGTGGCTTTGGCTACGGCGCTGGTATTCGCTTCAACTCACCCATCGGTATTATTCGGGCTGAATACGGCTTCAACGACCAAGGCGCAGGCAAACTACAGTTTGGCGTTGGCCAAAGGTTCTAAAGCCACATAATCAAGGCGAAAGAAAGTTTTGAGTTTTGAGTTTTGAGTTATTAATTTTTAACTCATAACTCATAACTCCAAGGGAGCGGTAAAATGCATAATTTAGAATTATTCGTCCTTCATCCTTGAATATTGCATGAACTTGCTAGTCGGCAAAACCTTGCAGGGTGGTAAATATACCCTAGAGCAGCAACTGGGACAGGGTGGCTTTGGCCTCACGTTTAAAGCCACTCATCACTACTTAAGCCAGCCAGTGGTAATTAAAACCCTCAATGAGTCTTTGCAACAGCATCCTAACTTTGAGCGATTCCAGGGTCAGTTTCAGGATGAAGCTAGACGTTTATCCTTATGCCTACACCCCAATATTGTGCGGGTGATTGACTTCTTCCACGAAGGGGGGATGCCCTACCTAGTAATGGACTACATCCCCGGTCAAACTCTAAAAGCGGTTGTGTTTCAAGGGCAAGCGCTTTTAGAGGCAATAGCTATCCAGTACATCCGACAGATTGGTGCTGCCTTAAAGGTGGTACACGAGCAAGGTTTGCTCCATCGAGATGTCAAGCCGGAAAATATTATCTTGCGAGCAAATACCCATGAGGTGGTGCTGATTGACTTTGGAATTGCGCGGGAGTTTACGCCGGGAGTAACTCAGACTCATACAAGTCTCGTCTCCGAAGGCTACGCCCCGATTGAGCAGTACCTGGACAAGGTAAAGCGCACCCCAGCCACGGATGTTTATGCTCTTGCCGCCACTCTCTACACTCTGTTGACGGCACGAGTACCGACACCAGCAGTTCTCAGGGATCGGCAACCTATGCCAGAACCCCGCGAACTCCAACCTCAACTGAGTCCAAGAGTTAACCAGGCGGTGATGCGCGGTATGGCGGTGGAGGCTCAGTATCGACCAGCTAGTGTGGATGAATGGTTAGCCCTGTTACCGGGTGGGTTGCAGAGTTCCACCAGCACTGCAACTAACTCGATTCCAGTTAACACAGGGGCAACTGTCAGGTTAATCCCCCAACAAACAGCGCCAATTCCGCAAAAGCCGCAGCCAGCGGCGAAGGGGGGGAGCAAGCGCGGTGTTTTTGTTGGCGCAGTAGTGGCGATCGCCACTCTGCTGGCAATGGCTGCTGGTGCTGTCTGGCGTCAGTCTCAGTCACCCTCAGCACCAACAGTTACCCAGCCCAACAATAATGATGCCCAGGATAACACTCCTCAACCTGGCTCTTCAGGAGCACCAATTATTCAGCCCCGCAATAATGAGGATGCCCAGGGCAGCGCTGCTGGCACTGCCAATAAGGGTAGCTCCGAATCGGATAGCGATCGCACATCCCTTCGCAGATCTTCTCGCAGAAAATCCCAGCTATCTCCTGCTCCAGTACAGACGCGCTCGTCTTCTGCCAGTGGGAAGCGGACACCGACTTCAACATCAAGGAGGCGATTGAATTCAACTCAGGAGCAAGCACCAGATACTCGACAGCAACCTTCATCTAGTTCTACTCAGGAGCAGGCACCAGATACTTTACAGCAACCGTCATCTAGTTCTACTCAGGAGCAGGCACCAGATACCCTACGGCAACCGTCATCTGGTTCGGCTCAGGAGCAGGTACCAGATACTCTACAGAGACCGCCATCCCTTCCCCGTCAGCGTAAGCCCGCGGCTGCAACACAATCATCTGACCGCGACACGGTAGCCCCACAGCCATCAGTCGATGAGCCAGATCAACCAAATCGTGAATCTAAGGCTAAGCCAGATAAGGATAATAAAGCCAAACCAGATAAAGACAACAAGGAAAAGAGCAAAAGTAAAGATAAATAGTTAGCGCCTTACCTCCACCAAGGGTAGGTAGTGTGGATATTACATCGGCAGGGTAACACGCACAGTTGTTTTTTGATCCTGTACGCTTTCTATTTGTAATCCACCTCCGTGTAACTCAGCTAAACGTTTAGCAACGAACAATCCTAAACCTGACCCTTCTTGAGCGTAAACTTGACGCTCAAATTGTACGAATGCTCCTATTTGGTTAATCTGATCTAAGGTCATTCCTCGTCCTAAATCTACTATTTCTAGGATAAAATTGTTTTCTTTAAAACTGTTAATCATACTAACAGGGGTGCCAGGTTGTGAAAATTTAAAGGCATTATCAATTAGTTCTTCAACAATTTTTCTTAAATCTGTTTCTGAAATTTGCACTGGTGCATCTGTGAGTTCTAAATTTAAATCAGCTTCTCGACCTGCCTGTTTAGCTTTTTGCTTTGCCACCTCGGCGATCGCTGTTGCTGAAAAATCAGTATTAGTATTCCGTAAACCCTTAATTTTTTCTGGATCGTTCGCTATTAGCTCCAACTCTACATAAAGTAAAAAATTTTTCGTCAGCCGTTCTAACCGTTGAGCACAACCATAAATGTCTCCTGCCGTTTCCACAATTTCATCTGGTGGCATCGAGTCAGCTGACAAAAGCATCATTTCTGATAAGCCAAGAATGCCGTTAACCGGAGTTATTAGTTCGTGAGGTAACGACAAGCTAATGTTTATGCGTAATGAAGCGATTTGTTCGTCAGCTTTTTTCTGAAACTTTGCCGTTTTTTCTATTTGAGTGGTGATAACCTTCAGCAGCTCTTTTCTTGTAAATGGCTTATTGAGATAATCACTTGCTCCCATTTCCATCCCTTGGCGTAAATCTTCTTTAGCAGCCTTAGCCGTGAGGAAAACGAAGGGAATTGTAGCGGTGACATCATCTTGGCGTAAGGTATTTAACACACCATAACCATCTAATTCAGGCATCATCACGTCGCAAATAATCAAGTCAGGAACCTGTTCTTTTGCTACTTGCACTCCCAGGACACCATTGGCGGCTCCCAAAGCATCGAAATCCTCAAGTTCCAGAAGCCTGACAATATTAGCGCGCACAGATTCTTCGTCTTCAATTACTAAAATCTTGGTCATTTGTTTTAACTCCCACGTTCAACGGAATATTAACTATAAAAGTGGTACCCACACCAACTTTACTGGCAACCTTGATGTTGCCACCATGTAAATCTACCATTCTTTTAACAATAGATAAACCTAACCCAGTTCCAGGAATATTACCCACATTTTGGGCGCGATGGAATGATTCAAATAATTTTTCTCTATCTTCTATAGGAATGCCAATTCCATGATCTTTTATTTTAAAAATAGCCTGTTTATCCTCACACACAAGTTCAAACTCAACTCTCCCTCCTTGGGGAGAATACTTAATAGCATTGGAGAGTAGATTACTGAGAATATGCTGTAGCAGTTTCTCATCCATGACTGTATTTATGCACTCGCCTAATTTGATAAAGACTATCTCATGCCTATCGCCAGCATTCAGTTGCATTTCATTTACTATATCGCGGCATAAATTTTCTATATTCAGGGGTGCAGGGTTAAACTGTAGTTTTCCAGCTTCGGCTTTGTTGATGGCGAGAACGTCCTCTAATAGCTGCGTCATGCGTTGAGTCGCGCGTTCAATTTGCCGGAACAAATCTTGTTTTTCCTGCTCTTTTAACTTGTGCGAGTAATGTTCTAATAACTCCGTAGAGGATAATATTGTTGCCAAGGGAGTGCGGAACTCGTGAGAAGTCATGGAAATAAAACGAGTTTTCAGCTCGCCGAGTTCTCGTTCTTTTGCTAAAGCATTACGAATTTCCGCTTCTGCCTGCTGGCGCTGAGTAATATCTTGAACATTAATGATACTATAAGCAATTTTCCCAGCGTTATCCATAACATTTGTTATGTCTACCAATACTGGAAAAACTGTTCCATCTTTACGAATGTGCTTAGTCTCAAACGCATATTGCTCTTTATTGTAGGAAAGCTCAATATGCTCTAAAGTTTCCGCTAAACACTCAGAAGCGATGATGCTAGGAAAAGGACGGCCGGTGAGTTCTTCCACTGTATAGCCGTGCATAGAAGCTAAGGCAGGGTTCATCATTTCTAGAACTTTGCTGCCTGGATTAGCGATAATTAATCCTTGCCCAGTGTGTTGGAAAATGTCGCCCCATTTACGCAACCTTTGTTCGTCCTGCTTGCGAGCAGTGATATCGCGGGTCACATTAGAGAAGCCACGTATAGAACCAGCTTCATCTCGTAAGGCGGTAATCAGGACATTTGCCCAGAATACGGAGCCGTCCTTACGCAAGCGCCAACCTTCTTCTTCATAACGGCTTTGAGCTTCTGCTACTATTAATGCGTAATCAGGATGACCGGACTGCACGTCTTCCTCAAAATAAAAGTGTAAGAAATGCTGACCAATTATTTCCTCGGCTTTATATCCATGAATACGTTCTGCCCCAGCGTTCCAACTGATAACGTATCCCTGATTATCTAGCATGAAAATCGCGTAATCCTTGACACCTTCTATCAACAACCGGAAGCGCTCTTCACTTTCTTTTAGTTTCTCCTCTGCAAGTTTGCGATCGGTTATATCGCGTGTCACCTTAGAAAAGCCGCGTATGTTTCCAGCTTCGTCTCGTAATGGGTTAATTAGGACATTTGCCCAGAACCGTGAGCCACCCTTACGCAAACGCCAGCCTTCTTCTTCATACTTCCCTTCCGTTTCGGCTACCTTCAGTTCATGCTTAGGCTTGCCACGCTTTAAGTCTTCCGGAGTCAAAAAGCGGGAGAAATGCTGACCGACAATTTCTTCTGCTTTATATCCCTTAATGCGTTCTGCTGCGCCGTTCCAACTGGCAACGTATCCATCGGCGTCTAGCATGATAATTGCGTACTCCTTGACACCTTCTACTAGCAAGCGGAAGCGCTCTTCACTTTCTTTGAGTTTCTCCTCTGCAAGCTTGCGCTCAGTTATGTCGTTCATAAAGCAGTAATGACCTGCAAATTGCCCTTGCCTGTTATAGGCTTTGCTCATCGCAACTTGCTTATAAAAGACAGCGCCATCTTTGCAGATTGCCCTTGCTTCAACTTCTGCCTTGCCATCGGTGAGCATTTGTTGGTAAGCGGCGCTCATTTTTTCCATATCTTCAGGGTGTGCTGTTAGCGACCATTCCTTGCCAATCATTTCCTCAGGCTCATAACCTAGCTTGTTGGCATAAGGCCAATTGCAAGAGATGTAGCGTCCCTGTGTGTCGAGTCGGGAAATTCCCTCTACAGTATTTTCCAGTGCGACACGCATATCGCGCAGTTCTTCTTCTGCCTGCTGGCGCTCGGTAATGTCAAAGATGGCTCCGTCAAGCCAAGCAGCGTTGCCGTTTAATCCGAAGTACGCCCGTCCTTTTTCATAAACCCAGCGTATACTGCCCTCAGCATGGATAATTCGGTACTCAAGTATGTAAGGCGTTTTTTGGTCTAATGCTTCGTTTACAAGCTGCTTTATCCTTTCTCTGTCATCGGGGTGAATGATACTGGCGTAGTTGCGGACGCGGTTGTTGAGAAAGTCAGAGGCGGGGTATCCAGAAATATCCCCAATCGCGTCACTGATAAAATCCATTGTCCAGTTAGAATCGCACAGGCAGCGATAAATGACACCAGGAATATTTGCGACCAGGGATCTGAATCTTAATTCATTTTTGCGTAACTCCTTGTTGACAGCAGCAAGGGCTTGCTTTGCTTGTATTCGTTGAGCGATTTCAGCTTGCAATTTCTGATTTGCTTGATCCAGCTGGGCGGTGCGTTCCCTGACTTTTATTTCTAGCTGCTCTTTAGCGTTTTCCAGAAACTTTAGTGCAATCTTACGGTCGGTGGTGTCGTGCATACTCACAACAGCGCCTAGCTTGTTTCCCTGGCTATCAAATATTGCTTCTCCACTAGCTAATAATGTTCGCTTTATACCTTGCTTGGGAGCGATCGCCATTTCTAGATTATGGAATTTTTCCCCTTGTAAGGCTTTAAACAAAGGAATGTCTTCCTTTGCCATCGGCGTCTCGCCATCAGCGAAATATAAATCGTAGTTTGGTGCCCAGGCACTTGCAGAGAGAGGGCTTTGAGATAAGTCATGAAACTCTCGTGCTGCTCGATTAAAAATGGTCAAATTGCCTTGGGTATCACAAGCAACTATGCCGTCTGAGACATTTTCCAGCACTGCCTTTTGAAACTGTTGTTCTTTTTCTAGCTCTCTGGCAATGCGTTTACGTTCGGTAATGTCGCGGGCGATGGTTGCCACCCCTGAAATCTCACCCTCTGCATTCTTTATCAGGGAGATAGTTAGAGAAACATCTATTTTTTTACCGTCTTTTGTCACCCAAACTGTGTCAAAATTCTCAATAGTTTCTCCTGGGTTGCTCTGTTCAACAATTTGATCTATCTCCTCTGGAGCAGTGGGCGGAACCAAAAGGGAGATATGGCGACCTTTAACCTCAGTAGCAGAGTAGCCTAAAAGTCTGGCGGCGGCTGAGTTCCAAGTTTGGATAATGCCATTCACACTCGTGCCGATTGTCGCGTCATGGGAAGATTCCACAATTGCAGCCAAAAGCAGGCGCTCTTGTTCAATTCGACGATCGAAAAGGGAGGTGAGCAGGGTTAAGCCCAGGATAACTAATGTGCCAGCCCCAACCGCCACTGCCAGCCTTGAGGTGCCCAAGATAGAGGATGAATTCTCTATGACTTGGTTAGTCGGCTGCATACTGGCTGCTGCCATCCCGGTATAGTGCATCCCGGCGATCGCTGCTCCCATCAGGACAGCACTGCCAAGCTTTTGCCCGATCGCACTTGGTGTATTACTTTTGCGAAGCTTGAAGGCTAACCACATAGCAGCTAAAGATGCCCCAATCGCGATCGCAATCGAGAGTGCAACCAACTTAGGATCATAGGAGACGACAAGCGCTACGGGCATAGCTTCGTTTACTGCCTGCATTTGCATCCCCGCCATGCCAATGTAGTGCATCGAAGCAATCCCCAACCCCATAAAGATGGCTCCACCGAGCAACGGCTGCCAACCCATACTTTCGCGGCTAACAATGAAAAGAGCGGCAAAAGAAGCAACAATAGCCACTAATATAGAAACCAAGACGATAGGAAGGTTGTAGCCAATAGGAATCGGCAGCTTGTATGCCAGCATCCCGACGAAGTGCATCGACCAGATGCCAATTCCCATCGCTGTAGCGCCTCCAACCAGCCACAGATTACGGCTCGGCCCTTGTGCTGCTTTTACCCGCCCAGCTAAATCTATGGCGCTGTAGGAAGCAATAATGGCGATCGCAACTGAAAGAATAACAAGGCTGATATCATACGTGGCTATCATCATTAACTGCCTTCGTTCTTATCTTAATAGTAAGATTGATTGCCTCAAGGAGTCTTTTGCTCTGCTGAGCATAGAAAAATATTCACCAATTGCATTAAAAAAACTGCCGCTTCTTTAACCTTTAGCCTGCAATTCCTTCTGCAAATACTTTCCCCACTCAGCTGCCAGAGGTATTTCTGTAAAGGGGATACGCACCGGCGTCGCCGATTCTGCCAACAAGAATTCCAGCGCCACAACACCTCCTTTGCGAGGTGGCGTTTCCATATCTACTGGCTTGTCATCCACTAGTAGGCGAACAAATTTAACATCTTTGAGAGAAAAGGTTTCCATATCCGCTGGTTCCTGGCGCGTGGGTTTTCCCCAAGTCAAGGCGCTGCCTTTTTGACCCAACACGGCATAGATATCATACTTTGCCCGCTCAAACTGGGACGCCCATCGACGATAGGCTTCAACTTTTTGATACTCGTTCCAACCTGACCAGGCTAACCAGAAAAACGCTGCCAGCAGGGGCAACCACATTAAACCACGTTCCATATCTAGATCTCCGTAAAGGTATTCCGGTTATAGTTTTTAGTTGCTAGTTGTTAGTTGTTAGTTGTCAGTGGTCAAGTGTTGACCCATCACCAATCGCCAATCGCGATTCCCTTAGAGTTACGTTCATTTTCACCCACCTACTTACATCTTGGCTGTGAAATTGAACATCGAGAGATCCAACTAACTACTAACCACGTAGAGACGTTCCGGCGGAACGTCTCTACTACTAACGGCTTCCTCTGTAACTATCCTGCAACATCAGCGCCAGATATGATGAGCTTGAGTTATGGTGGTGATTACACTGGCGCTACGGGTAAGCGTTTGCCATGAGAAAGCTTTTGATATTGTGCTTGTTTGTATTGGGGCTAAGTTTTACCCTGTTTAACTTTAAGGGTTTGGCTTCTCAGGGGGAGTTTGATTCTATTGTGCTGGACTTTCGTGAAGATGTGCCAGCAGCGCAGATTACCGAACAGGTAAGTGCGATCGCGCAACAGTATAACCTCAACCCCCGCCTGAACAGCGAATTTTCTCTATCAGATCATGTGTATATTGTCAAAGGCGATCGCCAACTCTTAAAAACCCTGAAAAAGTCCGCCTTAGCCAAGCAAACCGAATATATTGAACCCAACTATATCTATAAAGCTCTAGAAGTTCCCAACGACCCCGACTACGGCAAGCAGTGGAACCTGCGAAGTATCAATGTCGAACAGGCATGGGAGGACACTAAAGGTAAAGACATCACAGTAGCCGTGATTGATACAGGTGTCACTCGCGTTCCGGACTTGAAGGATACCAAGTTTGTCAAAGGCTACAACTTTATTACTGACCAAATTGAAGCTAGCGATGACATCGGTCACGGCACTCATGTTGCTGGTACGATCGCCCAATCCACTAACAACGGCTACGGCGTTGCCGGTATTGCCTACGAAGCCAGTATCATGCCCATAAAAGTATTAGACATGGGTGGCGGCACAGTTGCCGATATTGCTGAAGGCATCCGCTTTGCCGCTGATAACGGTGCTGACGTTATCAACATGAGCTTGGGGGGTAGTGGTGAAAGCCAGATTATGGAAGAAGCGGTTAATTATGCCCACGCTAAAGGCGTTGTCGTTGTAGCCGCAGCTGGCAACGAAAGCCGAAATTCCGCCTCTTACCCAGCTCGTTATCCCTATGCGATCGGTGTTGCCGCCTTGGATGCTGCTGGTCAAAAAGCATCTTACTCCAACTTTGGTGCTGGCGTGGATATCTCCGCCCCCGGTGGCTTAACGGATGGGGAAAATACAGCTGGTGGAATTCTACAAGAAACGATTAACTATGAAACAGGCTTACCCACCTTTGCTTCCTTCCAAGGAACAAGTATGGCCGCGCCTCACGTTGCTGGTGTTGCCGCTTTGGTAAAAGCCGCAGGTGTTAAAGAGCCAGATGAAATTATTAACGTCCTCAAGCAGTCAGCACGAGTTGTTCAGGAAGACCCCTTAAATCACTTTGGTGCTGGTCATTTAGATGCAGCAGGTGCCGTCAAACTTGCCATTAAAGGGCAAATTACCTTCCGCGACTTCTTCCGCTGGCTACGGGATCACGGTTACCTCAACCCAGTTTTCTGGATTGATGGGGGTGCGATCGCACTTTTACCCAAAATCGCGATGGTATTGGGTTCATACCTGCTAGCCTGGTTTCTGCGGAATTACTTCCCCTTCGCTTGGAGTTGGTCGCTTACTAGTGGGTTAGTTGCTGGTAGTTCGGGATTGTTTTTCCTGCGCGGCTTTTATATCTTCGACCTTCCCCAATGGCCTTTCCGATTTATGGGCAGTTCTATTCCCGAACTCGGTAACACCATTCAAGGCAGTACAGCATTAAATCCCTTCTTTGCCAGTGTCCTAATTCCCTTAGTTCTCATAGCCTTGCTACTGGGACACCCGAAATGGAAGTGGTTGGCCATTGGTTCTGCCCTTGGCGTGGCATCCTGTTTAGCCGTCAGTGCTGTTGTCTCCCCAGCCGTTTGGGGGTTAGGCACTGGCGTTTTAGCTCGTGGGTTCCTGATTGCCAATGCCCTACTATGTTATGGTCTTGCTCATTTAGCCTCTAAACCTTCGGAGCAAACAGCATGAGCATCACTGTCACTGGCAGTATTGAACGCAAAGGATTTGGTCCAGGCACTTGGGCAATAGTTTCGGAAGACAAAACTTACGAACTCAAGAATGCCCCAGAAGAGTTACGAAAAGCGGGACTGAAAGCCAAAGTCAAAGGCTCGGTACGAGATGATGTGATGACCTTTGCCATGATTGGCCCAGTCCTGGAAGTGGAATCTTTTGAGACGATTAGTTCTGACTAGCAGCCTCTGCTGCATTTAGAACTGCTTGCAGTCGGTTTCTAAACTCTCCTTTGGGATGTCCGCCTTTAACCTCACCCAAAATCTGAAATTCTCCTTCTGGAGATTCGCAGATGAGGTAGGTAGGCCATCCCATTTCTGCTTTGTTGGGATACTGGGTTAACAAAATCTGGCGATACTTACGGTAAGTCGCCGTGTCCTGCATTTTGACATCAATAAATTGCAAGCCCAGTTCCTCTGTTACCTTTTGGTCATAGAAAGACATCTTGTGGCAAATGCCGCAGTCTTCTGAAGAGAACTTGATTACAGCCCGATCCATTGCTTGCATGATCTCCTTTGATTACGCCTTTTTTCAGCTTAGCGTTCTACAAAGAAGGTTGTCTGAGGCTTATACCGTTACGCTGGGAAAAAAGCTAGTGCGATCGCCGCAAGGCGGCGCGCTAGCGTGATCGCAATTATGCGGTTCTTCCACCATCGCGTAGCGTGTTGCTCTCGCAACGTATCGCCTTCAGAAGGTTTGCAGGCTATATTCTCAGGACTTACGCACTAAAAGCCTAAAACCTTGATACCCCCTAGCCCCCCTTAAAAAGGGGGGAACGCTCAAAGTCCCCCTTTTTAACCCTGATTTAGGGGGATCTATGCGTAAGTGCTGATTCTTTTTCTTGAGCATAAAGGCTTCGCAGCCACTGCACTGCTGCTTCTGATAGTCCAAATTTTATCGAAAAAAGATGGGAGGTTGAGAGCCTCCGTGCTTTTAGCCGGAGGGTGAAAACCGACTCAGGAGACTTTAGTCTCTCGTATCCTACAAAGTGTTGTAGGATGTGCTAGAATAATTGACATGACAGAACTAACGTTAACACTAAAGCTCCCTTTTTATCGACTCAATCAGTCGAAAGCCGTCGAGTTTGAACGTCTTACGGTTGTTAACACATCTGTGGCTAACGATTTGCTGCGTGTTGAGAAAGTCGAGCGTTATAAGTTAACTAGTGCTGCATTTAGGCACGTTGAGATTGGCTCAATGTGGATTAATCAAACAATCCGAAATGCTAATGCTAAGACCAAGGTAAAACACTTCAAGCGTATGTGGCTAGAAGTGAATAACCAAGGGTATGAGGTGTTGAAATCGGGTGAGTTGTACGCTATTTCTTTCAGCCTCTATAGAGGCAGGAAAGGGCGTATTCCTCTTGCTATTCATCAAGCTTCGCATCCCCTAGTCTTAGACAAGATAATTTCAAGGGAAGCCAAACTAGGTTCTCTGAAAATTTGTAAGTCCAAGAAAGGAATTTGGTATGCACTGGTAGCAGTTTCTATGCAAGTTGCGGATGCTGCACCAGTAAAAGACTGGATTGGAGTAGATAGAGGACAAAATAATATTGCTGTTGCTGCATTACCAAAGGGATTTGGCAGATTCTGGAAAGGTGGAAGAGTTAAGAGATTGAGATGGCAGTTTCAACGCACTCGCTCCTCACTTCAAGCAGCCAAACAACTTAAGGAAGTTCAGCGACTAGAGCAACGTGAAAGACGCATCATGACACATATTAATCACATAATCTCTAAGCAACTAGTTCAGTTCGCTTGTGATTATGGTTGCGGGTTGCGATTTGAAGATTTGTCTGGCTGTCGTCAGACAATGAAGCAGAAAAAGAAAACAAAAAGTAACGCTGCTAAAAATCGTGATACCTGGTCATTCTATCAGCTAGAGACGATGACACGATACAAAGCTATCCGTGCCGGAGTGCCTGTTGAATCTGTACCGGCTCCGTATACTAGTAAATCAGACCATCGTAACGGCGTGATTGGTAAGCGCAATGGAGATTGGTTTAAAGGTTTCGATGGGTATCGCTGTAATGCTGATTGGAATGCCTCGCAGAATATAGGTCAATGGTTAGGTTTTTCATGCCCTCTGGATCTTCAGAAAGCTGTGTCTGCAATGGGCATAGTTGATGTAGAGGGTGAGGTCAATGACAGTCCTTTAACTAGTGAAGCGTCTAGGACTGTGGCTTTAGCCCAGTCCTAGACAACCGCTAGAATCCCTCGTGCTTCAAGCCGAGGGAGTGTCAATGAGCTGTTTTTTGAACGAACCGCAAAGACGCAAAGGGCACAAAGTAAAGAGTCTTGTGTATAGCTCTTAGTCTCTTTAAGGTGACAGACGCTCAATAGCCCAACTGTTATCATCGCATCGGCGATAGTGTAAGCGATCGTGGAGGCGGTTTGGACGCCCCTGCCAGAACTCAATTGCTGTTGGGACAACTCGGTAGCCTCCCCAATGTGGAGGTCGAGGGATCTCCTGGTGTTCATATTTCTCTTTCAGTTCCTGCAATTTAGTTTCAATCACCTGGCGGCTGCTGATCACCTGGCTTTGAGGCGACGCCCAAGCACCTAGCTGACTGCCCAAGGGGCGGCGGTGAAAATAGGCATCTGATTCCGCATCTGTCACTTTCTCGACGCGACCTTGAATGCGAACCTGGCGTTCCAGTTCCGCCCACCAAAAAACCAAGGCTGCCTGCGGATTTGCCTGGAGTTCTTGCCCTTTGTGACTGTCGTAGTTGGTATAGAAAACAAAGCCCTGTTCGTCGAAGTTCTTCAGCAGCACTATTCTCGCTGAGGGCTTACCATCTGGGGTCGCGGTAGCCAGGGTCATCGCATTCGGTTCTGGCAATTGTGCTGCCAGTGCCTGGTCAAACCATTTTTGGAATTGTTGGAAAGGATTAATCTCAGCATCAGCTTCGCTTAGGCCATGCAGAGTGTACTCAGAACGCAAATCAGCTATGCTCGTATCCATCTAGAAATTGGTCTTAAGGTACGCTTTAACGTTGGAAACAAAGGTGCGATCGCGACAAGTAGCTAAGGCATTGATCTCCATGCCTACAGTAATTCGCTGCCCTCTTTATCCTCTAAGAGTGGATTGTAGCTTGCGGGAGCAAACGTTACCCTCAAGAACACTTCCGTGGCTCAGGCGAGCCGCTAAATCACGAGAAATTAAATTTTGTGTAAAGCTGGATTGGACGATTCGGCGTGAGCCGCTACTACAGGTTGGAAAGCGATGCACCGTTCAACCAAGTTTCAACGCCTCCTAATTCTGGGCTTGAGTGGCCCGATTATTGCTCTCAATATCTGGCTGCTATCTCAGCTTTTTCGGTACTTTGAGCATCTGATTACGGTGCTAACCATTGCCACAATTCTTTCCTTCCTGCTGAATTACCCTGTAGAGAGTTTACAGCGCTTTCGCTTCCAGAGAAATCAGGCTGTGAGTATCGTTTTGCTCCTGACTTTAACACTTTTGGTCGTACTGGGTGTTACGTTGGTGCCGAGCATTATAGACCAAACGACAGATCTATCAAAGCAAGTACCAGAGTGGTTAAAGAGCAGTAATGAGAATCTGAACCGACTAGACGAGTGGGTAAAAATTCGTCGTTTGCCGTTGGATCTTAAGGTTTTTCGCGATCGCATCAATGCCAATATTGAAACTCAAGGCCAGGCTGTGGCTACCCAGGCTGTAGGATTGGCAGGGATTCTGGTGTCTGGATTACTAGACTTTGTGTTAGTAGTAGTTCTGGCATTTTATATGCTGCTTTATGGCGCTCGCCTGTGGCAGAGTGTGATTAACCTGTTGCCGCCTCACATCGGACTACCCTTGAGCGAATCCCTGCGGCTAAACTTTCAAAAATTTTTCATTAGCCAGCTGCTACTAGGGCTGTTCATGGCGGGAACTCTCACCCCAATTTTTTTAGCCCTCAAAGCACCTTTCCCGCTGCTGTTTCCCCTGCTGATTGGCAGTGCAGAACTGATTCCGTTTATCGGCGCGACCTTGGGAATTGGTATAGTGACGATTCTGGTGGCACTGCAAAATTTTAGGTTAGCGATTGAGGTAGCGATCGCCTCCATTATCATGCAGCAGATCAAAGACAACCTCTTGGCTCCCAAGTTAATGGGAGATTTCATCGGTCTCAATCCCATCTTGATCTTCATCGCCTTATTAATGGGAGCTAGGATAGCTGGCTTATTAGGCGTTATTGTGGCAGTGCCGATTGCGGGAACCATTAAAGGTACTATAGATACTCTCCGCAGCCAGCGTCAGCCCCAAGTCGTAACAACTGAGACTGTTATGGGCGATCGCTCCAACTAGTTGAAGAAAAGCGCCGGGCGCACTTAAACTCACCTCTGCCCCTAGAAGTAAAATAGGCACATAATTTCCAAATTGAGGATTCACAGCCTAATGCGACAAATTAATTTTTTGATTATTTTTGCTTTGTGTTTAGCCTTGGTTTTATTCAGTCTAGAAAATACCGAGTCTGCTGTCATTCAAATTGTCCAAGGTATCCAGGTTCAAGCCCCCTTGTCTATTGAATTAATTTTTGCCATGGGAGTTGGGGCAGTCATTGCGTGGCTTTTTAGTGTCTGGATACGCTTGCAACGCCTGATTGAATCCCGTGAGCAAATTCGCCAAAGCCGCCAGAAAGATCAACGCATTAACGAACTAGAGCAAGACATTGAACGCTACAAAGCTGAGATCGAACAACACCAGCTACCACAAGCATCTGACCAAATAATTAGTAATTCGTAGTATGCGCTCCGCGCAGGCTACGCCAACGTAATTCGTAATTAATGAGAGTAAGATCAAAAGCCCCGTTCCTTGAGTTATGGAATCCCCAAAAGGCGTAGTACCATTATTTCTTGTCCCCACATTCATGTGTGCAGTAATTACGAATGATCAATTACGAATTGGAGCTTATCGACTTGACCCCTTGCCTCTTGAGGCAAAAGACGCAGAAGCCTTTGCTCACTAAATCTATCTCTAGCTTTAACCTATGACCAAAATAATTCGTAATTGCCGGTTTCAAGCCCCTAAATTTATTTATGGGGTATTAATTACGAATTACGAATTACGAATTGGAGCGCAGCGACATGACCGTTAGCTCAACCCAGGATGAATTAGCGGAGCTTCCCCAAGGCGTTGCTTCTTTGAAGGAGATAGGAATCGCCATCCTGATTGACCTCGCCCAACGGGGAGAAATTGACCCCTGGGATGTCCAGGTAATTGATGTAATTGACCGCTACTTGAGTCAACTGGCATTTGCTGGTGATGCAGAATCCGGAAGCCGTGACGCCGATTTGTCTGAGTCCGGGCAGGCTTTTTTGTGGGCATCAATGCTGGTGTTACTCAAAGCCGACACCCTGGGACGCCTGCAAACGCCTGATGCCAATCCAGACGAAACTGGGGCAGAGGCTGATGCCTGGGATCAAGCGACATTACCGGCACATTTAGAGCGCCATTTGCGACGACGCCCAACCGCCCAGCCACCCCAAAGGCGACCAGTGACGCTACAGGAGTTGATTGACCAACTGCGGCAGATGGCAGCTGCACTGGAAGAAAAACCTCCTCGTCCCCGGAGCGGGCGTTTTACTGCTCAGTCCCCTACTCAGGCAGAGCGTTTAGCAAAACTTTCTGAAGAAATCACCCAGCTAGCTCACAATGAAAATCTTACTGAAATTGCCGGTGAACTGGATCGGTTTCTTTCCGGCCGTTGGTCTGAGTCTGTTCAAGGGCAAAATTGGCTTGATTTAGAGCAGTTACTCGAGTTGTGGTCTGGGGTAGGGGCGTCTGTTGAGGCTCCTGAGCCGCAACCGTATGACCGGGTAGGCGTCTTCTGGGCACTGCTACTGCTTTCGGCGCAATCCAAGGTAGAGTTAAGCCAAGAGGAGTTCTACCAAGACATTAAAATCCGTACTCTGCGTGCGGATGAGTAAGCCGCTCTCTAGAACTTATAAAAATTTAAAGGTTGAGGTATAAATATTCATGAAAGCCATGATTCTGGCGGCTGGTAAAGGTACTCGCGTGCAACCCATTACCTACACCATCCCTAAACCATTGATTCCCATACTGCAAAAACCAGTGATGGAGTTTCTGCTTGAACTGCTACGCCAGCATGGTTTTGACGAGATCATGGTCAATGTCAGCCATTTAGCACACGAAATTGAAAGCTATTTCCGTGACGGGCAACGGTTTGGGGTACAAATTGGCTATTCCTTTGAAGGTCGCATCGAAGAAAATGGTCAACTGGTGGGAGAGGCAGTCGGTTCTGCTGGTGGTATGCGGCGTATCCAGGACTTCAGCCCCTTCTTTGACGATACCTTTGTGGTGCTATGTGGAGATGCTCTAATTGACTTAGATCTAACGGCGGCGGTGAAGTGGCACAAGGAAAAGGGTGCCATTGCCACAGTAGTAATGAAATCTGTACCGCTGGAGGAGGTTTCTAGTTACGGAGTAGTCGTCACGGATGAAACAGGCAGGATTAAAGCGTTTCAGGAAAAGCCGTCTGTGAAAGAGGCTCTTAGTACCAACATCAACACTGGTATTTACATCTTTGAGCCAGAAGTTTTGGATTACATCCCCTCGGATCAGGAATATGACATCGGCGGTCAGCTGTTCCCAAAATTGGTAGAGATGAATGCTCCGTTCTACGGAATTCCTATGGACTTCCAATGGGTGGATATTGGCAAGGTGCCAGATTACTGGCGGGCAATTCGCAGCGTACTACTTGGAGAAGTCAAAAATGTGGAGATTCCTGGGCAAGAAGTAGCTCCTGGCATCTACACAGGTCTAAATGTAGCTGTGAACTGGGACAAAGTGGATATCACTGGACCCGTCTATATTGGGGGGATGACGCGGATTGAAGACGGGGCGAAAATTGTCGGCCCAACAATGATCGGTCCCAATTGCTGGCTTTGCAACGGCTCCAGGGTGGAAAATAGCGTCATTTTTGAATACTCCCGCTTAGGCCCAGGTGTTCGCCTGGTGGATAAGTTGGTGTTTGGGCGCTACTGCGTGGATAAGACTGGTGCCACAATAGACGTACAAGCAGCAGCTTTGGACTGGCTAATTACGGATGCGCGTCAGGTTATGCCCTCGCAATTAACCGCAGAAAGGCAAGCGATCGCGGATCTCCTCGATAATGAGGTGAGTTAACTGTCAGCATCGCCACCAGTTAGTAGAGACGTTCCGCCGGAACGTCTCTACCGTAGGGGCACTGCCGTGCCCCTACTAACGGGAAATCTCCCGAATCAACGGCGAGGGATGAGCTTAACCCACAGGTATTTACCAGGAAAGATAGGTATACCTACTGAGACTACGCTCATAGTTTTGCAGCAATCGCTGGGATTCCTGGATAGTGATGCGCTTTTCTACCAAGGCAAGCTCTGCTCGCCGACGAATGCTTTCGACCAAATCTTCAGCATCGTACTGCACGTAACTGAGTACTTCCGTCATAGTGTCACCTTTGACGACGTGTTCAATTTGGTATCCCTTTGGTGTCAAGTGGATGTGGACAGCATTAGTGTCTCCGAAGAGATTGTGAAGATTGCCCAAAATCTCTTGATAGGCACCCGCGAGAAACAAACCCAGGTAATAAGGTTCTCCCGGTTTAAGGGGGTGCAACTCTAGCACCGGCTTGACATCGCGCAGGTCAATAAACTGGTCAATTTTGCCATCGCTGTCGCAAGTCAGGTCTGCCAAAATGCACCGCTCGGTGGGTTCACGATCGAGTTGGTGGATGGGCATGATCGGAAACAATTGGTCAATCGCCCAGCTATCCGGCGCGGATTGGAAGACAGACAAATTGACGTAGTAAATCGACGCCATAATTTTTTCCAGGTCTTCCAAGTCGTCCGGGACATAGTCCTGCTGCCTAGCAATTTCCAGAATTTTCTTACAACAGACCCAATAAAGCTGCTCGGCTCTAGCCCGCTGCGTGATAGTCAGATAGCCAAAGTTAAAGCGGCTCAGGGCTTCTTCTTTGAACTGCGTGGCATCGTGGAAGGCTTCTTGATAATTCTCAACGCTGATGGATTTATAAGTTTCCCAAAGGTTGCGAATAATCTGATGTTCTTCTTCCTCTATAGGTGCTGGTAGATCCGTGGGGACATCACTGGTGCTAAGCACGTCAAAGATGAGTACCGATTGATGGGAGGCGATCGCCCTGCCGCTTTCACTAATCAGCACCGGCACCGGCACATGGCGCTCCTGACAAGCTTCCTTGACTTCAGCTACGATGTCGTTGGCGTAGTTCTGTAGGTTGTAATTTTTCGAGGCGTGGAAGTTGGTTTGCGAACCGTCGTAGTCCACTCCCAATCCACCCCCAACATCGAGATACTTCATGGAAGCACCTAGCTGAGCCAACTCAACGTAGATCTTGCTGGCTTCCAGAATGGCATCCTTAATCACACTAATCGAGGAAATTTGAGAACCGATATGGTAGTGCAATAACTGCAAGCAGCCGAGCATATTGGCGTCTCTTAGCTGATCAACTACTTGGATGATCTCTGGAATTGTCAGACCAAATTTGGCGCGATCGCCTGACGAGTCTCCCCAGCGACCAGTACCTTTACTACTCAGCTTCGCCCGTACACCCAAAAACGGTTCTATCCCCAGCGCTCGACTAGCCTCAACTACCAGCTGCACTTCTTCAATCTGCTCTAGTACAATCATCGGGGTTTGACCTAGCCGTTGGGCTAACATGGCTGTTTCAATGTATTCCCGGTCTTTGTAGCCATTGCAGATCAGCAAGGAGCCTGGTGTATCTAGCATCGCCAAGGCAATCATCAGTTCTGGCTTCGACCCAGCCTCTAAACCAAATTGATAAGGTTTGCCAAATCTTACTAAGTCCTCAACCAAATGTCGCTGCTGATTGCACTTGACTGGAAACACGCCCCGGTAGCCGCCTGGATAGTTATACCGCGCGATCGCTTTGGCGAAGCAGGCATTTAATCGCTCAATCCGGTGTTCCAAAATATCCGAAAAGCGAATCAGCAGTGGCAAGCTGAGATTGCGTTGCCGTAGGGCATTTACTAGTTCATATAGATCTAGCGAACCGCCGCGATCGCCTTTAGGAGAAACAGTGACATGACCTGCGGCGTTGATGGAGAAATACGGCTCACCCCAACCCTGAATCCGGTACAGGTTCTCACTCTTCTCAATCGTCCAATTTTCTGGCAGCGGGTTGGCTCGGTTTACCCGCATGGAATTCATTTCCAGTTTCCCGACGACGCCATTATCCCCGTCAGCCGATGAATTCTCGCCCTCAGCTAAAAATTGCGATAGATCGACACCACCCATTTTTTATAACCTCGCCATCACCTGTCGCACTCGCCAGTTTATCGCATTCTTCCGAAATACTGACTTATCTCCTGAGTGACACGCCAAGACGTGCTTTTAGAGTTAACTAATGGCATTTTTTCTACTGATTGGTTTATTCCTTGGGGGAGAAATAGGAGTTGAATTTTTCTGTAAATTTGCCTATCGTGAGTTAAACTTGACCGCCCAAATAAGGCGATGCTAGTTAAGCCGGCGCAGTTGTTGCAGGAAAGACCAGAAGTAATTCTGCCCATCCCACACGCAAAAAGCTGCTAAGAACACAGAAATCTGCCCTATGTTAGCGCCTGTAGTGCTGGGAAGATGTTAAGGAAACTCTAAAGTAGGAAATTTTAGCCGTAATAGTTGAGGGCTTTGATGGTCAAAACGTCTGATAATCGTCGAACACAACGAATTTCCCCGCCTTTTTTGCATCAGCTAGTTTACAAGCGTCCCCTAACTATTTTGGGCGGACTATGGGTT
This sequence comes from Aphanothece sp. CMT-3BRIN-NPC111, assembly GCA_019359765.1. GTDB lineage: Bacteria > Cyanobacteriota > Cyanobacteriia > Cyanobacteriales > JAHHGU01 > JAHHGU01. The sequence continues at coordinate 133,365 of JAHHGU010000006.1, forward strand.
TTGCTGCTATTGGCTGCCGCTATTGCAGGAAGGGGTCTGATTAGTCCTGGTAGCGTCGATTGGGAGCAGCCAGAACCTATTAGTCCTGGCTTGGTAGATCTGGAGCAGCCAGAACCCACACTAGATGCAACAAACGTTCAGGAATATCCCAGGTCTGTGCCAGCCTTAACAAAGGTTCCAGAAGCCCCGAAGTCAGAGGAGATGCCACCGTGGTTATTTGGTGCGATCGCTCTGAGCTGTGCTGCCGGTTCTATGTTGATTTCCCTACGCTTGAGGCGGCAAGCGCGACCTCGCAAACTGATCAAACGAGCAAAACCACCTGCAACCGTCCCCAAGAAACGGCAACGTCCACCGCAAAAGCGCCGTCAAGTACCCCCCGTTGAAAGACAACAGCCATCAGTACCCGCCAGGTCAGCTTTTTTAGCAGAGCCATTGGTAACAGTGGTGCCATCAGAAGAGAGCCATCCTCTTGATGGGAGCGATGATAGCCTTGCATATATGATGGATATGCGTAAGCGTAAGTCCCTGGCTTCGCTGCTACGCAAGCAACAATAAACTACCCTGTCTGCATTAGAGATTCAGACAGATTTCCCTGCCTTTAAGTCCAAGCTTGCTTCCACTCATTGTGTATTCAAGTCCTGCTGTTCGATGAGGCAGTCTCAAGCATACCTGCTCTCAATAAAAAGGGTGCAACCAACGCGGATTTGGGATCATACCAATCTCAGCGAGATCGCCCGGAATTGCGATTCCGGTCATACATTTTTGTCAGGATAATCAGTTTTTAGGCTGTAATGTTTATAGTTATTCTTAACAATTTTCAAAGTATTCCCTCTTACCAAGGTTACTGAGATCATCTATTATTTAAGTTATAGAATTTATTTTCTATCTAAATATAGGTCTATTGGCTTATACGCAACCTGATATCTACAATACCTATAGTTCATATTAGTTTAGCTAGATATAAAATGATTACTACAGGACATCAGCCGTATAGCTAAAGACTATACTTTTCTAGCAAGAAGACAGTCGTTTTCACGAATTGCTGATTTATGAACGCTTTGGACGAGGCTATTAGATGATGACAAATTTTAAAATCGACCTCCTTACCCAGGGAAAAAAGCTTACAAAATATTTTTATAATTTTCTTAGAAAAGCTAAAACTAGCTATGATTTCCATGCTGGCTTAAGAAAAAAGTTGCGTAAAAATGAGGCTATATTGGTTCACCAGATGGGAAAGGTTGGCTCATCAACTATAGTTGCATCGCTGGAAGCTTTAAATTTAAATACTCCTATTTATCATACCCATACCTTAAATCCTCAATATATTGAATCTCGTTTAATACAACTTAAAGCAGAAGGGCGAAAACTTAAAACTGGTAGTCATATGATCACCAGCCAATATCTGTCTAAGGTAATCGCTAAAGGCTTAAATGGTAGGTCTTGGAAAGTTATAACCTTAGTACGAGAACCGATAATCAGAAATATTTCGGATTATTTTCAAAATATAGATAATTATCTGCCAAATTTTATCGATCGTTACAAAGAAGGTTCCCTAAAAATTGACGAAATTACCAATAACTTTTTAGAGAATTACCGTCATGATAGACCGTTATACTGGTTTAATCAAGAAATAAAGGAAGTATTTAATATTGATGTATTATCAGTTGATTTTCCAAAGCAGAAAGGATATAAAATTTTTGCTAATGAGCATTTAAATTTATTAGTAATCAGGCTAGAAGACTTAAACAGATGTTACGCAGATGCTTTTAAAGAATTTCTAGGAATTGAACAATTTAAATTAACTGCTGCCAATGTGGCAGCAGGCAAACAATACGACATTGCTTATAAAGAAATTAAAGATACCATAGAATTACCGCACTGGTACCTTGAAAAAATGTACTCTTCTCAATATGTGCGGCACTTTTATACACATGAAGAAATAGAAAATTTTAGGCTAAAGTGGTCTAGATGAGTTATAAGTGGCGGAAATGGGAGCAAGTAGCAGTTGGTAGAGAAGCGGAACCCACTGCTAGCATTATTGACTCTCAATCGGTAAAAACTGGACTTTAGGCTAAGAAAAATTTTCTCAAATCTATAATTTGAGTCTAGAGTCCAGTAGGATATAACAATACTAAGTGATTCGTGAACAAGAGCCTTTCCTCTACCTTGTCCATAAAGCAAAATTTTCACAACTCAAATCGGATTGCTATAGAGGCTTGGAATTTGGTAGGAGCTTCTCTAGCTTTAACCTATTTTGGTTGCTGAAGTCGGAATTGTAGGTAATATAGCAGTGCCATAATGGAAGAGTGACAATTGACCAAAATAATTCGTAATCCCTGGTTTCAAGCCCCTAAATTTATTTATGGGGTATTAATTACGAATTACGAATTACGGATTGGAGCGCAGCGACATGACCTTACCCTCATGCACCCAGAGATGCTGCTATAACTGTATGTTTACTAGAACCTAATTGCTCAAAGCTAACTGGTAATTGCTATAAATCAATTTTAATTTTGCTGAGTGCTTGCCAGTCTTGAATCGCGTTTTTTGACCACATCCAGTTCTTACTTAGTGCTTCCGGTTGAAACTGAACTGGGTCTTCTGTCATAACTTTCTGGCGCAGCTTCATCGCTTCATATAAGAGACTCTCACGCTTATCAGGTGGCTCTTTTTGAGCGGATTTCCTTAGTGCCATTGCTAAGCCCGCATAGGTGGTCAAGGCTTCTTTTTCAGTGGCTGAGCCAACTGCTGTCGCTTGCTTTTGTTCACTAATCGACAGGGCATCAAACCAAACTTTAACCGCTCGGTCAAAATTACCTTCTGCGTAGTAAGCAAAGCCGAGTGCATTCAGGTACAAAGTAGATTTGGGTTGCTTTTTTACAGCGGTTTCCCATAACCTGCGGGCATCATCCAAACGGAAATCCTTGTTCCCAGCGGAAATAGACTGCCACGCCAATCGACCCCGGAGAAAGTTGATGGTGGGGGTATCGAGTTGCTGTTTAGGAACAACTGCAAGAGCTGCGGACGCTTGCGGCAAGGCATTCCGGTTAAGCAACTCTTCTACAGCCACCTGAGCAGATTCTATGTCACCCTGCTGGAACTTTTCAATGGCGATCGCTTGTAGCGCTTTAGTGTCCGGTGTCTGAAAATTGGCTTGCTGGATGTTTGCACGGGGTCGTTGGTGAGGCGGTGCTGAGGCTTCCTGCTGAACCAACACATCCGAAGGGCGTGGACTACGGTATGTTAAGAACCATAAACCCAAGAAAGCAGTAAGTGAAGCTATGCCGAAGGCGATCGCAAATATGCCCTTGGCATTTAATGCTGGCAAAACAAAGGGGACACCTTGGCCACCCTGCCGCCCACTTTTCCAGCCCAGGCCCCTCCAGAAGCGAACAGGTGGCGAACAGGAGGCAGAGCTTTTCACAAGGGTGTAACCGTGCTTACTCGTTTCCGTCGGCTCTGGCGGCGGTGCAGCCCCTCTGTCGTGAGGATTTTCCGGCAAGCTAGGGTAGATTTCTGAAACATTTGGCAACAAATTCTCTGAGTCAGAGACTGCTACTACTGGTTCGTCGGTCGTAGAATTGGGCTGGGAGATCTGGCTAAACAAATCAGAAACTAGGGCGAAGTCTGCTTCGTAGTCTGGGTCACCAGACTCTAAATCATCATCAATGTCTGCCAAATCCTCGTCATCATAATATAGATCATCAGAACTGAGTGAGGGTGGCTCGCTTTCATCGTCAGTTAAGCTTTCAAGAACGTCTTCTTCGTAAAATAATCTGCCCTCAGTTTTATTGGTATGTGGTGCTGTAAACAGCGCTTCTTCCTCTCCAGGTGCCAGCAAAGTATCTTCATCATCAGGTAATGCTATTTCCGTGGCACCATCAGAGCCTGTTAGGAAACCGTCAAACTGCGGATGCAAATATAAAACTGGGAAAGCCCAATATAGCTGGTTCAACCCATAGGCAGAAATTAACTCCTGCCGTGCCTGACTCAGGCTGAGGTCAATGGGATAACCCTGGCTGAGGTGGCGGTAAAACAGCCCCGCCAGCGTCAAAGCCACTCGCTCCGAAATTGGTTGTGCGATCGCCTCTGACCTGCCTTCTACCATCGCCAACACGCTGGGAATCCCGCCTTTAATCAGGCTTTGTACCAGCTTCCCCTCTGCACTATTTTCCACAGCGTCAGACGTCGTATAAGCACTCCAACAGGTATTCAACACCACCATCTGGATGCCGTTATTTACCAGCAACCTCGCCAAGTCATCCCCATTTAATTTCTGGGGGCGATCGCTATCGGCAATGCCCAGATTAATATCACCTGCGTAGTGAAAAATCTGGTATTGTCCCTGTTCGAGTGCTTGCCTCAGCTGTTCTCGTCCGGGTTGCTCCAGAAGCGTGAGTTGAATCGCTGGTAAACCCATATGGGAGGGAGTACAGAGTTCTTCTTGCAAATTTTTAGCTTCTTGTTTGAGCTTTAAAGTCTCCTCCTCGCAGGAGCCAGCGATAGCGCTAGCGCGCCGCCTTGCGGCGATCGCCATTAAAATTTTCAGGGGTTGATTTTGCTCAGACAAGGGTATTCCGGTGCAAATCTGTAGAGACGGGGCATTTTGTGTCTCTAGCAGCTGATAACGAGAAAAAGCCACATCAGTGCTTGTTGCCAGCAGACGCGAGCCTGTATGCAGCAGCTCCCAAGGCAGTGCTAGTAGGCGCGTGTCCCCTAGCCCCAGGCGCAGGCGCAAAACAGAGCGCTCATTTAAGGCATGGGCTTGCGCCATCATCCAGGTGTCTCGCACGTTGCCCTGAAACAGGGCCTTGTAAAGTTGCTGACCCAGCGCCACAAGTTTGCAAGAGGATTGAGTTGCTTGAGCCTCTTTCCCCTGCAAGAAACTCAATAACGGGTCATTCATTAGCTGCTGTGCTGTTACCAACCAATCCTCGACAGGCCACTTGACCTGCTCTTGGGCCAAGGGGACTCCTAGAGCAACTTGTTCAATTCTTACCAGATATTCGTCTTCGGCTCCTAATGGAGTTACAGAGATATGAAATTCTTGAGCCACTGCTGCCCTTCACTCCTGCTTCAGTCAGAACCTCTGGCTACTCTCCTTGCCTTGAAGAGGAATAATTTTCCTCTCTTTGGGCGTGGTCACAACCAGTAAGTGAAAATGACAAGAAGGAGGAATCTCCAAGAGTCTCCCCCTACCAAGCACTTATTACCACACCCCCTCTCTTTTTAGATTGATACAAGTTACTCAAAGTTTCCAGGGCCTCCCTCTCAGTTTTCCTAAGTGACAACCAAAGTATTTCTGGCAAGCTATGCCCATACTTGCCCTAACTCCTTGGCTCATCAGTTTGAGCCGAGGAGTTTTTTCAGCCAATTTTAACGGTTTACCCGCGTAAGCCTTGTACTGTCTACATACACCAGTTTATCGATAAATTTTATGGATTTTAAAAGCTTGCTTTTCTGATCTGGCTGTGGGATAATTTTAAATACTAAATGCCGATAGATTTACAGTAGAATACTTTACGACAGAGACCACCCTCATGGTCTAACTGAGATACCAATCCCAAAAGTTTTGTCAATACCCTTAGAAGGATTTCTCTAAGGGTATTGACAAAAATAATTCGTAATTCCCGGTTTCAATCCTTTAAATTTATTGATGGAAAACTCATAAATGCGTAGCATCAATGTCCAAGCCCCTAAATTTATTGATGGGGTATTAATTACGAATTACGAATTGGAGCGCAGCGATATGACAGCCTTGGTTTTGCAAGTATTAGCCCACAGCGAAAACGCAAACCTATATTATCTTTCTAGGTCTAGCTCAGGTTCTTGTGAAATACATAGAACCTAGTTTGTCACGGTTTAACGAACAAGAAAAACTTAAAAATAGGTCAACTAACAATGAACCAATGTGCCGCATCTCATATCCCAACAGTCACCTTTGATATCGAGGAACTGAATCAGCGATTTCAATCTGCCCATCCTATAGATACCCTAGCTTGGTGTGTAGAAAATATTAGAACAGGTCTTGTGCAGAGTAGTGCCTTTAACGTGAATGGCATGGTCATTATGCATATTCTTTCTCAAGAACTTAAAGTTGCTCAAGCAATTCCTGTTTTGTTTTTAGATACACTACACCATTTTCCTGAAACCTTAGCGTTAGTTCGCAAAGCTCAAGAGGTTTATTCTTTAAAATTAAAGGTTTATCAAGTTCCAGATGTCAACTCTCGGGAAGCTTTTGCTGCTCGCTATGGCGAAGCTCTCTGGGATAGGGATGTTGAAAAGTTCCATCAACTTACGAAGGTTGAACCGCTAGAACGCGGTCTTAACGATTTGCGTACAGTTGCCTGGATAACGGGACGACGCCGGGACCAATCTACTACTAGAACTCAGATTCCCATTTTTGAGTTCGACAGAAAACAGCGACTCAAGATTAATCCGCTAGCAAACTGGACAAAGGTAGATGTATGGACTTATGTCGTTGAGCACGAAGTGATTTATAATCCACTTCATGATCAGGGCTATCTTAGTATTGGTGATGAACCCCTTACCACTCCAATCAGTGAAGGCGAAGATGAACGTGCAGGTCGCTGGCGGGGTACAGGCAAGGCTGAATGTGGTATCCACCTATTTGTATAAATCAGTTATGGCTGTGATATGCACTCATGTGCATATCCTTCTTACGCCCAAATGCATAAAAAACAGATAACTTTTAATTACCTCATCAACGATCGCCTTGCTCGATAACGGCTAGGGCGTGTTTTAAAACTATAATCATAACAAAATAGATGAAATTAAATAGCTAGCAGTTTTAGCTATCATTCCTAAAAAAGATTGGAGATATAGCAGTTGCCATAATGACTCTTGACAATCGACACGAGGCCTCATGCAGCCAGAACTGCTGCTATAAGTGTATGTTTGTTAAAAGCTAACTGAAGGATTGCTCTAATAGCGATTAATTCTTTGTTCCTAAAGAAACTAAGAAGTATCTAGAACAAAAGAAGGCGATGTTGGCGGCTATTTAAATTTACAGCAGGCTGCAAGTTGGTGAAGTAGAGAAATACCCCACCCGCGCTCCCTTGCCCCCTCCCCGAAGTCGAGGGGAGGGTTGGGGAGGGGTGTACTCCTTTTAGATGCAAAGTGCTGTAAAACTCAAATTAATTACCAGCCTGCTTTAGCGTGCTAACAGTTAACACCTGCGGTGGTGTGGCATCTGGGGGATAGAGAAAGTCTACTTGCACCAGTCGGCGATCGCCTGGTGGCATTTGAAGCGTCACCAAAGGTTCACCTTGCTGCCCTCGCCGCTGCACTAAATGTACAAAGCTAGTGCGGGAAACCCCCTGGTCGTCTTTGTAGCGTAGCTGGACAGTTCCCCGGAAAAACACCTGTTTTGCTGGTGGTTCCAGAAAGCGCAGCCCCCCCTGTAGCTGGTCTTGTTTTATGGGGGTTTGCATTGAGAGGGCGACAGTTTGAGTTGAGCCAGTGTTGTTATAAAGTGGCAAACTCAGGCTGTATTGAATTCCGTAGTTACCGTGGGCGCGGTAGGCTGTATCCGGGTAGCGTACCAACATATCAGCACTTTGAACCTGATTAGTGCCTAGCTTGCCACCATTAAGTAGACTAAGCCCGTAGGAAAAGGCTGCGCCCGGTTTGGGAATGCTAAGGTTTACAGCGTTTGGACTATCAACCAGTTGCGCTTTCCACTCAGATCCTTGGGCGACACCAGCAACGCGACCGTAAATAATCGGACCGTTGGCTTGCTCTGGGGGTGTAGGAGTGCGATCGCGCGGTCCAGCCACATTACCTGTTTCCAGTAACCTCTGCCATTCTGCCAGCGTCGGTGCCCGTTCGCTGCAATCGGGATTTTGTTTAGCAAACATTGCCAAACTTGCTACATAGACTGTGCCACTACTCTGCAGTCGCATTAAGGTAGAGCGACCATTAAGCGGCGGCGTCAGCCCCCGCACTGGTATCGGCAGATTAAGTAACATCTGACTTTGCCCTGGGGGAATCACCAGTTGGGGAGGGAAAATCGATTGACGTTTCCCCTGCAAGACTTCAGTCATTACGCGATCGCCCGGTCCCGCATATACTGTTCCCAAAGGATTCTCAACATAGGGCGGCAACTCCATAAACGGTGCATCTGGCTGACTAAGGTAACTTGCCCCCTGCAAAATATCAACCTTGACTGGTTCTTTAGTGGGATTATGCACAATTACCCCCAGATAGAGCGATCGCAAATCCTCTGGAGAGGTAGCTTTAGCTATATGGTGGGCAAATAAATCAAAGCGTCCCTGAAGTGGAAAGTTTAAGTGAGCAGCTGCCGCAGCTTTGCCAGTGGGGGGAAAAGTAGAAAGTAGGACGCCCTCTGTCTGTACAACTTCCGGGCTATTGCTATTAAACATCCGCACCCTATCGAGTTGCCCTGGTAAAGGTCGCACCTCCTGGGGTTGCACGATTTCCTGGGGCGTCGGTGTAGGAGTTGGGATAGGAGTTACTTGAGCGAAGGTAAAAATCGGTAAAAAAGGCAGCATGGGGGAAGAGGAGTAGGGGAGCAGGGGGAGCAGGGGAGAACCTTTCAGTTTCCCTCTTTAATCTGGTATCAGCGGTTTTCCAGGGTTCTCACGGTCAATACGTGCGGCGGCGTTGAATCGGGTGGATAAATAAAATCTAGTTGCACCTGTTGACGGCTACCCTGTGGCATATTCAGCGTCAACAATGGCTCCAGCACTTGACCAGTTCTGTGCCACAAATGTACATAGCGTGTCTGGGGCTGCCCTTGGTCATCGTTGTAACGCAGCCGCACAGTGCCTCGGAAGAAAGGAAAATCTAGGGATGGTTTCCGAAAACGTAGACCGCCTTGAGTTAGCTTATCTTCTTTCAAAGGCGTTTCCATCGTCAAGGTAACGGTCTGGGGTTGGTTCGTGGGATTGATTAGGGGCAAGCTGAGATTGTACTCAACCCCGTAGTTGCCGTGGGCTTGATAGGCTGTGTCTGGGTAGCGGACGAGCATCGGTGCCGTTTGCACTTGCCCTGTGCCAAAGGTGCCCGCCTTAAGCGTATCCAAACCGTAGGAAAAGGCTTTACCTGGCTGGGGAATACTCAGTTGAGTGGCGTTGGGGGTATCTACAAGCTGTGCTTTCCACGCAGAACCTTGAGCCACTCCTGCCACGCGACTATAAATTAGTTGACCTGTAGTTTGCCCTGGGGGAGTGGGGCTTTTATCCCTTGGCCCTGCTAAACCGCCAGTTAAGAGTAAATCTTGCCATTCTGCCAGAGTGGGTGCCCTATCAGTATTATCGGGATTTTTCTTGGCAAACATAGCTAAACTGGCTGCATAAACTGTGCCACTACTACGCAACCGCATCAACGTAGACCTACCATTCACAGGCTTTTCTAAATTCCGCACTGGGATGGGATGATTCATCAGCAAACGGCTTTTACCGGGTGGAATCACCATCTGAGAAGGAAAATCAGCCTGTCGTTTCCCTCGGAGTACGTCATTGACAGCGCGATCGCCTGGCCCACTATAGACATTACCTGCTGGATTCTCTAAGTAGGGCGGCAAAGTAATATACGGCGCATCTTGCATGAGATAACTTGCCGCCTGCAACACATCCACGGTAACCGTTTTTTTGCCGGGATTATGCAGAATTACCCCCAGGTAAAACGTCTGCAAATCTTTGGGAGTGTGGGTAAAGTGGTGGGTAAATAAATCAAATCTTCCCTGAAAAGGAAAGTTGAGGTGAGCCGCTGGCACCTTTTTGTCGGTAGGGGGAAAGGTAGAGAGCAAAATCCCCTCAGTTTTCATCCATTCTGGGCTATTGCTATTAAACATCGGCACCGTATCCAGCTGTCCCGGTAAAGCACGCACTTCCTGGGGTTGCACGATCTCTTGGGGCGCTGGTTGGGGCAGAGCTAAGGGTGTCTGAGCAATAGGTAAAATTAGTAACAACGGCAGCATTAGGTTTCCAATGAATATAAACATTTAGAAATAAGACACAAAAAATAGACTAAGTGTTTCTGCCATAAAGAGTGAATTGGACGTTACATTTTATTACTAATTTTGCTTACGAGCCAGATGGCACCTTCAATGATGCCATTTTTTGGATAATTAAGTGAAAATCGCCTAAAACTATCGATAAATTATTTAAAGTTAAAATAGGAACGTGGAGAAAGATACAACTACTGTTTAGTTTATTTTTCCGTAGATAATCTAACACTGAGTAATAAAGCCCCTCGCAGACAAACTTTCCTGCATCATGGCTAATCTCTGTCTCAGCTAAACCAGTCACTAATTTCTCTAAATCTACTGGCGTTTTAATAACCGTGTCTCCACGAGTTGCATGGGATTCCACCGTTAGGTTGGCGCGACTTTCTGCCATGCCGCAGCAGATAATGATATCGGGTTGGAGTTCATTGATTTTGGCGATCGCGCAACTGCTTGCCAGATCAACATCCACAGGTAGTTGCCTTAATAAAGTTAACTTGGGAGGTGTATAAACGGTAACCTCTGCATCTATAAGTTGGGAAATCTCCATTAATAAATCATCAGAAGAATTAGACTTATGATGGGGTAGCCACGTTTGAAAGGAGGTCAGTAGTATTCTTAGAGCCATTATTTAAAGTCCTAATATGAATTAGTACAAATGCCATCTTCCCATAAATCCAAACTAGAGAAAATCTTAGATAGATCGTATATGAATCCTTTTTTAGCTGCGATAATTATTGATGTTAGTGAACCGCAAAGACGGGAATAACACTAATAAATAAAAGAAAGGGACAATCCCATAAATTACTTAAGACTACTATATAATATCGCCGCAGGCATTGAACTGTATGCTTTTGAGAATCAGTATAATCTCTGCGGAAAGCTGGGAATTTACGAAAGAAAGAATGTACAGTTAAAAGATGGGGGATATATACACCCAACACAGTTGAACGAAATTCAGCAAGGACACACATCAATGTCAGTCATTGCAGTTGTAGACTACGACATGGGCAATCTCCACTCTGTCTGCAAAGGGTTGGAGAATGCGGGAGCAACCCCTAAAGTTACCGATTCTCCAAGGGAGATAGATCGGGCAGATGCGGTGGTACTGCCTGGGGTGGGTGCATTCGATCCAGCGGTGCAACAGCTGCGATCGCGCGGTTTAGTGGAACCGATTCGAGGCGCGATCGCATCTGGTAAACCTTTCTTAGGCATTTGTCTGGGAATGCAAATTCTGTTTGAAAGTAGTGAGGAAGGAGTCGAACCAGGATTGGGAATTGTTGCTGGTACAGTGCGGCGGTTTCGTTCAGAACCAGGGCTAACAATTCCCCACATGGGTTGGAATCAACTACAAATTACTCAGCCAGAATCTCCCCTGTGGAATCAGCTATCCTCTCCATCCTGGGTGTATTTTGTCCATTCCTACTATGTTCACCCGACTGAACCCCAAGTCCAAGCGGCAACTGTTAGGCATGGTAGTCAAAATGTGACAGCTGCAATTACCCGTGACAACCTTATGGCTGTGCAGTTTCACCCCGAAAAATCATCCTCCACAGGTTTACAGATTCTCTCTAACTTCGTCGCTCAGGTGCAAGCTTTAACACCAGCAGGGAAATTTTAACTCATCTTGAGTTCCGCCGAGAACCGCGATATCTGCGTTCATGTGTGTTTATCTGCGGAACTCATTAACTCAAAAGCCTTGACCTCTTCGCTCCAGTTATAAGTTATGAGTTTGGAACTAAAAGTTAAAAATTAATAACTGGAGCATATAGTCTATCTCGATTAACTCAAAACTCAAAACTCAAAACTCTTTAAATGAGTCTTAGAATCTATGGCAATCGCCAGATGAAAACCTTACCAGGACTAGAAACCAGACCTACCCCAGCGCGAGTGCGAGAGGCAGTTTTCAACATTTGGCAGGGTAAGATTGCCGGTTGTCGTTGGTTGGATTTATGCACTGGTAGTGGGTCAATGGGTGCAGAAGCTTTGTGCCGAGGAGCTAGCTGCGTAGTGGGAATCGAACAAGCAAATAGGGCGTGCTTGGTTATACAGGAAAATTGGCAAAAAGTAGCCCAAGAAAATCAAAATTTTCAGGTAGTGCGGGGGGATGTAGTTCAGCGATTGAACAGCATTGCTGGTCAGCAGTTTGACCGCATCTACTTCGACCCCCCCTACGCCAGTGAATTGTACCAGCCAGTTTTGAATGCGATCGCGCACTATCAACTACTCGCTCCCACAGGTGAACTGGCAGTAGAACACAGCCCCAACACTTGGACGATTGAACCCATTCCCACTCTAGAAATTTGCCGCCAGAAAGTTTACGGTAACACTGCTGTTACCTTCTACCAACAGACGTAAATTTTTGTAGGAAGGCAATTGAGCAAGAGGCGGCGATCGGCCATATGTTGCGATCGCGCTTGCGTCCTACGGACAGGCTGCGCCAAGACGTGGGCATAGCCCGCAAGAGCGCCTTTCACTTGCAAATAATCTAAGCTTCAAGATTCACGTAGGGCAAGCAACATGATCTGCCAGATCTCTGTTTTGCTACCCTATATGCCCAGCTTATTGCCGCGCTTGTACTGCATATAGGCTGCGGCAAACAGCCCAGCCAGTGTGACTACGATTAAGCCAAGGACAATGCCTGAAAGCAAAGGTTCTACCACGTCAATTCTCCTTTGTTAACGTTTTTTACCTGTTTCTCATCCTACAGGCTACAGCGTTGCCACCGATAGACTCAGCAAGAGGATTCCACCGATATTTTGTAGCGGCAATATATGGGGAGACCCCGCTTGCCTCCACCGTCCATAAAACTTAAGCTATGTATATGAATCGAAATCTTTATCGATACGCTGGCACACATATCACCATCTAAGGCAATTGGATCGGTCTTGCTGTGCCGCTTTGATAACAAACGCCGATGTTTATCCTCATCTAAGCAGGAGACCTTTGGATAACCAGCTGCCCAAACAAGAAATCCTCATGCAGCGGCTCGGCTTGATGATGCTGGCTGCTCTGCTGGCCATCCTCATAGGCGTTTTGGGCGTTAATATGTTCCGCGTCTCCGATCCTTATATCAAGAGTGTGTTGTCCCTTACTGGCGACTCAACGGTAGGACATGCCATTTTTCAAATGAACTGTGCTGGGTGTCATGGATTGCAAGCCCAAGGTCGGGTAGGCCCCAGTTTAGATGGCATCTCAAAGCGGAAGTCTCGCGTGAGGCTGATCGAGCAAGTCATCAGCGGTAAAACGCCCCCGATGCCGCAGTTCCAACCCAGTACCCAGGAAATGGCTGATCTGTTGAGCTATTTGGAGAAACTGTAGTTAGGTTATTTGATTTTAGACTTGGGATTTGGGATTGTTACCATGCGATTTGGGCATCTAGGGCGGAGGTAATTTCATTGAGGATAATTCTGGGTTAAAAATTATATCCCCTACGATTTCTAATCCCTGGGGATATTTGCTGATTTGTTAGCAGGGTTTTTCAGGCGGCGCTGCTTGGGTCGAGTCCAACACCAAGTCAGCCCCCCAGCGACTAGGACAGCAACAAGACTCCAGATTAAGGATGAGACGAAGGGATGCAGTGGCAGTGAAGGAGAAATCTGTGGTGCGAAGGGTTTGTCAATATAACCAGTAGCAGAACCGACAATCTGACCAGCACCTAGCGCCACACCGACAACTTGGATGGTTCTTTCCAGGCTGCGATCGCGCTCTGCTTGGTCTATTTCCACTAAACCTCGAATTGTGGCGATCGCCTTATCCAGCAAGCCTGAGCCATGTACAAAATAGCTCAAATCCGCTTCTATTTGCTCTTGGAAAACTTTACTTTCATTCTCCGCAAAGGTTTTTAAAAAGCTAATGTCTTCTTGGGATAATTCTTGGATTTGGTGTAACTTTTGTTGATAATTGCGAGTATTGATTTTTATTGTATTACGGTAATATTCTAAGTTTCTTTGCCCTTGGGAATAGTCCAAAGCAATGTTGAGGAGTACCTTTAGTCGAGCGTTGAGTTCTTTTAAGTCTGCTTCCGCCAAAATTTCAATATCTGGCGTCTGGGCAGAATTTAGGCTAACAGCTGGTTGTGCTAGTGATTTATCCTGACCTACAGATATTTTTGCTAAACCCGTGCTTGCGTCATCTATTACCGCAGAGTTTAATGCATATTTTTGCTTAAATTCTCCTAAATTATTTTCAATCTGACCAATTTGCAGATCTGCTACATTAGAGTCTTCTCGGCTATTTTGATAAGCGGTAATTATTTTATTGCGATATAGAAATAAATCTATAAATTCCCCATAGCGGTTGATAAACTTTTTACTGGTTTCTTCTTCCCAGAAAAACCAGACTATAATATGACCATAGGTAGTAGGTTGGCTGGGAATGCCATACTCAAAAATAGGGCTGCCGAATAATTTACCAGATTGATAGCAAAGAGGAGATTTGCTTTTATCTGGTGTGTGAATGAAAGCGCTAACGCATTGATCAGCTAATTTTTGTAAAAATTGCCGATCTTTCTGTTTTTGCTGCTCATCTAAAAAAGCTGTAATTAGTATAGTTTGCCCTAAGTAGCTGTTTATAGAATTGGATAGAAAACATTCTTGAGGGTTAAAATCTTTGAGGCGTTCAATCTCAACCGCGTCCCCATCTAGTTGTTGAGGGCGGCGGATGTTGAGAGTGAGAATGTAACTATCCTCAATCTGCACTGGATAAGCTACAGCTTCAACTTCTATCTGGGGTATGCTGCCATTATTGCTGTCTTGGGGAGTTTTACCCTTTCCTAGCTTGAGAATACTCTTACCATTATTCTCTGCTCCTTGAAGTAAATTTACACGGTAGGCTTTGGGGATATCTGCACGCAAATTTACTGGCTGGTGAATGTCAAAGTTTTTCAGGATTTGACTGTACTTTTTTTCTAGCCATTCGGGAGGGACATTAAATGGTTGAGAGTTAGGTGTAAAGCCATGACGAAGATGGAAAGCAAACAAGTGAATGTTAGGAGCAAAAATCTTCTCACTCATTTTGATTATCTGCATCCGAGTTATTTGGGGGTGGCGGCTGTAGTTGTGCGTCTTGGATTCTTTGTCGCACTAAGCTAATATTATTTATCATCATTTCATCCCATTTCGGAGCCGATGGCTCAATGTTTTCCTCTTCATCCCCTAACTGATAGCGAACAGTTCTCAAAGCTTTTTGAATTTGGGGGTAATTTTTGCACCAATCAACAATTGTCTGTGCTACTGGCCTAGGTTGATTATTTGGTAATTTAGCTAACGCTTGATTTAGTTGGGGTAAATCTTGCCAAGCTTCAGCAAAGACAGAGGGATTGTCTGCGAGCAATTTACCAAATGTTTTGATAATTCTCAGAGCTTCCATAGTTTAATGTAGTAGCGAATTTGCACTATTGTCCAATGGCACAGAAAGCAGCCCAATACTGAGGTTCGCGGAAAGGTTCTTGTTCATCGTATAACCCCAATCCCAGACGGATGTCTTCAATTTTATTTTCACTTAACCGCAGCGATCGCGTCCACTTTAAGAATTCTGGCTGTGTGGTATTTTTTAACCAGCATTGCGCTTGGTTGAGGGCTACTGCTACCAGTGAAGCATTTGTAGGCAAACGATGCTTATCCTGTTGACTAAGAAGTTCCAGCAGAATTTCGTAGAACTTAATCATCAAAAACGCTGTGGCGAAGTCATCGACACACCAAAGGCTACAGACGACGCTGAGACTGCCTGCATATAAAAAGCCACTTGGTAAACCGATATATTCATCAAGTAGATTAGTAGAATCTATCAACCCTGTTTCGCAAGCGGAGAGGGTGACAAGTCGGCATTGGGGCAATTCCAGAGAGGCAAAGATTTCTTGCAGAGTGAGGCATTTTTCCGGGTTGGCTTTGCGCCCATTTCGCAAAGTGAGATATTTAGTATCTTCCTGTTGATCTTGTTCCCCTCTCCCTTGTTGGGATAGAGGCTGGGGGTGAGGGGATTGGTTGAAAGTGGGCAATTCTAGAGATTCTGCCAAAATTAGCGAGGAGAGTAGGGGAGAGTGAGAGTTAAATGAACCGTGACACGAAAAGTGGGCGTAGCTAGCGCGACGGAGGATTTCTAAATTATCCGGTTGGTTGAAAGCTGCTTTGGTGGCTGTTTTTCCGGGGAGGATGTGAGAGGGATTAAAAGTGCGTTTAATGGTTTCTACTTCTATATCTGTGTAGGCAAGATCTAGGGTGGGGTTTTGGATGGCAAATAAAGGGCGCGTATCACTTGCTGGGCGTTGTCGGGTTTGCACTCGTTGCAGCAGTTGGCAACTGGGGGCGTAGCGGACACCGTTTGAGAAGCCGTCTAAGAGAATTGTGGATGTTTCTGTTGTTTGTTCTCTATTCTTACGCCTAACTTCTAAGGCATGAAGTGGGAATAAATGCAGGTAGCGATGGGGAATCAAAATCAACTGCTGGCAGTGGTCGAGGCAGGGGCGGTTAATAATAGTATCGAGGCGCAATATCTGAGAGAGTGTAGCCAGTCTCTCTGCAAGGGTGTTTTGCCTTGAATCGCGGTAGGTGTCGAGATATTCATCCTTCCAGGCTTCTAGTTTTTCTAAGTCTTCAGTATCGAACTGCTCAACTTCTATGCTGTCGTGGGTGATGATGAAAGTCTGGAAGCCTTTGCTGCCGATATGCCATTCTAAAATAGCGGCGTCGGCATCAAGCAGAGTGCGAATTTCCGCAAGGTGGATCGGTTCGACTCGCTGGGTAAGGGTGAATTCGGGATCTAGATGCTTTATCTGGTTGAGGAGTTCGCCGAGTTCACGCTGGGAAGCTTGCAATGCTTGGCGCTGAGTGTCGATGTATTGGCGACTGAAACTGGGGGAATCGCCAGCGCGTTGTACCCCTGCTTGCCTCTCATTAGTAAGTGGAGATTCCAGATCTCCCTCTTGCCCTCCGTTAGCAAGAGGTGATGAGTTTATCTCTTCTAATAATTGTTGCTGGACAGAGATTTGGCGGCGGAGGCGATCTAACTGCTGGCGGATTGCTGGGGGGATATTGCCTTTGGGGTAGAGATCGCGGTTTTCCAGGAGTTCTACCAAAGTGCGGGATTTGCTGCGCTCGACGGTTTCAATTGCCCGCTCTAAATGATTGGCGTTGATGCAGGCTTGCACCATCTTCTCATAAACATCCAGCGCTGCTTCTAGTATCTCCCGCTTGCGACCCTCGGATGTTACCCATTCGCGGCTTTGTTCGACTGCGGCAATGGCTGCTCCGTAGCCTTGCATGGCTTCTTGCCACAAACCCGCACTCAAGGCGGTGTTGCCAAGGTTGCGTCCGGTTCTGCGACATTCAATCGGATCGGTAGTAGGGGTGTAAATTTCCAGGGCAGATTGGAACGCCTGCACTGCTTCTGGCAAGCGTTGTACATCTCTGTAGGCAACACCTAGATTATTTTGCGTCATTGCCCATTGAATAGGAAATGCCTCGCGGGTGTAGACTTGCAAAGCGGCAGAGTAAGCAGCTGTCGCCTGTTCGAGATTTTGGGTCTTGTCCCCCCGTATCCTGTCGCTGTAGGCAATACCCAGATTATTTTGCGTCGTTGCCCATTCAATAGGAAATGCTTCGCGGGTGTAGACTTGCAAAGCGGCAGAGTAAGCAGCGATCGCCTGTTCAAGATTTTGGGCCTTGTCCCCCCCTATCCTGTTTCTGTAGGCAATACCTAGATTATTTTGCGCCATTGCCCAATCAATAGGAAATGCCTCGCGGGTGAGGATTTGCAAAGCGGCAGAGTAAGCAGCGGTCGCCTGTTCAAGATTTTGGGTCTTGTCCCCCCGTATCCGGTTGCTGTAGTCAATACCCAGATTATTTTGCGTCGTTGCCCATTCAATAGGAAATGCTTCGCGGGTGTTGACTTGCAAAGCGGCAGAGTAAGCAGCGATCGCCTGTTCAAGATTTTGGGCCTTGTCCCCCCGTA
>JAHHGU010000007.1 GCA_019359765.1 Aphanothece sp. CMT-3BRIN-NPC111
CCCTGTTGTACCAAGCTGTGTGGTAGTCTGGTTTAAATTTCAGTGCTTGGTCGTAAGATGCGAGTGCCTCCTCATCGCGCCCTAAATTCCTCAGCGCAATGCCCCTGTTGTACCAAGCTTCGTGGTGGTCTAGTTTAAATTTTAGTGCTTGGTCGTAAGATGCGAGTGCCTCCTCATAGCGTCCTAAATTCCTCAGCGCAATGCCCCTGTTGTTCCAAGCTTCGTGGTGGTCTAGTTTAAATTTCAGTGCTTGGTCGTAAGATGCGAGTGCCTCCTCATAGCGTCCTAAATTCCCCAGCACAATGCCTCTGTTGTACCAAGCTTCGTGGAGGTCTGGTTTAAATTTCAGTGCTTGGTCGTAAGATGCGAGTGCTGCTGCATATTCTTTTGCAGCCGCAAGCAGATTTCCCAGTTCAAAGAATAGACTAGCTCTATAACTAGGTGTCTGATGATCTTCTTCCAGCAGTTCTTGAATTTCTATGATTTTTTCACTACGTTCTTCAGGAGTTAGGGTTAAGTATTTTTCATAGTCTCCCTCCCCAATAACTCGTAATGATTCTTTCTCTACACTTTCTGCATCTGTTGGAAACTCAAATACTCCCGAACGCCAGTCAAAAAAATCTGGGGAGCGCCGAATAAAGTACTTCAATCCAAATAAAGGTAAAAGAA
This sequence comes from Aphanothece sp. CMT-3BRIN-NPC111, assembly GCA_019359765.1. Classification (GTDB taxonomy): domain Bacteria; phylum Cyanobacteriota; class Cyanobacteriia; order Cyanobacteriales; family JAHHGU01; genus JAHHGU01. The sequence continues at coordinate 670 of JAHHGU010000007.1, forward strand.
AGACAAAACAAATATTAAAATTATCTCTAACTCGTTCACGTTGTAAGTTTAAATGTCCTAAAATAGGCGGAACAGTATCTAATTTATAATAATCACCCTGACCGCCATATCCAGGTTTTATATATTTAGTAAAAGATTTTTCCAAGCCTTTTATAAAAAGAACATCAATTTTATCCTTATTCGGCAACTGCTCAAGAATATTATATAAATTATCAATGGGTTCTTCTAATCGCAAAACTTCAATTATTTTATGAGTAATGTCCTGCTTAACATTCTTAATAATTTGCTCTCCGACTGCTGGCGAACAGCGGATAAATAATACATTAAAGCCTTTAGCCCGCTTGAGAGCGCGTACTAAAGCTTGATATTCCTCTTCTGGATCTGCTGGTAAATCTTCTTCCCAGTCAGTTATTTCTAATTTCATGGCTGAATTTTAGCGATAGCTTGCTGAAATTCTTTAATATTTTTGATGAGCGGGTGAACATCATACCAACACTGCATCTCCTCTTCTTCATCAAAGTAGCGATATTCCAAAATACAACGATTAAACAACAACTGACGATGCTCAGTATCATGAATTATCTGCTGAGATTTTGATACTGTGGCTAAAATTGACCATTGACGATCTTCAATGCTTCTCCGATAAGTATCTCTGGCTTTTGTAATCGCTCTTTGTACTGCTTTAGCGGTAAGAGGTAAACTGTCTATAAGATGAATCGCTTGTTGCATCATTAATAGCAAATTCCGCACATGACCGCCGCTCATTAAACATAATCTCTCTAGCGTATCTTGACTATCAAATATTTTTGTTTCTAAAGAAAGAGTAGGAGCAAATAATTTAACCCGTTTACCAATCACCTCTTGTATTTTTATGAATCCTGATTCATAAATATTACCATCTGGAGTTTTAATCATAATCATGGGTAATATTTCAGGATCGCTATAAGTATCTTTAAGGTCAACTGCTCGGTTGGAGTAGACCATTGAGATTGGTACGGTGTAGATAACATGGCAATCTAATGCTTGCAGTTGTTCGCTACGATCTAGAAAAATTTCATCGTGATTGCTCCGTCCATCTTCCTTAATGACTGGAACAATTCGATCTAGATTATCGGCAATCACCGCTATATGACTACATCCTGAAGGTAACTTCTTTTTCGCTTCAGCAATAAACTCATTTAAAGCCTTAATCAAAGTAACCGTATGTGGATTTACCTGTTCGCGGATTTTGCCACGCAAACTGGGGACTGCTCTTAAATTTGCTGTCAGCTTAGAAAACTGAGAAATTTGTGCTTCTACAGTTAAACTATTAAATTCTATTTCCGTTAGTGCCAAATCTTTCAATTCTTGCCAGCGGCTTTCTAGCCAGTTCAGTAAAGGTTTAGGATCAGTACCTTTCAAGTCTTCTAGCAAATGGCGTGTACAGGCTAAGAGAATATCGGTATATTGGGCATCTTCTGGGTCAATATCCTCTTCATCCGCAGCAAAATAAACCACACAAAATTTTTGCTCTTCCAGATATTGCTTCAGCCGCAGCAATTCTGTTGATTTTCCTGCTCCTCGATGACCTGCATAAAGTTGGCACGTCATCCGCTTAGAGCGGCTAATCTTCTTACCCAAATTTACCAGAATATCTCCATCTCCCCGCACTTCTGTGCAATCCACATAAAATGGATCTCCAGGTTCTAGAGGTCGAAACGGGTCGAAGGCATTGTAAATGTTATCTAGTAAATCTGAATCCTGAGCCATAAACCAAAAATCTCTTTATATAGCGTCATCGTAACTCAGAGCCAGGAAAATTAGTGCGCTCACAGTGAAGTCTGACGCTACAGGAACAAAACCTGCCTACCCTATGCCTACGGCAGGCCACGCTAACGCCAACGCAGGCTTTATAGTTTAATTTTGCAAAAGCGGAGGCAAGTTTGTATAGCCCCAGACTTTAGCCTGCGGGAGACTTGCTCAGGTTTGTGTATAAAGTAAGCTGGAGCGATCGCTTAACCTGTCAAACTAATAACGTAGCTTTTCGCCATCGCTTCACTGCTGTTTGCAATTCCGCTGATAACCAACTGTCGTACTGAGGATAAACGGGCGATCGCGCCACTAACTCCCATCCCGCAGGCTCTAATATTTCCCTGAGTCTCTGATAGTGGGGATGGGGATAATCGGGATTTACTTCATCTTTTGGCCCAATTCCCCCTAAATCTCTGGCACCAGCATCTAAACAGGCGAGTAACCAACTGGCATCTTTAACTAAATTAGGTGGAATTTGTATAGTAATGTCCGACGGTAGCATCTCACGGGCAACTGCTACCACTTCCGGTAGCTGATGCGGATCGAATGCTGGTGCATCCCAAGTTTGGTGACTTCCTGGACTATGCGGTTGCAAGATAACTTCTTGTATGTGTCCCCAGCGTTGGTGAATTTGCGCGATCGCATCCAAACTTTCCCGCCAATCTTCTGGTGTTTCTCCAATTCCCAACAATAAGCCAGTCGTAAACGGAACTTGCAATTTTCCCGCCCATTCCAACTGTTGCAGTCGCACTTGGGGTAACTTACTCGGCGCGTACCGATGAAAAGTATCTAACAGCTTAGGCGTTAGCTGCTCTAACATCAGCCCCATTGACACATTAACTGTCTTCAGCTGAGCCATCTCTTCATAACTCAGCGGCCCCACATTCGTATGCGGCAGAAACCCCATAGATAAAGCCAATTCACATAAATCATAGATGCGCTGGAACCAGGCGGCGCGTCGTGTTGAGTGGGGATGCACCTCGCCACTGAGAATGAGAATTTCACAAACACCCCAATCTTGTAGCGGTTTTAGCAGCCTTTCTGCCTCTAGCAAAGTTAACCAGGGGCTTTTACCTGGATCGGCACGGAAGTTGCAGTAGGTACAGCGATTAAAGCACTCGTATGTCGGTACGACAGTGTAAGCAGGGCTGTAAGTAACAACACGGAAAGCAGAGGATGTCATAGATAATATCGTGTCCGGTTGCATCCACCTTGTAAGCAGCAGGGAGACAAGGGGAGAAATTCGCTTTCCCACGCTAGCACAACCTCTACTATCGGACTTTAGATAACACCCTAGTGAAAAAACGTAAATGATTATCGATATCTTGATTTATTTCAGTATTTTCATCAATGACTTAGATCACTTCTCAGTGTGATACTTGTCGTTGATGGATAGTGTAATCCTCAATTAAATTGGTATTTAATATCAAACTGAATAATATTTAGACCTAACAAGTATTTATCTAGAAATTCTTATTGATTAGTTTTGATTTTAACTAACTTCCTTTTATAACTATTAAAATTCTGGATATAGCAATGAATCGAAGACGCTTTACATCCATTTTAGTACAAAGTAGTGTTGCACCTATACTTCTTCAAGGTTTTAAGTGGAACAATATGGACTCGAAAGTAAAACGCCCTCGACGAGTGGGAACAACTTTCAGCCAGCTTCAATGTAATTACCTAGGGATTGACTACAAAGAAGCCTTTAAGCAAGTTTGTTCAATGGGGTTTGATGTCATCAGGCTAGGCAGCTATTGGAATGAAATCGAACGGGTAGAAAATGAATTTGACTTTCAAGCCCTTGACTGGCTACTCAATGAAAGCCAAAAACACTCTATTAAAGTAGTGTTGACAGTTGGAATGAAAGCTCCTCGGTGGCCGGAATACCATTTCCCAGATTGGCTTAAAGCCCGCTACGACACTACCAGGCAGGATCAGCCCTTAGACGCTAACCCGGCTATAGCTGAACGAACTCTGAAGTTTATTGAAGCAGTTGTTGAGCATACCAAGCACGCCAGAAACATTAAATACTGGCAGGTGGAAAATGAACCTTTGACACAACTGGAAGTTGCAGCAGGGCGTTTTATTAGTCATGATTTTGTCCAACAGGAAGTGAAACTGACCAGAGACTTAGCACGTCGAGGACAAAAAATATTATTAACGAACGCAATAGGTTTACCGTCTGCTAACGCTGAGCATGACGACCGAGCATTTAAAGCTAGTATAAATTTAGCGGATGCGATCGGCATCAACGTTTATACCAAAGTGGCAATCAGCCCAGACTATTATTTGCAACCAGAAACATCCTACTGGCAAAAACTACAAGAGTGGCAAAAACAACTAAAAGAGGCTGGCAAAGAACATTGGATAGCAGAAGCTCAAGCGGAGCCTTGGGAGTACCAAAAATTAGTAGCAATGGATAAATCTGAATACCCTAGCACATCCCCCAGCCAAGCCACCGACTTAGTTCTTAAACTAAACCAAGTTGGATATGAGACTGTCATGTTGTGGGGATGTGAATATTGGTATTGGCATATGAAGAATGGTCGTAATGCATGGGTAAAAGCTGTAGAGCAACTTGTTGAAGCTTAACAACTTCATTCTTCTCAACAGCGCCAGCGCAACACCTGTTCCTTAACCGGGTTAATAAATGGTCGTCCCTCCTCCATCGCGCGGGCAAACTCTGCCTTTAACTGGTAGTACCAACGCGCCTGGGTGTCAGCATCTTTAATTAGCATCAGAGTTGGATTGTATTTCAAACCCTCCTGCTGTTTGATGACCACATCGCCATCCTGGTTGAGAAATGCCCGTACAAGAGGCTGCAACACAGGCTTAAGTGCTGTCAACAAAGGCATATCCCAATAAAGAAGAGTAGTAACTTCCGTCTCTGTTTCCGAAATAGGTGTGACAGCAGTTAAATTAGATACCTGATGATGCCCAGCCGTAAGATTTTCAATGCGAACGCTAGGCAGACTAAATATAATTTCCGTTTCCGGTTCGCCCCCCAAGATGCTATAAAGACGTGGTACGTTGACAATTTTATGCCGCCGCATTGTAAACCCGTAGGGCGAAGGATCGAAGATTTTGACTTCTTCTACAAGTGATGGAGTTGCTCGCCACCACCAAGCATTATGCACATAAGGTGAGTGAGTAGGGTCCATCAACCCCACTACTGCATGATCTACAAAGCATGGGAACCGTGACGTTACTACTAACTTATAAGGCTGATCGCCGAAGTTAGGAATTAAGGGAATATCCATTTCCGGCGAGGGGGTATCAGCTTTGTCATTTGCTGCCATGTAAATCCAAATGTTTCCTTGGACTTCACGCACCGGATATTGTTTGACTCGGAAGCGGCTAAAATCCAGGTTTTGATCTTCGACGAGGGATGGGATAGCAGTGCAGCGTCCAGTCTCATCAAAGCGCCACCCATGATAACAGCATTCAACCTCTTGCCCGTCAAACCGCCCGCAACTCAGGGGTATGCCCCGATGCGGGCAGATATCGCGCAAGGCAAATACTTTACCATTACGGCTACGGGCGAGAAGCACGGGTTCGCCCAGGAAGGTTTTAGCGATCGCGTTTCCAGGTTTGAGTTGACCGCCTGGCATGGCGTAGTACCAAACGTTGCGTAAGAAAAAGTTCTTGTTTTCCGTCACAGTTGTCCGCAGATAAGTCCTAGTGTGCCTGACGCTTGCGCCAATCCCAGGTTTCCAACCAGGCGATTTTACTCTACCGCCTGTAAACCACACAATCCTCAACAATATATATAGCAGCTACCATAACTGAAAGCTAATTGCTAAAAGCTAACTGAAGGATTGCTATAAATGCGATCGCTCTTATCTCCCAATTCGCTCTGGTGACTTGAATGCGTGTTGATGTCACGACCTGGTATTTAGAAATGCTTGACCCTGAGCAGTTGCGCCCCGCTCTCTCAGACAACCCCAAGCTGCTTGTGATGCAGGCTGAAATTCCCTCGCCTGAATTTAGCCGCTTCCTCTACACCAGCGTGGGTGGTGACTATTACTGGCTAGACCGCTTAGAGGGCACCTACAGCCGTTGGCTAGAATACCTGCAACGCCCAGAGGTACAGACCTGGGTTGCCTATGTCTCAGGCACACCAGCAGGCTACATGGAGTTGCAATTACAGCCGCATAGCAACGTCGAGATTGTCTATTTCGGTCTCTTGCAGCAGTTCAGGGGGCAACGAATTGGGGGACACCTGCTAAGTGTTGGTGTCAGGCAGGCATGGGCAATGGGCGCACAGCGGGTGTGGGTACATACGTGCAGCTTGGACGGCCCCTATGCACTCTCCAATTACCAGGCACGCGGCTTTCAACTTTATAAAGAAGAGACACGCACCCTGGAAGTGCCAGATGAGCCAATTGGTCCTTGGCCAGGTGCATACCGCGACAGACACGCTTGAACCTATAGAGGACTTATGCACTAGAGATTCCCCAACAGAGTTAAAAAGGGGGCGAGTCAAGCTTCCCCCCTTTTTAAGGGGGGCTAGGGGGGATCGAGGTTTCAGGCTTCAAGTGCGTAAATCCTGTTATATCGATAAATCGTTTCTACGAATTCGCATTCACCGCCTGCCGATTGATCTGACGCGGAGTGATCACCCAATCAGTCTGTCCTTGTAAGTGGTCGTAGAGCGCGACTAGGGAGATCATATGCTTAAGAGCAGTGTAGAAAAAAGTCAGCAGAGCGTACTGAAGGAAATACCTCAAAGGATATTTAATATACGCCACCTGCATTGTTACTAGGGTCTGGTAAACACCACTTAAGAGCGTAATCAGCGTCGTCAACCATAAATACCAGTTACTCCAAAGAGTAAAATAGCCTTGATAGAGGAGTAGGCTGAAAATAATAGAATAGATTTGCAGAGCAATCAAGGAAAAAAACTCGCGATAGTACAGCAGATAAGTCCAGTAAGCCTTCTGCCAACCATTAAGATGAGCTGATTTCCAAAACTGTCGTTGGTATTTCAAACTCACTTCTAGCCAACCATGCGCCCAGCGTTTACGCTGAGTCCAAAAAGATTTGAACTTAGTTGGGGCGAGTTCGGTAGAAACAATACTTTCGTCGTGAGTAATTCGATATCCCTGGAGCAATGTCCGTACAGAAGCATCGATATCCTCAGTCAGCATAGTGGGATTCAAACGAATACGCTTGAGAACTGAGGTATTCCAGTAGCCATTTGACCCCCCGAAAATTGCCGTGTCTACCAAGAGGGACTTAGCCGGATGGCTTACTCCATAAATAGACTCGAACTCGATAGCGACAATTTGGGTGAGTAGATTGTCGTCATAATTGCGAATAATGCTACGTCCTTGAACTACGTCGTAATCATGCTCTAGCCATTGCCATGCACGCACGAAGCAATCGGCACAAGGGTGGTGATCGGCATCTAGGATGCAAGTGATAACGCCCGTGACAACCTGAATAGCAGCGTTCAGATTCTCCGCTTTTGACTTGCTCTCCTCTACACGCAGGAGACGCAGTTCCGGGTAAAGTGCCGCCAGATGACGCAGTTCTTCCTCTACTGGGAGTTCTACAGGGCTGTTATAAGCAAGAATTAATTCCAGTCCACTCTGTGGATGCTGGACTTGCGTGAGGATATGGGTGAGGGTATCGAGGATAATATCTTGCTCGTTCGGCAGATAGGCAACTACGATGCATGAGCAACGCGGTAATGGTCTTGTAGCTTGGGAAGGTCTAAATTTTCTGATACCCAGAGTGGCTCTGAACGACTGAAAAAAACGATTAAACTTGCTTTTTTTAGCTTTTACCTTATCCTTAACTAAGCTTTTACACCAAACTAATGTTGCTTCATACATCATCATCAGTGAGGTAAAAAGATAAGCACTGGCAATCGTGAGATGCAGACCAAGAAGAGTCCATCCACTCTGGCGTAGGTAGTAATATAAAATGGTGGGAACACCAATAATTACGGTGTTGCTAAAGATAATTTTATCTAAACTAAAAGGCCACTTTTTAAAAAATAAATTAGCAAAAAACTTACCTTTCTTATGTAAGGTGGTATTGGGTTGGATAGTAGTTTCTCTTAGATCTGAGACACTTTTATCTAATTGCAGTTTTTTCTCATTTACCCATAAAACTTGACCATCTTTAGCAATTTGGCATATATAAAATTCTTTAGCATCGAGAAGCCGTTCTACTTTCAATACTGTCCAGCCCGGTTTATTTAGATAGCAGACGCGATCGCCTTCTATGGGAATCCAAGTCCGCTGTGGCGCGATATGCGATCGCGTCAATATGTAGCTGATATCGCGTAGAACCGCAACTACACTCCGCTGGAGTAGCGGTTGAATGTAATCTGCCAGGACAGCGAGAAGCAGCGTCCCTACAACCATCACAGGTAGCAGCAGGTAGTATAATCGGGGATTACCTTTAACCAGCAGGTTGAGGGTGCGGTCTACGACAAAGTTGTGAATGAGAAAAAAGCTATAGCTGTATCTGCCTAGCTGGATCATTAAAGTCTGCATACGAGGCGAACGACTCAGACTACGCGATACAACCATGCAGATTAGCGTCAGCCCAAGTGGCACTAGCAAGTCAGCAAACACCCAGCCCAACCAATAAAACTGACAAACAAAACCGAGGACATACAGCGGGATGCCTACCAAAAGTGCTTGGCGATCGCTCCAAGAAATGGGGCTGTTTCCTTGTTTATAGGCTTGTGCAACCACCATCCCCACCACAAAGATACTCAGCTTGGACAAGAAGATTTGGAAAGGTTGCTCCGCCGCAGGGGTGTCCAGGATGACATAAGTGGGATGCCCTCCAAGTACGTAAACGGCTAACGCCCGATAACCGATTGTCAGCAGCGTACTCACAAGCAGCAAGTTACGCGCCCCCCAGCGCTCTTGCAGTTGCCAAAGAACAGGGAAGATAAGTGTAAAGCAGATAATTAGTGGTACAAACCACCAAGGGCCGCTGGTAGCAAGAAGCAACTCGCCGCGAACACTGAATAGTAAAGGAAAGGTTGCGGCGGCAAAAGTATGCCATGCATCAGGTATATAGCTGTTGGTGGTAATGCCGATAGCCCAAAGCACAGGATAAGATAGCCAAGCTACTGTCCAAAAAGGCCACAGCAGGCGTAGCAAACGCTTCTTGAGGAAGGCGATAGGTTCTAACTGATGACCTCGTAAAGAAAGTACTAGGCTAAAACCACTCACTAGCACAAAAAAATCCACGAACTGAAAACCGAACCACACGGGGATAGTAAAAATATGCGCTAGTTGCTCGAGAAAGCTGCCTTCCCTAGTTAATGTAAACAGTTGCTGTAAGTTGTCAATTAAACCTGTTGGCTGCGGTGTGAAAGCATAATCAGTAAACAACAGTTGAGCATGATAAAGCAGAATCATGACTACTGCCAAAATACGGATTCCTTCTATCCACGCTTCTCGCTTTGTATTTGATATTTTTGGACTTTTTGTAAATTCAATGTTTGGCGGGAATTTGGCTGTTACCAGAGCACCACTAGCTTCCAATTTTTCCGTGACATCTGCACAGACGCTAACCAAGTATAATAATTCCCCTTCCTGAGAAAAAACCGGATATATTTTGAGTTCATTCCAAAAAGGATGACTATCTTGGCGATAGTTGAGCAGGGTAACTTTTACTTCCCTATTTTGAGCAATTACCGTGCGTAAAAGCTCCTCCATTGGAGGGTCTGTATTTGAACCCTGCAAAAAACGCCAGTTGCGACCAATAATCTCATCTGGTCGGTATCCAGTGATTTTAGAAAAAGCTGGATTTGAGTAAATGATCGGCTTATCCTCTTGGTGAGGATCTACAATGATGACTCCATCTGAAGCTGAATTGATAGCTTCTGCAAATCGCACATCATTAGCAGCAGCTTGTGCCAGTTTCTGATTTGATTTGTGCGAGGTAAGATTAGTCAGATGAAACGTCTTCTCCAAGTCTTCGCGATTAACCCTCTCAACATAGTTTTGGAAGAAATCAGCTAAAGCAGACTCTTCCTTGAATAAGTCAGCAAGATGCTCTTCTGCTCGCTTGTCAGCTTCATATAAAATTTCTGGATGAGCTTCCATCCATAGATGACAAGTCTTAAGATAAGCAACAAAGATGACTAAGCGTTCATAATTCTCAGTTCCCAGTAGATGACGCAGTTGCTGGCGGCAGAACTCTGCTTGCTTTTGTTCTATGGAAATAAATATTGAGCAGCGCAGTAAACTTTCTTCCAGGAGTGAGTTTAACTTTGACAAGGTTGTCAACTCATGGGAGTGTGCCTTAAGCACGCTGAGGTGAAAGTGGATTTCTGTTGCAGACGGCGGAGGTGATACTACCAGATGCAACACCTCCGATCCCTTTATGCCTAGACGGCGTAAAGAACAACTGTGGCAAACTAGACAATAGGAAACGGTACAGTAGCGTGCTAGGTAGGCAGAAAGCTTTTCGTTGAATACGGAGGAAAAAGGATTATTAATATATGCCGCTAGCGTCTGTTGCCACAGGTTATCCAATACATATGGGTTCTCTAGGGCTGGTTCAAAGAAAGGAGGAAAAAAACCAAATTCATCCTCGATCTCTGCTTTAATTTGCTTGCTAGTTCGCATAAATTAAATATTTTATTGCAGATCACAGACTATTTGCGCCATTAAATATATATGAATATTTAATTTTACATATTCATTACTTCCACCGATAGGGAAAGCTAACAATGTTTTTTAGTATTTAAAGCGCATGGGTGGCAGCTTTAATACAGTGAACAAAATATCAGAATTTAATGAGCTTTTTGCCTCTGGCGCTGGAGCTAAAGAGCACGCTAAATCGCTATAGAATAGCATTTTAAAGTGCCTAATTTTAAAAAAGCTACCTCCAATTAACACGCTCGCTCAGAATAATGATTACTGTAAAGATGCAGATTTTTCTAGCTAAGCAAAAGCGTTAGCAGCATTTATCAACTGGTAAGAGCAGAAATGAAAAAGCACTGTCAACCTAATTTCTCGCTTTATTCAACAACATATATTTACCCAAATATCTCTAACATTACTTTCTCAGCACTTGGTTGTTCTCGGCCAAATAGCGCAATCGGACTACGCCAAATAGCGTAAGTGTCGAAGGCGCTTGCTCTAGGTATGCTAGGTCGGCTTCCTGCCATCGCCGTTTCCCGCCCCATCTGGACGTTTCCCACAGCGCAGCTAAAAAGAGAAGCGAACTTGACCAGTAAATGTTCGGTTATTGTAACCACTGCCGCCGCTATTCTGATCTCGAACGTTACTATAGCCATAACCTAAATCTGCCTCAAAAGTAGGCGAAAACCTAGCTGTACAACGACCTTGATAGGTATTAGCGTTTGTAAATTCACCTAGAAGTCGCTGAAGTCCCAAGGTACTAGAGAGGCGGCATCTTAAAGGTTCAAATAGATTTCCTTCCCAACCAACTTCACCAGCGTATACCAGAAAATCGGGCGGTGCAAAATAACCATTTTGTGGATCTTTCTCGTAACTCCAGTTAAACACGCTGCCCGCTATAAAAAACTGTCCTAATTGACGCTCTAGTTTAATTAAAAACTGCTGTTCATGATTGCCATCATTATAAGAACCCCAACGATAAAGGCTAAATAGTCCAGTGTGGCGATCTATTTGCCAGTATAAGTTTGAGCCTAATTGTAAAGCGGTGATTTTATTCTCTAAAGTTTGAACGTTAGACTTATATGCCCCATAGTCTACAACACCAGATAGGGAAACTTTGGGCAAAATCTGGGTACTAATTTCCGTACTAACACGAGGAACCGCAGGTAAACGGTTGAATAGATCAACACCTACAGATCCTCGGATGCTTACGGGGTCAATTCTGCCTTCTATTCCTAGTTGAATAGGAATGTTATTGACAGTATCAAAGTTACGTTGCTCAAAGGAATTAAAACCTGTCTGAACTTGTTGTACAGTATCGCTATTGTTAATTCGGAAACGAACGGTTTGTTGTAGAGATTGATTACTTTGACCAAAGTTATTGCGATCGCTACGAAAATCGGTAGTGGCATACACAGCTTGAATCTCTCGCAGTAGTTGCAGTGTCTGTTTATTTTTAGAGTCGATCAGGGGTTGAAGTACGTTAAGCGCTAAGGAAATTTTTTGTTGAGACTGATAGACACGGGCTAACTCTAGACGCAGTTCAGGCGATCGCGGAAATTGCTCTAGTGCTTGACGGTACAAGGAAATAGCTTCTCGATCTCGTCCTAACCACAGCGTGACTTGCGCTCGTCCTTGCAGAGCTTCAATTGAATTAGGATGCTGCTGCAATATATCGTTATACAGTGCTAATGATTCTTTTAACTTAGAAGACCAGGCAGTTACTTGAGCGCGACCGAGTTGTGCCTGCAAGTTTCCAGGATCTCGGTCTATAATTTCCTGGTAAATTTTCAGCGATTCCTCCCGCTTTCCTGCCCAACTCAATACTTGAGCTAGACTTAACTGCACTTGCAGGTTTCCAGGGTCTCGTTGTAAAATCGCTTCATAAGCTTTGATGGACTCATCGTGTCTTCCTGCCCAACTCAATACTTCTGCTCGACCTAAACTAGCATCACGATTATTAGGATCTTGTGCGAGGATGGCTTCGTAAAGTGCGATCGCTTCGCTATGGTCTCCTTTCCAGCTAGTAACTCTGGCAAGTTGCAGTTTCAAGTTAATATTTTGAGGCTCTTCTGCAATTAAAGCCTTGTACAGGCGAATACTATTTTCGTGCTCTTGATTATAGCCATAAGTCAAAGCCAATTCTTCACGAGCTTGCCGCTGTTGAGGCTCTTTTTGGAGAATTTTTAGGTAAATAGCGATCGCGGCAGCAAATTCATTCCGATCCCGTAGCTCTCTTGCTTGGCTCAACTGAACTTCTAGCGGTAATTCTTTACTTTCAGAATTGCTTAAAGGTGCAGCTTGAGGAGTTACAGTCGCTTGACCCCAACTAGGAGCTATTTGTAATTGGCTGGCTATGAGATCGAGGACAACTGCAAAACCGAATAAAATGCCTTGATACGTAAAGCTTTGACGCTTATTAAACATCCATTTTAATAATTACAGCATTGTTAAATCGTTACTAAAATCCTATCTTTCCAAATAACTTTGGCAGATATTTTATTGGCTTGATAAAAGCGGTAAATAAACATCATTAATCGACTTTTCGCATATATCCTAAGTAAGACGGCTTAGTTAAAAGATGCCATAGCGTAGGCGTATGCCTTAGCATGGGGCAACCTCACATCACGTTTAGCTTAACGCCGAGACCAATCTAGAGTATGAATCCAGCTAAGACCATTCTCTGGAAATCTTGGATCGCACTCACTTCTCCTAAGCTGAGCATTGTTGATGCCATATATATCTATGTTAGGCACATTGTTGCCCTGCGCCCTGAAAGATATAAGCTGTTCATTATTTAGGTCACCATTTATGGTTTTTTGAGCAACCCATGCTCCCCATTCAACTCTAACAGCCCTCTGCCCTGAGAACTGCCCCAGGTTTAAGCACAAGGGACCTCTGTAGTAACGATCTATCTGGTATCTCTCAGCTAATGCTGGCAAGGTGCCTATCGCGAATATGGTAGCGAACATCGTTGTTCCACTGACAATGCCAAATAGTATACGGCTGTTCATACGGCACAAGACAGCTCAAGTAAAATTTGAATTTTAAATTGACATTATATAAAATATAATAGTATGCAGAATATGGCAATAAAAACAATTAATTCATCTTTATATTAGTACTTACGCACTTAAAATATAAAACTGTGCTTCCTTCCACAGCAATCTTAAATCATTTGTGAACTTTATCTAGAGCTTTTTCCTTCGTGCCTTTGCGTCTTTGTGGTTCATTAGAAAAGTGTTTTTGCTTGTGAAAACTCGCTGGCATGATATTTCTTGGAAAAGAACGGTGCTTGCCTATTTCCACCGCTACGTAATAAATGCAATAGTTAGGATAAAAAAATCCCACTCATTTAAGTTGTCTCATGACGCTAACGCAGGTTTGGGGATCTCTTGTGATCTTTATACTCTGTCCACTATTGGGCGGGCTACCCCTGATCGGGTGGATTACATACGCCCTCACAAGGCGTAATCTGGCACAACTAGGCACAGGTAATGTTTCAGTCTCCGCTGCTTTTTATCACGGGGGAACCATTGTCGGTATTCTCGCTGTGCTGTCGGAGGCTTTGAAGGGAATAGCAGCTGTCTTAATAGCCCGTGCTTTTTTTCCAGCTGATCCGACATGGGAGTTAATCGCCCTGATTGCGTTAGTGATGGGGCGTTACTTGATGGGGCGAGGCGCGGGGACGACAAATGCTGTCTGGGGTATGGTTGTCCATGATTGGAGAGCAGTGTTATTTGTATTTCTCATTGGGGGAATAGGCTTTACAATTTTGCGCGATCGCAACTCTGGGCGTCTGGGAGTCTTAATTTTGTTGCCCTTAATATTGGCACTGTTACACCCGCACGAGGGTGCCAGAATTGCCATGGCGATCGCACTTTCTGTTGTAATAGGCTGGATATATCAAAAAATTCCCGATGACTTAGACCTTGACTCTGAGCAAGCTAGGACAGATTCTCAAACTGTGTTTCGTTTTTTTAGAGGCGATCGCGCCATACTTTCTCTGGACGCACAGCTGGACGCAGCCAAAGTCGGGCAAAAAGCGGCAACTTTATCCCAGCTGAAGCGTTGGGGCTACCCCGTCCCAGATGGATGGGTAATTCCGGCTGGGGATGACCCAGAACCTTTAATTCAATTCCTCCAGCCTTCTGTTGCAGAACCCCTTGTGGCTAGGTCTTCAGCTGTAGGGGAAGACTCAGAGCAGGCATCAGCCGCTGGGCAATACGAAACTATCTTGAATGTTACCAGCCCAGAAGCCTTGCAATCAGCGATTAATCGTTGTCTAGCTTCTTACGATCATCCAGCTGCTGTGCAGTATCGGCGCGACAGGGGCACCCCAGAAGCCTCAATGTCAGTGCTAATTCAAAAACAAGTTTCGGGCGTATTTTCTGGAGTCGCTTTCAGCCGCGATCCGATTACTCAGCAAGGCGATGCAGTGGTGATTGAGGCATTGCCAGGAGAAGCCAGTCGCATTGTTTCTGGACAGTTTACCCCAGAACAATACCGGGTTATTGTTACGCCAGCCGATTTAGAGTCGAACCTTCAAAGCGATCGCACTATTCCACCTCAGCATCCCTTCTGGGTTTTGCCAGAAGATCTGGAACTAGAAGTTGAGGGAAGTGGAGATCTGCCGCCCAGGTTGATTCAACAAGTTGCTTACTTAGCACGTCAGCTAGAAGGCCGCTATCACGGCATCCCTCAGGATATTGAGTGGAGTCACGACGGTCAAAGTTTGTGGTTGTTGCAATCGCGACCTATCACCACGCTGCAACCTATCTGGACGCGCAAAATTGCCGCAGAAGTGATTCCGGGACAGATCCGCCCCCTAACGTGGTCGATTAATCGTCCCTTGACCTGCGGAGTTTGGGGAGAGATATTTACTTTAGTTTTGGGAGAGCGATCGCGGGGATTAGATTTCCCTGAAACCGCCACGCTGCACTATTCCCACGCCTACTTCAACGCCTCTCTCCTAGGGGATATTTTCCTGCGTATGGGTTTGCCACCGGAAAGTTTGGAGTTTCTCACCAGAGGGGCAAAGTTTAGTAAACCACCGCTGCGTTCTACTTTGAAGAATGTGCCTGGATTAATGCGGTTACTAGGTAGGGAATGGAGTTTAGAGAAAGATTTTGAGCGAGATTATCGGCATCAGTTTGCCCCAACATTGAGCCAGCTGAATAGTCAATCGGCATCAAAGTTATCCCCAGCAGCGCTATTGGAACGAATAGACACAATTTTGGAGGTGCTGAAGCGGGCAACTTACTACAGTATTCTGGCTCCTTTAAGTGCGGCGCTGCGACAAGGGATGCTGAAAGTTAAAGATAGTGAAATCGACAATAGTCAGACGCCGGAAGTGGCTTCAATGCGATCGCTCCAGCAACTAGCTGATGATGCCCGTCATCTATTATCCACCGCCGAGCAAGCACCCCAGAGTTCAACCATCTTTAAGATGCTGGCGGAAATATCTGATGGCGATCGCATCTTAGAACAATTTAATCAATGGCTGGACAGGTATGGCTATCTTAGCGAGGTGGGAACTGATATAGCTGTTCCTACTTGGAAAGAAGATCCTCGACCAGTGCGGGATTTGTTTGCACAGTTTCTGGCGATGGAGAAGGGTTCTGGAGAGAATGAACCGCAAAGACGCACTAGCGAAGCCATGCGCGTTAGCGCTATAGGACGCAAAGGATGGAAAGCCAAGGCGGTACAGGGACGTATCAATCTCAAGGGGCGGGTTACGGAGGTATATAGTCAGCTGTTAGCGCAATTGCGTTGGAGTTTTGTAGCGTTGGAGCAAGCTTGGTTAAAGTCGGGTTTGCTTTCTCGTGAAGGGGATATCTTTTTCTTAGAGTTCTCTGAAATTCGTAGTCTGGTTGCGGGTTCTGATCCAGAATTGAGGGAGCGTGTACCGCAGTTGGTGCAACAAAGGCGAGTGCAACTCGAACAAGACAGCCAACTGACCGTCGTACCCCCGCTAGTTTATGGCAATGCACCGCCAGTTGCATACTTTAATACCAGCAACCAACAACCCAGAAGCAAACTGCAAGGAATTGGTGCCAGTCCTGGGCAAGTAGAGGGTCGGGTAAAAGTCCTGCGTAATTTACAAGGAATTTCCGATATCGATCGGCAAACTATTTTGGTTGTACCATACACCGACTCTGGCTGGGCACCGCTGTTGGCTCGTGCGGGTGGGTTGATTGCAGAAGTAGGGGGGCGACTTTCTCATGGTGCGATCGTTGCCCGCGAGTATGGTATTCCAGCAGTGATGGATGTCCATAATGCAACTCAATTCTTGCAAGATGGTCAGTTGGTGCGGATTGACGGTCAACGGGGAATTGTCGAAGTTTTGTAATTTCTTGAATTATGCGGTCATTTGAGGATAGGCTCTATCGAGCTTATAAACGACCATGACCAGTTATTCTAAAGAACTTACAGCGCTTTGCATCTAAAAGGAGTACACCCCTCCCCAACCCTCCCCGAAGTCGAGGGGAGGGGGCAAGGGAGCGCGGGTGGGGTATTTCTGTACTTCACCAACTTGCAATCTGCTGTTTATCCATCTCGACCAATCTATGTGAAATATTTATAAATAAATGTTTACAAAGTTTAATAAGATAATGACATTCCGAAATAAGTATTAATTCTTAGTCTCATGATAGTGGATCGATTTCCCTGGCTTACCACGATTGTCCTGCTGCCACTCCTTGCTGCACTGCTTATTCCTTTTCTGCCGGATAACGACGGCAAGCGCGTACGGTGGTATGCCCTGGGTGTGGGTATCGCAGACTTTGTTTTAATGTGCTACGTATTTTGGAAGCATTACGATCCCAGGAGTGCTACTTTTCAACTCGTGGAGCAATATGCCTGGGTGCCTCAGTTAAGTCTGAACTGGGCAGTTTCGATCGATGGAGTTTCAGTCCCGCTTGTGCTTTTGGCAGGATTAGTAACGACACTCTCAATGTTTGCGGCGTGGCAAGTTGATCTTAAACCCCGCCTCTTCTATTTCCTGATGCTTGTGCTGTATTCCGCACAGATAGGGGTATTTGTCGCCCAAGACATACTGCTACTGTTCATTATGTGGGAAGTAGAACTGATTCCTGTCTACCTACTCGTCTCAATTTGGGGTGGTCAGAAGCGTCAGTACGCGGCGATGAAGTTCTTACTATATACTGCTGCCGCTTCCATCTTTATTTTGGTTGCTGGTTTGGCAATGGCATTCTACGGCGACAATTTGACCTTTGATATGGTCGAACTTGGCTTGAAGGATTACCCACTTGCTTTAGAACTGCTGCTTTATGCAGGATTGCTAGTTGCCTTTGGGGTCAAGCTAGCTGTTTTTCCACTGCACACTTGGCTACCGGATGCACACGGTGAGGCATCCTCTCCCATATCAATGATACTGGCAGGCGTACTTCTAAAAATGGGCGGATACGGTCTGATTCGCCTAAATTTAGGACTTCTGCCTGATGCACACGTTTACTTTGCACCCGTTTTAGCGATTCTGGGCGTTGTCAATATTATCTACGGTGCATTTAACTCCTTTGCCCAGACGAACATGAAGCGTCGCCTAGCTTATTCCTCGGTTTCTCACATGGGATTTGTCCTGTTGGGAATTGCGTCGTTTACTGACTTGGGAATCAACGGCGCAATGCTGCAAATGATCTCCCACGGTTTAATTGCTTCATTACTATTCTTTTTAGCCGGGGTGACTTACGATCGCACTCACACGATGATGATGAAAGAAATGGGCGGTATTGGTCAGGCAATGCCGACTGTATTCGCCCTGTTTACGATGGGTGTGATGGCATCGGTGGCTCTGCCGGGGATGAGTGGCTTTGCTAGCGAACTCTCGGTTTTCGTAGGTATGACAACGAGCGATATCTACAGCTCAACTTTCCGTATAGTGACAGTATTTTTAGCCGCTGTAGGAGTCATCCTCACCCCGATTTATCTGCTTTCCATGCTGCGACAGGTATTTTTCAATTCTGGTGAAGTACCTACCTGCGACATTGCACCTGTGTGCGACCTTACGGATGCAGATTTGCAGAATCAGGGAAATCAGGAGCCGGTTTGCTTCGGTACAAACTGTAGCTTGCCTATAAATGCACCATTTATCGATGCCAGACCTCGTGAAGTGTTTATTGCTGCCTGCTTTTTGGTGTTGATTATCGGCCTTGGCGTATACCCGAATATGGGTATGCAAATGTACGATGTCAAAACTGTTGCAGTGAATGCTCAGGTGCGGCAATCTTATACCCAAATCGCAGAAATGAATCCCCAGATTTATGCGGGAGGCCTTTTAGTTCCTAAGGTTGCAGAGTCGAAAGTAACGCCCGTTTTTGGAATGGTGGAGCGTTACCCAAGATAAGCGCCGCGTGAGTAATTTTTGGTAGCCGATGCTTAAGGGCATTTTCCCTAATTGTTTATCGGCTACCAAATTTATTTTTAGCAATAATGCTTATTACAATGGCGCGGAGTTTGGCTCTGACGGTTTCTCTTTCCGTCCAGTCGATCGAGACGTTGCCGCGAACTGCTTTGACTAACTCACGAGCGATCGCCCGTAATAGTGTCAGGAAATTTAAATACTTAATCCCCAAACAATAGGTCAACAGATTTGTCCAATTAAAGCCATTAAACCAGAGTAAAAGTGTTGGAAACTGGCAGAGCAATTATTCTGAATCTCCATGAATTGAGAAATATTCCAAGAAGCCTCTATCTTGTTTATCCCCCCCGCAAAGTATCCCTTACTTTGCAACAAGGACTGTAGTGCTTCCCATGTTCCTCCACTAATGGCATCGGGGTTACGATAGCGTTTTTGACTTACAAAGGTTGCTGATACGCGCGGATATGCTTGCTCAATGGCTTTCCCATCTCCCAGAAACCATGCTTCTAGTTCTTCAATTGCAATCCGATTAAGCACAGTGAATTGTTGGTCTGACGTGCTTGATTTAGTAGTAAATCCGCTGAGTATGGCAGAGCCCTCAAGCATTTTCTTCAATTTTCGGCAATCATCATTGTCCCGATCGCAAAGGACAAGTATCCGCCAATCATCTGGCAACCAGGAGCGATATCCTTTGAGTCGCTGAGGAAGTTTCTTCAGTAAATCCTGTTTACCTTGAAACGAGTGAATTCCAAACTCAACATCGGACGGTAAAATTTTGGGCAACAGGTTTTCAAGGACAACTTCTGCGGAATATCTTCAATCCCAATCAGTTGCGGTGGGTCAGGGTCATAAAGAACAGTTAGGTATGCCAGCATTTTGAGTGTGCCATCTGAGGCAAATTTAGCCAAAATGGGTCTTTGAAAGGGAGCATCTTTTATCTGTAAAAGTAAGCGCCCATCTTGCATCATTTCAGCCTCTATGCTTTCTAGTCGAGGGATACGACGAGCCAGGGTAGTCAAAATGCGCTCAAGCCGATCTGGATGTTGCTCCTTAAGGTATTGAATGAGGTTAGGTAAGTTATCACCCGTTTCAGAAAGTCTTTCTTGCGGACCAGCTTCAGGGGTACCGCGAGCATGATCGGCCGTCAAGTATGATAGGTACCAACCGCTTATGAACCGCCTAAGAGCACTTACACGAGGATTGCTGGCAAATTGCCCGAGGGTATTAACTGCGAGAATATCAGAGGAGTCGAGTTTTTGGGGGATACGTGCGTCCTCTTTTTCGGGCATATCACCACTTATGACTTCACCTATTCCCTCTTTAAAGGTCAAGAATGTGAAGGGTTTACCCGTTTGTCCACGTCGCCATTGAAGGGATTCTTCTACAATATAAGGTCCACGAGTTCCTTCGGCGATAGAAAGGTAGTAAGTGATGATGGGGTCTTGCGGCTTTTCCCTATATTTCAACTCAAAGCATATAGGACCTTCCATGCCTCTAGTACGCAGTTCGCGAAACCGTCCCCGTCGATCCCAAGCGCGACGCAGCCCAAACTGGAAACATTCGGATAGAAATGCAAACACATCAAAAATCGTCGATTTGCCGCTGCCATTTGGTCCCAAAAATACTGTTAGTGGCGTAATATTTTTCAGTTCAAGATTATGTAGAGCACGGTAGTTTTGTACTCTAAGCTGTTCAATTCGAGGAATTTTGGGCTTAGGCATAGGAGATTGATGCAAAGTAACTGCTAGGTGATATTCTTAATAGCCTTATACAATACAATTTCCACCATATTTTTGGCATATTTCAAGCGGATATCGCCGGATAGAAGCTTTGGCAACAGTGCATCACCAGTTACGGCAAGGTTATAGCTGTTGTCATTATTGAGCAACATTTCCCCGGCACACGAAGCGTTAGTACCCCGGTACTGTCTGCTAGGTCAGCTAGGGTCAGCTTTATGTCAGTTTTTATGTCAGACACCTCTAGTAGTAAATTGCCCTAGAACGTGTAAAGCACCAGAATCACAGCGATAGGTTGATTTCAGCAGGAAAAAATGGACACAACTGGACTCGAACCAGTGACCCCTACGATGTCAACGTAGTGCTCTAACCAACTGAGCTATGCGTCCGCACAGTTTTTAACTATAGCACAGATTTAAAATAATGGGCAAATATTCCCCACTTTCCTGCGTCGCTGGGGAATCGGCAAATAAAACACCAAAACGCCATCGCGACAGCCGCTGTGTCTGCTAAAATAACTAGGTTGTTCAGCTTGATGCCGTCTTTGAGCCAATCAATAGACATCCCCAAGATAGATGCCTTAGCGCAAGAACTCGCAACAATCCAGCAAACAGGTGCTAAACGGATTGCCTTGCTAGGTTCGCGTCATGTTCCCATCACTCACCAGCATTTAATAGAGATGATGAGCTACGCCCTGGTTTTATCAGGGAATCGGATCATCACCTCTGGTGCAGCTGGCACCAATTCAGCTGCGATTAAAGGTGCAATGCGAGCTGACCCCAGCCTGCTGACGGTCATTTTGCCGCAAAGCCTGGAGCGTCAACCACGAGAATCCCAAGAGCAGCTACAACAGGTAATGCACTTGGTAGAAAATCCTGAAAATGACACTTTGTCACTTGCCGAAGCCAGTGCCATCTGCAATCAGGAAATTGTTTCTAGGTGTCAGCAGTTGATTTGCTTTGCCTTTCATGACAGCCACACCTTGTTAACAAGCTGCCAAGATGCCGAAGACCAACGCAAAGTCGTTACCCTGTTCTACTTTGATTAGGCTATGACTTTACCCGTGTCTGCAATTCTGCTCGACTCTATTGCCGCAGCGGCTGTGTTGATTTATCTGCCCTTTCTGGTCGTGGCTTATGGTCGTGCCCAGGTGGGGTTTGATATGGCAGCGCCCCGTGCCCTGTTTGATAAGCTGCCTCCCTATGCTCAACGGGCAACTTGGGCACACCAGAACTCGTTTGAAACTTTTATGACCTTTGTCGCCGCCGCCCTCATGGCATACGTGACAGGTCAGAATTCATCTCTGGCAGCCGGAGCCGCGATCGCATTTGTGATTGCCCGGTTCTTCCACTCGGTCTTTTATATACTCAATGTGCCCATAGCGCGATCGCTCATGTTTGGCATTGGCACCCTTTCCACTGCTACCTTGATTGTCCTGAGCCTATTGAGTGCCAATCATCATCTATAGCTTTTTTCTGTTGAACTACCAAGGAAAATGGGGGCAACGCCTTCCCAATTGGATAGAGGCACAGAAAACCGTTTCAGCTGTGTAAGTGCTGTAACAACCAACAACTAATAACTTAATTTATGGCTTCTACCTATTCATTCGACGTTGTTAGCGATTTCGACCGGCAAGAATTAGTAAATGCTGTAGACCAAACAGTTCGAGACATCAAAAGCCGCTACGACCTCAAAGACACCCAAACCACCTTAGATCTAGGCGATGAGGCGATTACAGTTAGTACTGATAGTGAATTTACTTTGGATGCCGTTCACACCGTACTACAAACCAAAGCCGCTAAACGTAACCTATCGTTGAAAATATTTGACTACGGCAAAGTAGAATCAGCCAGTGGCAATCGCGTCCGCCAGGAAATAAAACTCCGTAAAGGTATCAGCCAGGAAATCGCCAAACAAATCACTAAGTTAATGCGGGACGAATTTAAAAAAGTGCAAGCCTCAATTCAAGGGGATTCTGTGCGTGTTTCTGCTAAATCCAAAGACGACCTGCAACTGGCTATTGAGCGATTAAAGCAGGAAGATTTCCCAGTCGCTCTGCAATTTACCAACTATCGTTAGAAAGTTTTTAAACGCAAAGGACGCAGAGTTTTTACGCAAAGGAACGCAGAGAAATTAATTCTTTGCGTTCCTTTGCGTTAACCTTGGCGATCCTCTGCGTTTAAAAAACAATCATGGTTGAATATTACAAACTAGACATAACCTCCCGCGCCGCCGACAACGTGCGCTCAATGTCTTCTTCTGTGTGAGCTAGGGAAGTAAACCCAGCCTCAAACTGAGAAGGTGCCAAATAAACGCCGCGTTCTAACATACCGCGATGGAAGCGGCTGAACTTACTCTGGTCAGACTTTTTCGCGTCCTCATAGTTGTGAACTGGCCCTTGAGTGAAGAACAGACCAAACATGGCGCTAATCTGACCACCGCAGGCCGCATGACCAGTTTCTTTAGCAATTTGCAACAAACCGTCTGATAGCTTTTTAGTAATTTGGTTCAGCCGATCGTATGTGCCCTGTTTTTGCAGCAACTCCAGCGTCTTAATACCAGCAGTCATCGCCAAAGGATTGCCAGAAAGAGTTCCAGCCTGATACATCGGCCCAGCTGGTGCCACCATTGACATAATATCCCGGCGTCCTCCGTAAGCTCCCACGGGCAAGCCGCCACCGATAACTTTACCCAAGGTTGTCAAGTCCGGGGTGATGCCAAATTTTTCCTGAGCGCCACCGTAGGCAATTCTGAACCCGGTCATCACTTCATCAAATACCAGTAATGCCCCATGCTCTTGGGTAAGCATCCGCAAGCCTTCTAGGAATCCAGCATCGGAGGGAATAAAACCAGCATTGCCCACCACCGGCTCTAGAATCACACCAGCAATTTGGTCGGGATTTTCTTCAAATAGGGCTTTGACGGCTTCTAAATCGTTGAAAGGAGCAGTTAGAGTGTTGCTGGTTGTTGATTTGGGGACGCCAGGGGAGTCGGGAAGCCCCAGCGTAGCAACGCCAGAACCAGCCTTGACGAGAAACATATCGGCATGGCCGTGGTAGCAGCCTTCAAACTTGATCAGTTTGTCGCGACCGGTGAAGGCTCGCATCAGCCGCAGGACAGCCATACAAGCTTCAGTCCCCGAGTTGACAAACCTCACCATTTCAATGCTGGGAACAGCATCAATCACCATTTCCGCCAGCACATTTTCCAGCACCGACGGGGCACCGAAGCTGGTACCTTTTTCTAGCGCCTCGTGCAAGGCAGTGATGACTTCCGGATGGGCATGACCGCAAATAGCTGGTCCCCAGGTGCCCACGTAGTCGATGTATTTGTTGCCATCGACATCCCAGATGTAGGCTCCGTTCACCCGGTCAAAGACGATGGGTTGTCCTCCCACTGATTTGAAGGCTCGGACTGGAGAACTGACGCCTCCCGGCATCAGCTTCTGGGCGGCAGTGAAAATCTCTTCTGACTTGGTGGTATTCAAATTCCTTGTGCTAACCAAAGCTATCTCCTTAGTTGGATGCTGAAAAGTATGCCCTAAGATACACCTTTGTGTTGATTAAAAGACGATAAACTTATAAATTACCCTACTGAGGGTTAATCCTAGCAAACAAATCAAAATTTATAGAACCTAAGCGATTCATCAGCCTATTTCGCCTACGACCACACCAAGAGAGCGTTATGGTCGCAGTACCCCGGCGAAATAAGATGGATAAATCCCTATTAAGAATTGAAATATACATATGTCAGCTGCGGAACCCACTGCCTTGAGTCAAGCTATTCCAGTCGAGAGAATCCGTTACAACGAGCAGGGACTCGTGCCAGCTATTATTCAAGATTATTTGGATGGCACTGTCCTGATGATGGCTTGGATGAATCGGGAGTCGCTACAGAAGACTTTAGAAACCAGAGAAACTTGGTTTTGGAGTCGTTCCCGTTCCGAGTTTTGGCATAAAGGGGAAACTTCTGGTCATATACAGAAAGTGCGATCGCTCCGCTACGACTGTGACAGCGACGCCCTGCTGATTACTGTAGAACAGGTAGGAGACATTGCCTGTCATACGGGCGAACGCAGCTGTTTTCATCAAGTAGATGGAGAAAAGGCACCACCGCCAGCAGATACTTTATCTGACCTATTTGCTGTGATCTGCGATCGCCGCGATCGCCCCGGAGAAGGTTCCTATACCCGCCAGCTGTTTGCTGGCGGTGATAACAAGATTCTCAAGAAGATCGGCGAAGAAGCAGCTGAGGTGGTGATGGCTTGTAAAGATGATGACAAGGGCGCGATCGCTGGTGAAGTTGCTGACCTCCTATACCACAGTCTCGTTGCTTTAGCTCACCATCGCGTTGATTTACGAGCCGTATATCGTCAGCTGCAAGAGCGTCGGCGGTAAATAGTTTTGAGTTTTGAGTTTTGAGTTTTGAGTTGTAGGGGCGGGTTTTGTTAAGGATTCTTCTGTTTCCACCCCAGATTCATCTGAATCACCCGCCCCTACAGAGTGCGTGAGTTTTGAGTTAATCCCCAGCTGTTGACCAAAAATAGAAAACGTCTTAAGCCCCCGATTGACCGTCTGGGGGATAATCCAAAATCCAAAATCCAAAATCCTCTCATCGAATGACACTATCGATGCCACCGCACAGGATATTAACCCTCACGGCGTAACACCACCACAGATCGTCCCATAACTGGCAGCGTTTTATTACCTGTGTAACGACTTCCGTTTTTTATGAAATGAGGCTCCTTAGTATCGATCACAACGATCCACTCCCTATCTTGCAATCCTATCGGTAAAGTAAACTCAATCAATTCCCAGTGGGCATTAAAGAATAGGAGAAAGCTCTCATCAATGATGCGTTGGCCTTGGCGACCGCGTCTGGGAATTGCCTCTCCATTCAAGAAAAGTCCAATCGCCTTGGCATAACCAATATCCCACTCCTCCTGACCCATCTCAGCTCCATCGGAGTTGAACCAGCCAATATCGCTAATGCCCTTACCGTAGATCGGTCTTCCTTGAAACCACTTGCGTCGCTGAAATACTGGATGCTTGCGGCGGAAGTAAATTAGCTGCCGAGTGAAATCTAACAGCTCGGCTTTTTCATCTTGCAAATTCCAATCTAACCAGGAAATTTCCTTGTCCTGGCAGTAGGCATTATTGTTGCCCAGTTGACTTCGCTGCATTTCGTCGCCGGAAACGAGCATCGGTACGCCTTGGGAAAGCATCAGCGTTACCAGAAAGTTTCGCTTTTGTTGCTCCCGCAACTTCAACACTCCTGGGTCATCGGTTTCCCCTTCTACTCCACAATTCCAGGAACGGTTGTGGCTATCGCCATCCCGATTACCTTCTCCATTTGCCTCATTGTGCTTTTCGTTATAGCTGACTAGATCGTTGAGGGTAAACCCATCGTGGGCAGTGATAAAGTTGATACTGGCATAAGGACTGCGCCCATTCGCCTGGTACAAGTCAGAGCTACCAGTGAAGCGATAGGCAAATTCTCCCAGCGTTCTATCCTCACCGCGCCAAAAGTCCCGCACTGTGTCTCGATACCGACCATTCCACTCCGACCATAGCAGCGGGAAGTTGCCGACTTGATAGCCGCCATCTCCCACATCCCAAGGTTCCGCAATCAACTTCACATCAGCGATTACAGGGTCTTGGTGGACTATGTCAAAGAATGCGGCCAGACTATCCACCTCATAAAGTTCTCGCGCCAGTGCTGAGGCAAGGTCGAAGCGGAACCCATCAACGTGCATCTCTAAGACCCAGTAGCGTAGGCTATCCATGATTAACTTCAGGACTTGCGGATGGCGCACGTTCAAAGAATTTCCGCAGCCCGTAAAATCCATATAGTAGCGGGGATCGTTATCGACCAGGCGATAGTAAGCGGCATTATCAACCCCGCGTAGCGACAATGTAGGCCCAAGATGATTTCCTTCCCCAGTGTGGTTGTATACCACATCCAGAATTACCTCAATTCCCGCCTTGTGCAACGCCTTAACCATTTCCTTGAACTCTCGTACCTGACCCCCCGGCGTTTTATCGGCGCTGTAGCCAAAGTAGGGAGCAAAGTAATTGATCGAATCGTAGCCCCAGTAATTCTTCAGTCCCTTGTCAACAAGATGTCCGGGATAAGCTAGAAAGTGATGCACCGGCATCAGTTCTACTGCTGTAATTCCCAGGGACTGAAGATAGGCGAGGGAGGCGGGATGTCCTAGTCCCGCATAAGTACCGCGCAGTTCTTCCGGGATATCAGGTTGCAGTTTGGTAAATCCCTTAACATGAGTTTCATAGATGATAGTTTCATGAAACGGGGTTCGCAGTAGTTGATCGATCTCCCAATCAAAGGACTCATCGATAACAACCGACTTCGGCATCAAATGGGCGCTATCCGTCTCACTGAAAGATAGGTCTGCGCTTGGGTCATCCCAAGAGTAGCCAAAAAGTTCTGGACCGTTGACCACATCCCCATCAATCGCCTTTGCATAAGGGTCAATTAAAAGTTTGTTCGGGTTAAAGCGGTGTCCTTCAGAAGGGGCAAACTGACCATGTACTCGGAACCCATAGCGTTGTCCCGGTGCTACCCCTGGTACATAACCATGCCAAACGCGGTTATCTACCTCCGTCAGGTTTAGGCGTGTCTCCTTATCGTCTTTGTCAAACAGACAAAGCTCTACACCCGTTGCGTTTTCGCTAAACAAAGCGAAATTTGTACCTTTGCCATCCCAAAAGGAACCCAAAGGATAGACATTACCAGGCCAGACTTCCAGATGCATATATGGTAATTCAGGGAAACAGTGATATTTAGTTAGAATCAACTCCCTACAGCGCCAGCCATATCAGGGCTTTTTGCATCTAATCTCTTAAGCCTTGCACAATCAATTACTTAAGAAATTAAGCGATTTTGCTGTTTAATGCTGTAAGTTATTGATTTAATTGATGTTTAAAATTTAGATGTCTTTGCGTTGCTAGTCAAGTAAAAAGTCCTTTTTTTATAGGTTTTACCTTGATTTTAATATTTTAGCGTTAGTTTCAGCATAAACTATTTTGCTCAAATTTATTAAGAAAAGAAGCAGCCTCTTCAAACACAGCGGTATGATTAACCATCCAGTATTTTGCTTAATAATTAATACTGAGAAACTCTTATAGAAATGACAATTAATTATAAAAATATTATCCTAAATTATTATTTTTACTGTTACAGTTTTCCCTGGCTTCTACCAGAGGAATAAAGTTTATGTTAATTGAAGCTGTTATGGAGGCTACAAGATCTTTTATGCACATTTAAGTCAAATTGTCAAGAAATACCCTTAACACAGCGGGTTTCAATCGCATGAGGTACACGGTAGGGGAACGACTTCCGAGTAGCAAACCCCTGTAAGGGTGGAAGCATAAATCAGGCTCCCTCCCGGTTGGGGAGGGGTAATAACAGGTGTAATAAAACGCTCAGTTGAGCTTGAAGAAGACGACCGCTAGAGGCGGTAGGGTGATATCCAGAGAATAAGGCCGCGCATGATAGGGAATTTCCTCTGCTTCTACCCCGCCCAAGTTACCTAGACCGCTACCACCGTATTCTTGAGCATCGCTGTTAAGCAATTCCTTCCAGAAACCACCTGCGGGAACACCAACTCGGTAGTTGAAGCGCGGTAAGGGAGTAAAGTTACAGATTACCAACACAGTCCCCGAAGGTGTGGGCTTCCAAGCTTCAGGTTCTAGGGTACTTTCTGATACCTGACCCCTAACCCCTGATACCTGAATGCTGCCCTTGCGAATTAGGCTGATCGTACTGTTTTGTGAATCGTTACAATCAATCCACTCAAACCCAGAGGGGTCACAGTCGAGTTCGTGAAGTGCAGGTTCTTGTCGGTAAGTGCGGTTCAGGTCAGCAACCCATTTCTGTAAACCTGCATGCATGGGAGACTCTAATAGATGCCAGTCTAAGCTGGTGTCGTGGTTCCACTCTCGCCACTGACCAAACTCGCCGCCCATGAATAGTAGCTTTTTGGCTGCCTGAGCGTACATATAGCCAAATAGCGATCGCAAATTGGCAAATTTCTGCCACTCGTCCCCCGGCATTTTATCCAACAGTGAGCCTTTGCCGTGAACCACTTCATCATGGGAAAGTGGCAGCAAAAAGTTTTCATTGAATGCATAAAGCATTCTAAAAGTCAAATAATTATGGTGAAATTTTCGGTGGATGGGGTTATGACTCATGTAGTTGAGGGTGTCATGCATCCAACCCATGTCCCATTTCATCCCAAAGCCTAAGCCGCCTACATAAGTTGGGCGAGACACCATCGCCCAGGAAGTGGACTCCTCAGCAATAGTTGTGACATCGGGGAAGCGTTGGTAAACTGCCTCATTGAAACGACGCAGGAAAGCGATCGCCTCCAAATTCTCATTCCCACCGTAGCGATTAGGTATCCATTCCCCATGCTTGCGGGAGTAGTCCAGGTAAAGCATGGAAGCCACCGCATCCACCCGCAACCCATCAATGTGACACTTATCTAACCAGAAGAAAGCACTGCTAATCAGAAAACTGCTGATTTCGTGGCGTCCGTAGTTAAAGATGGAACTGCCCCAATCCGGATGATAACCTTGACGCGGATCGGAATGTTCGTAAAGATGCGTTCCGTCAAAGAAAGAAAGTCCATGCTCATCTGTGGGGAAGTGAGAAGGCACCCAATCAAAAATTACGCCAATGTCATGCTGATGCAGATAGTCCACCAGATACATGAAGTCTTGCGGCGTTCCGTAGCGACTGGTAGGGGCGAAAAAGCCTGTGGTTTGATAACCCCAAGAACCATAAAAAGGATGTTCTGTAACGGGCAGAAATTCAACATGCGTGTACCCCATTTGCTGCATATATTCAGTTAGCTTGGGAGCAAGTTCTCGATAGGAGAGGGAACGATTTCCCTCTTCAGGAACCCGCATCCAGGAACCTATATGCATTTCGTAAATAGCAATTGGAGCATTCACAGAATTATGACGCTGACGCTTCGCCATCCACTCAGAGTCATTCCAGGTGTACTCGCTATCCCAAACCACGGAGGCGGTTTTGGGCGGTATTTCGTAAGCAAGCGCCACAGGATCGGCTTTCTCTACCTCGTAACCGCTAGGGGAAATGATGTGGTACTTATAGATATTGCCTTTAGCGATGCCAGGAATAAAGGCTTCCCAAATCCCAGTATGTCCTCTTGCCTTTAGTGGGTGGCTATCTTTATTCCAGCCGTTGAAGTCTCCTTTGACAGAGACATAGGCGGCATTGGGTGCCCAAACAGCAAAGTAGGTTCCCTCTATGTTGTTATGTGTTATTTGGTGAGAACCTAGCTTTTCATACAAGTTGAAGTGAGACCCCTCGTTAAATAGATAGAGGTCATCCTCAGTTAGCAACGTTAAATCGGAACTGATTACTGATTGAGTTGCGACCATAATCTACCTCGTCCTTAAATTTGGTAAGTTTATTTTTTAACGCAAAGGTGAGCGCAAAGAGACGCAGAGTAAGGAATAGACTTTTGCCGCTTCAGTAGACCTATAGCAAAAAGGTAATAACCTCCTTTGCGTTCCTTTGCGAATACCTCTGCGTCCTCTGCGTTGAAAAAAATTAATGCAAAAATTCCAGCAACTGTAAAATCCGCTGGAGGGGAATGTGTACCCAATCTGGGCGATTGTTGAGTTCGTAACCCAACTCATAAACAACTTTTTCCAAGACATAAGCGTCCAGCAGCACTTGCAACTCGTATTGAGTATTAGGTATGAAGCTGGCATTATCGGCTGTTGCCCGATAAGTGTTGAGGAAAGCAGTACTAACACTAGCAAACCAAAACTGCGCCCATTCTTCCATTACAGGCAGTGTTTCTGGGCGGATCATGCCATTCTCTAATTCATTACGCAGTGCTACGGTGACAGCGTAATTAAAAGATTGCAGCATTCCGGCAACATCTCGCAGGGGCGATCGCTTCATTCGTCGTTCGCTAATCGGACGCGCGGGTTCTCCCTCAAAATCAATGATGATGAAGTCTTTACCCGTGTAGAGAACTTGCCCCAAATGGTAGTCTCCATGACAACGAGTTCGCATCGCCGTGATCTTCAGGTTCAAGATCGATTTGAAGCGTTCCATCAACTGCTCTTGGCGGTTGAGGAGGGTATGTGCTAGCTGTTGCGTGTCTGGTGGTAGTTCTGGTAGTTGCTTTCTCAGCAACAGCAAGACTCGCCCTGCCAAATTACGCATGTACTGATAAATCGAGCGTTGGTAAAACGAGGTAAACGGTTCTGGGGCAAAATCGGGATTATCGGGAGCGGAAGCAAAAGCGATATGAAGTTCAGCAGTGCGCTGACCTAAAATTTCGCTATTAGTCAGGTAAGAACCAATTAGTTCGTGAGCCAAATCCGGAATTTTGACCAATGCCTCAGATTCAAATAAGTGTGATGGTAGATCTACCTGGCTAATATCTACCTGCCTAACCAGCACTTGATCGAAATAGTCTCGTAGGCTATCGAGGGTATAAGACCAAGCATCTCTGGTATCGGGGACAAGCTTATGCAATATGCCGATTGTTATTGCTTGGGTTGCCTGAGTGCGGTACTCCAAGGCTCCGGCAAGGGGGGCAAAGTGTACGGGTAGGGGTAAGGTCCCTGCGGCTGTTCCCTCAGTTAGGAAGCGCCCAATTTCCAGCTCTGGGTTGATGCCTTCCTCAACTTTACGGAAAAATTTGAGGATAAACTTATCCCCATAAACCGCCGAGGTATTGCTTTGTTCTCCCTTAAGCAAGTGAGGCTGTAGAGAGCCGAAATTTCGCGTCTCTACATCTAGTCCTTGTGTTAATACATCCGTACCAGTCGCCAGCAATTCACCGACATCACCCTTGTAACGATGCGAGTTAAAAACCGCCTCCAACGGGAAAGTCAAAAAGTCTTTATCCGCTACAGCGTCAAACAATACCCCAACTTCTTTTGTTCCTTGAATTTTTAGGTAAGCTACTATCTGCTCAGTGGGGATGGTACGCGAAACGCCAGTACTTTCCAATACGTTAGTGCCAACACCATCTTCTCGATCGTGCAGAAAATCGCTAACGTAGGTAAGAGGCAGCACATAGGTTTCCGGAAGACCTTCGGTGTAGTCTACCCGTAGCAGAACAATATAAGCCTCGCTATCTTTGTACGGTACTGGAATTACCTCCGCGATCGCCATGTTTTGAATTGTCCGCGCTTTACCACCAAACCAACGACGACTACGTAGATAATCTGGTAACACCGAGGTAAGGGTTGCTCTTGATTCGCTGGCAAAAAGATTCTGCCACTTACCATTGACAGCTAAAGTCGGCAGTTGTGCTTGCGGTTGAGAAAGTCGCGAATCTGCCTCTTGCAACTGAAGGGTAAACCAGTAGAATGTGTGGGGACCGAGGCTAAGGAAGTAGGGCGACTCTCCCACACGTGGAAATTCCGTGCGGCCGAAAATTTCTACGAGGCTAGCGCCTTTGAATGGTGATAAATCTAATTCCACCGTTTGGACAAAGCGGGATAAATTCGCCACCACCAGGATATGTTCCCCCCCGTAGGTACGCAGGAAAGCCAGGACTTTGCGGTTTTCCGGGTACAAAAATTCAAACGTTCCGCGACCAAATGCCTGGAAACGTTCCCTAATTGCAATTAGGCGTTTCATCCACCACCACAGAGAATTCAGATTTGCCCGTTGTGTTTCAACGTTGATGGCTTCGTAGTGATACTCTGGGTCAAGAATTGGTGGTGCATACAACCGCTGCGGGTTGCCGCGACTAAAGCCAGCATTGCGATCGCCACTCCACTGCATCGGGGTACGAACACCATTGCGATCGCCCAAATAAATATTGTCTCCCATGCCGATCTCATCCCCGTAGTACAGCACCGGAGTACCGGGGAGAGACAGCAACAAAGCATTCATCAACTCGATCCGACGGCGGTTATTCCCCATCAAAGGCGCTAAACGCCGACGGATGCCCAAATTCAGTCTTGCCTGGGTGTCTTCTGCATAGACTCGATACATATAGTCTCGGTCTTCATCAGTGACCATTTCCAGGGTTAATTCGTCGTGGTTTCGCAGGAACAGCGCCCACTGGCAGTTATCTGGAATGTGGGGAGTCTGTTGGAGAATATCAATAATCGGGAAGTTATCCTCCATCTGCAATGCCATGAACAAGCGAGGCATCAGGGGAAAATGGAAGTTCATGTGGCATTCATCCCCTTCCCCGTAATATTGCACCGCATCTTCAGGCCATTGATTTGCCTCTGCTAACAACATCCGGTTCGGGAATTTTTCGTCTACGTGCTTGCGTAGCCGCTTCAAGAAGGCATGAGTTTCCGGCAGGTTCTCGCAGTTAGTCCCCTCCCGTTCGTACAGATAAGGCACCGCATCCATGCGTAGCCCATCGACTCCCATCGCTAGCCAGAAATCCACCGTATCTAAGACAGCCTTTTGTACCTCTAGATTGTCATAATTTATATCTGGTTGATGAGAGTAAAAGCGATGCCAGTAATACGATTTTGCTACCGGGTCCCATGTCCAGTTAGAATGCTCAAAATCCTGGAATATAACCCGTACATCTGGGTATTTTTCTGGCGTGTCGCTCCAGACGTAAAAATCTCGTTCCTTACTCCCTGGCGGGGCTTTCCGCGCCCGCTGAAACCAGGGATGCTGGTCAGAAGTATGGTTGACAATTAACTCGATAATTACGCGAATGCCCCGTTCGTGAGCAGCATCTAAAAGCTGTTGAAAGTCTGACAAGTTGCCATAAATCGGGTTAACACTAGTGAAATCAGCAATATCGTAGCCATCATCCTTTAGCGGGCTGGGAAAGAAAGGCAGCAACCAAATTGCTGTTACTCCTAAATCTTTCAGGTAATCTAGCTTATCTGTCAGTCCTCTAAAGTCCCCGATGCCATCTTCATTACTATCGGCAAAGGCACGCACTGGCACCTCGTAAATGATGGCATCTTTAAACCATAAAGGGTCGTTATTCAAGATTGAGTGTTGCATTTTCTCTTTTGTAATTCGTTATTGGTCACTGGTGATTATCTTTCTGGCAAAATTACCTGTATTACCCCTCCCCAGCCCTGCCCTTATTGAGGGGAGGTATCCTGATTTAGGCTTCCCTATTAAGGATAATTAGCCGGGTTGAGGCTTCCCCATTAATCAGGAGAAGGAGCCAGATTTATGCTTTTCTCTTAAGGAGAATAAGTCAGGTTTATGCTTCCCTCTTAATCAGGAGAATGAGCCGGGTTTAGGCTTCCCCCCTTATTAAGGGGGGACTGAGGGGGGTAAAATTTTGACTTTTGCAATAAGCCCATTAGTTGCTTTCTATCCATCACCCATCACCTATTAGCATTCACGCGGAAAACGTGAGCAGGCATTATGTGAGGATTCAGTTCAACGTAGTTATGCTCCCCCCAGGTGTATTGGGCATCTGTGAGCAAGTCATGAACTTGGTAAGACTGGTACGGGTTAATACCCATTGAATGCAATGCCAAACTCACCCAAGCGGACTGAGTATTGTAGGGATCGAGGTTGACAACCACAACTATGACATCACTAAAATCTTCAGTTTGTTTGCTGTAACATATAATTTGCTCATTATTTGTGGGATGAAATTTGAGCAACTTGTTACTCTGCAAGGCAGGATGTGCGCGACGGATTTGGTTCACCCGTTTAATCAAATGTTTAATTGTGTAAGGACTATTTAAGTCCCACTCTCGAATTTGATATTTTTCTGAGTCTAGATATTCTTCGCTCCCCGGTTTGAACGGTCGGTTTTCGCAAACTTCATAAGCTGGCCCATAGATTCCGTAGTTTGCTCCTAAGGTAGCAGCTAAAACAAACCGAAGCATAAAAGCAGGTCGTCCGCCGTGCTGGAGAAATTCGTGCAGAATATCTGGAGTATTAGGCCACACATTGGGACGGAAAATCTCACAAGCTGGGTAAGAAGTTAATTCCTCAAAATATGTGGTAAGTTGCCATTTTGTATTATGCCAAGTGAAGTAGGTGTAAGACTGGGTAAAGCCTACCTTCGCCAAGCGATACATGAGCTTAGGACGGGTGAATGCTTCAGCTAAGAATAGGACATGGGGATAATCTTGCTTGACTTCCCCAATCATCCATTCCCAAAAAGGAAAAGCTTTAGTATGAGGATTGTCTACCCGAAAGATTTTTACCCCTTTGTCAATCCAGAACAGCACAACGCTTTTGAGTTCTTCCCAAAGGTTTTGCCAGTCCTCGGTTTCAAAGTTAATCGGGTAAATATCCTGATACTTTTTGGGCGGATTTTCCGCGTACTGAATCGTGCCATCAGGTCGATGCAGAAACCATTGGGGATGCTCTTTAACATAGGGATGGTCGGGGGAGCATTGATAAGCGAGATCTAAGGCAATCTCAATTCCATACTCACCTGCTTTGGCAACAAACTCCTGAAAGTCTGCCATTGTACCCAGCTGGGGATGAATTGCTTTATGTCCCCCTTCTGGTGAGCCAATTCCCCAGGGCACTCCTACATCATCAGGTTCAGCTGTAGTGGTGTTGTTTTTACCTTTGCGGAAGGTGGTACCAATAGGATGAATAGGCGGTAGGTAAAGGACATCAAAACCGAGATCTGCTATGTAGGGAAGTCTGGCTTGAGCATCTTTAAAAGTACCGTGTTTTCCGGGTTCGCCACAGGAGCGAGGAAACAATTCGTACCAGGTGCTGAAGCGAGCTTTTTCTCGGTCTACGACAATGCCGAGTGGCTTTTCGTAGGTGGTAGCAAATTTTCGATCTGGATACTTGGTCATTAAAGTTACCAAGTCTTCTGAGAGGATTTTTTGCTCCAGAGTGGTAGCATCTTCCTTCTGGACGGAACGCAAGGTTGCTGCCCAGGTTTTTAATTGCGAACTATCCTCGCCAGTCGCTCGTTGGCTTGCTTCCTCGACAAATTGCGCCCCAATTAGCACATCAACTGATACTTCTTGTCCCGCCTCAATTTTCTTTGCTATCCCGCGTCGCCAAGATTGAAAATGGTCAATCCAGCCAATGATGGTATAGATGTAACGCCCTAGTTGGGAAACAGTGAACGATCCTTGCCAGCGATCGTTGACAAGTGGAGAAAGTTGCACTTCAGACCACTCGGGCGAGGCTTCTGGACGGTACAAGATCGCACCAGCGACAACGTCGTGACCATCGGCGAATATATCGACCTCAATGCGAACCTCTTCGCCAAGTGTCCGCTTTATGGGAAAACGACCGCCATCGATTTGTGGGGAGATGCCCTCAATCTGAACTCTTCTCCTACCTTCTTCTACCAGCATTTGAGATGGTTCCTTTACTTGTCAACCTGGGGACAGTCTACAGCTATCCCTTACCTTCCTACTGTTCTCAGGAAAGCACCTGTTCGGTGAACTTGCCGGAGTGCTGTTAGTACAAGAGGATGAGGCTTTTTGGTCAGCGCACATACCTTTTAAGTTATTAAACCTATTGATATCTGCTAAAAAATCAATCTCAAGGTTAATCAATTCAGCTAACTTGGCTAAATCGTTAGTTGAAAATTCAGCTTTTATCATCTGGCTTAGGTAAGAGCAATCCCTGATTTTATGGCGTTCGTTTTGGGGGTCTACTTTTTTGGGAAAGTTAGCCTACAGCAATGCCACCCCTTCGCTAATAATATTCGAGCCACTAAGACGCTGAGTGCGCCGCTTGTCTTTTTGGAGACGATATCAGACCAAATCCAGGTTGATAATTGCCTTAATAAGGCGGAATTCAAGAGATTACGCGAGATCTAGGAGAGAAGGAAATAAAAAAGTAAAAGAGATATAAAAAGCAGATTTTCTATGAGAGGGCTACTAGATTTCTTTATTACTTTAATTTTTTATATTCTAATACATACAAACTTAATTTAGCTTCCTTATTTGGACATAAAGTTAGCTTTAACTTCCGGTAGAGGGTGAACTTAATCTTGATTGCTAGGTTATAGATAAGCCCAACAAATGAACAAAAAAGATATTTATTTAGGGCAATGTTTTTACTTTTAGAAATAATAAAAGCTCTTTTTATTGAAAAGCCATGTCTAAAGACCTACTTAAAGCCAAGGATTGCGAAATCATCAAGACAAACCAAGTTGTACCATTTTCGATTTTTATAGCTAAAGTCAAAAACAGTATTTGGATGTTGGGGATTCCATCCTGGTTATTTGGCATCACGGATAGAAGTGTGGCTGCATTTGCTGATGGGTATTTATCTCCTGTAGAAGTTTTACACCTGTTAACAACCTTTTTCTTTTTTGCCAGCTGGTTGTACCTGAAGCCAGAGGAAAGCTGGGATAGTGATAATACCGTTACTTCCCAAAGTTATCAAATCGATTTAAATGCGGGCGCGCATGAAGTATATCTATCTTCAGCTCAGGCTAGAATGCTGGAGTTACAAGATAAACATATAATTGGGCAGGAATATATTTTGCCTTTTCACTATCTCTGTCAAATCTATCATTTATTGAATTTAAAGCATCTAGAAACCATTCACAATTTTAGCCTTAATAACTTAAAAATTGTTAAAGTAAATAGTTTTCAGCCTACAGCTAGTGGGGGTATACTCCAATTCCAAACAGTGTTAGATTCTCCACTTAATGCTTTAAGGATTTGGAGGCAACCAATAGTTGAAGTAACGTTAATATTGCATAGTCCCTACACAGTGGAACTTAGTATTCCAGTTTACAATGAAAAAAAAATAATTGTAATATTTAATGCTATTCCTCTCAGCAGTAATGAGCATAAGCTTTTTATAGATATTTACAGCGACCTAGAGTGGCCTAAACCATTATTGCAAGCTCTCTTGCACTTTGCCTCTTGCTTGACGCTTTTTGAAGATTTGCCCTATTTACGTAAGCTAGCTGGAAGAAATATACAGCGTTTAGTTAAGTTAAGTGGAGTTTCCGATCGCGATACTATGTTACTTTTTAGAAGATTCGTTGAACTATACGGTTTGAGCATAGAAGCTGCGCCAACTATGAGAATTATTGAAGCAGCAGAGGAGGCGGCTAACAATGAGTTGATTACAGAAATATAGAAACGTTCTCATTGAGAGTAGACTACAGTAATTTTAAAAAGCTAGCCGGGTTTAGTCGCTCATTATGGCTAGTTTATGTGAAAAAGGCTTGAGGTAAAACAAGACATAATTTTGTAGATTAGGGCGTGTTTAAAAAAGAAATTAGTCTAATATAATTAAATATCCTGGGCTGTAAATTGAGCCAGATGGGATAATATAGACCATCTAAGACAGTGATTCCTATGAAGTCCGAGCAACTCTTCTTCAACCTGTCGCCCGACCTGTTTTGCATGGTGGGGATGGATGGTTATTTTAAAAAGGTTAATCCGGCGTTTGAAAGAGTGCTTGGCCTCACCGCAGAAGAGTTACTTAGAGAAGAGTTGCTCAGTTTAGTCCATTCTGACGACAAAGCAGCCACTAGCCAGGAAGTAGAGAAGCTTAAAAAAGGTACTTTGACAGCATCCTTTGAAAATCGTTTCCGCTGTCAAGATGGTTCCTATAGATGGGTGGATTGGACGCTTCATTCGGCGCACTCAGAAGGTGTTCTGTATGGAATCGGTCGCGACATTACCGATCGCAAGCAGACAGAGCAGGGATTCCAAGAAAAGGAGGAGCATCTTCAGTTCATTCTCAATGTGTCCGGATTGGGAATTTGGGATCTGGATCTCACCACGTTGAAGGCGACTCGCTCGCTTCGACATGACCAGATATTCGGCTATGACGCACTCCTTCCAGAGTGGACTTTGGAAATGTTTCTCGATCATGTGCATCCTAGCGATCGCGCACGAGTGCAAGCAAGCTTTGAAGAGGCGGTAGCAACCAGTGGAGAATGGGATTTTGAATGCCGTATCCGTCGAGCTGATAAACAGACACGATGGATTGAAGCTAAAGGACACCATATCCGAAACGCCGACGGAGTGCCGATAAAAATCGTTGGTTCCGTAACGGACACAACTGAGAAAAAGCAGAAGGAAGCAACTCTACATGATATCCGCACCCGACTGGAAGCGGCTTTAAACGCTGGTGCGATCGCCACCTGGACATTTGATTTAATTAACAATCGTATTGTTGCCGATAAAAACCTAGAGCGATTGTTTTCTGTATCCCCAGAAGAAGCCGCAGGCGGTTCCCTAGAGAGCTATGTGCGTGCCATTCATCCCGATGACCGAAAGCAGGTTGAGGACGAAATTCAAGCATCAATTGAACGCCGGGGCGATTACGAAGCGGAATATCGGATTGTGCAGCCGGATGGTTCTGTGCGCTCAGTGATCGCCCGCGGACGGGTAGAGTGTGATGCAGCAGGCAATCCCATCAGCCTCCCAGGTGTCGTGCTTAACATTACAGAGCGAAAGCAAATCGAGAAGGCGCTCAAAGAAAGCGAAATAAAGTTTCGGCAGCTTGCCAATTCCATTCCGCAACTAGCTTGGATGGCAAATCCAGACGGCTGGATATTTTGGTACAACGAACAGTGGTATGAGTATACGGGCACCACGCCAGAACAAATGGAGGGATGGGGGTGGCAGAGCGTCCATGATCCAGAGATGCTCCCGGATGTAATTGAGGGGTGGCAGGCGTCTATCTCCACAGGAAGACCTTTTGAGATGGAATTTCCTCTCCGAAACGCCCAGGGAGAGTTTGAGTGGTTTCTGACACGAGTAAACCCATTTAAGGATGCCTCTGGTCAAATTCTCTTGTGGTTTGGTACAAACACTAATGTCACATACCAGAGGCGCTTAGTAGAAGAAAAGCAGCAGCTTCTGGAAAGCGAACGAGCAGCCAGAATAGAGCTTGAGCGTGCTAGCTGCCTCAAAGATGAATTTTTGCTCACCCTCTCCCACGAACTTCGCACCCCCCTCAACGCCATACTGGGCTGGTCGCTGCTCATCAAGAAAGGCACGATGGATGCGGCAAAGATGGCGCAGGGACTGGATACCATCGAGCGTAACGTCCGAGTCCAAGGGCAACTAATCGACGATCTCCTAGACATGAGCCGTATTATCTCTGGGAAGCTGAGGCTCAATGTACAGCCAGTTGAACTGGGAACGGTAATTGAAGCGGCTCTTGAGACTGTCCGTTTGTCAGCGGATGCAAAGAATATTCGTCTTCAAAAAGTTATCGATCCTCTGGCTGGTATTGTGTCAGGTGACCCGTCTCGGCTACAG
The DNA here is from genome assembly GCA_019359765.1 of Aphanothece sp. CMT-3BRIN-NPC111. Taxonomy (GTDB): domain Bacteria; phylum Cyanobacteriota; class Cyanobacteriia; order Cyanobacteriales; family JAHHGU01; genus JAHHGU01. Next base: position 40,403 of record JAHHGU010000007.1, read on the forward strand.
CAGGTTATCTGGAATCTTCTTTCCAACGCGATTAAGTTCACTCCTAAAGGTGGGAGAGTTCAAGTCGTTTTGGAGCGCGTCAACTCCCATGTGGAAATTAGTGTAATTGATACCGGGCATGGTATTAAGCCGGAGTTTCTGCCATATGTATTCGATCGCTTTCGGCAAGCTGACGCCTCAACCACACGAAAATACGGAGGCTTAGGCTTAGGACTGGCGATCGCGAAGCACCTTACCGAACTTCACGGTGGATCTATAAGAGTAAAAAGTGCAGGAGAGGGTAAGGGAGCTACCTTCATTGTCTCGCTTCCCCTTGTTGTAGTTTACTCACAAGAAGATGAGATCAAGCCCAGCTATCGAGCAGAAAGCAAAAGCAGCATTCAAGACGGACAACCAACACTTGAAGGTATTAAGGTGCTGGTAGTAGATGATGAGGAAGACGCCCGTGAGCTTATAAAGTTAGTGCTGGAAAATTCTAACGCCCAAGTAATTACAGCTGCCTCTGCACACGAGGCATTAGAAGCGCTTCAGAATGAGAAACTGCACGTCCTTGTCAGTGATATTGGGATGCCACAGGAAGATGGTTATCAATTTATCCATAAGGTAAGAGAGCTGAGTCCAGACAGAGGCGGAAAGATTCCGGCGGTGGCTCTTACCGCTTACGCCAGAGCGGAAGATCGTAAACGCGCTCTTTTATCCGGCTATCAGATGCATGTGACTAAGCCTGTTGAACCAAGCGAGCTGATTGCTGTTGTCTTAAGCCTTACAAGCCTGATGCCAAAGGGGTAGCTGAAGTTGCGGAAATACTTCATTAGACTTCTTGCAAAAAGCATAATCTTGTTTTTTGTACGCAGATTAAAGCAGATGTACGCAGATAAACGCAGATGAATAAATCAACTGACAACTGACAACTAACAACTGACTATCAGCTATTATTATTGGCTAATCAGCAGCGCTACCGGGAAATGTTTCAACGCTTCCCCCATCAGCACTTTGCCATTGGCTGATATTGTTTGATCTGTTAGTGCATCTTTCCAGGCAGACGGCATTCCTTTTGGCAGCTCTAGGCGGGTATCATCCCATACCTGTTCCCCGAGAGGATATTCACCTGGTTTGATCAGAAGAGTGAAAAAGCGGGGGGCAATTGCGATCGCCACCTTACCCTTATAGGTTCGCCCTATAGCCACAATATTATCCTTAAACTTCCCTGTCGCCTCCAGAGGCAAGTAATCACCTTCCTGGAAAACTTCTAAATGCTGTTTTCTCGCCTCCAGCAGCTTAGCAGTCAAAAACATTTTAATCCGAGCATCTTCCTTCGTAGCAAGTAACTCAGCCATCAGACCCAATATATCTGTTTGGGCTTTATCTTTAATTTCTTTTAGCAACGATGTTCGCAGATCAAAGTCAACCGGACGGCGGTTATCCGGATCTACGAGACTCAAATCCCACAATTCAGTTCCCTGATAAAAGTCAGGCACTCCTGGTGATACAACTTTTAGCAGCGTTTGAGAAAGAGAGTTGTAGATTCCATATTCAGCTATCTTCTTTTGGAAGGGACGAAACTCTTTTAAAAACTCGTTATCATCTGAGGTGTTGAGAACTTCTTCCACAAAAGCCATACAACCTTCCTCATAAGTGGTATCAGGTCTTAGCCATGCTGTATGCACCTTAGCTTCCCTGATTGCTTTAATAATAAATTCTTTCACGCGCTTGGTAAAATCTGCTTCTTCACTTTCATCGAAAGGAAAAGCTCCTAAAAGATTTTGGTAGAAAAGATATTCATCATTCTCATCGGGAATGATGAAATCAGGTAGACGTTTTTTCTTAGAGTTGTTAATCTTACTCCAAGCTTTAACCTGCTTTTCCCATTCCTCTGGAATTTCAGAAATTACATTGAGCCTTGCTCGAACATCTTCACCACGTTTTGTATCGTGGGTTGAGGTGGCATTCATCTTGTCAGGCCACTGTTTACTTTGCGTTTCGTTAAATTTATGAAAGTCGGCAACCTTCATGCCAAAATAACCAGGATGACCGCCCACTTCATTGAGAGACATCATTCGGTTATAAACATAAAAGGTAGTGTCTTCCACTCCTTTTGCCATCAAGGGGCCCGTGTATTGTTGCATTCTCATTACTAGGTGCAACCATTGGTCTTTATCAGCTATGAGAATATTTTCCTCAAATTCCAGCAGCAGCAATTTTTCGATAAAATTTAGTTCATTAAAAAGCTGCGGTGTTTTCTCTTTGGCTTTTTTAAGAACAGATTCGATATATTGGCTGTCTGTTTTCCTTTGCCCATCATTATTGATGTAGGTTCGATAAATAGGGAAAAGAGCTAAAAATTCCGCGATCGCTTTTCTGATCCCATACAAAGTAAAATCATTACCTTTCCTTGTCTTATTCGCTATCTGCTTGATTAAATGAGCAAGATTGTCGATGTCTCCAGCTAAGTTTCTATCAATAATTAGCCGCTTACAATCGCTGACTACCTGCTCGTAAGTTTTTTCCAAACCTGTAAATCGGCGATATATATTGTCAATTTTTTGCTCATTTTTCTTACAGCAAAATAAGCCATTGACATAATTCATAAAATTATAGCCGCTGGTTCCTTGTATTTTCCAGTAATCCGGCATTTCTTCTTCAAGTTCTAAAATCTTCTCAACCGTAATATAAACGTCTCCTGCTTTTTGCCTAAGTCGTTCCAGATAATTCGTGGGATCGTAAAGACCATCAATATGATCAATTCTTAAACCTGTTATATTACCTGATTCAACTAATTGAAATAGCAGCGTATTAGTTTTGTTAAAAACCTTTAGCTCTTCAATTTTTACAGAAATTAGTTCATTGACAGTAAAAAACCTTCTGTAGTTGAGTTCTTCAGCACCAACTTTCCAGAAAGACAAGCTATAAAACTGCTCTGCCAAAAGACTCTCCAGCAGGTTAAAACTTTCTGGATTCCCAGGTTCTCCATTAAACTCCTCTATATTGCTATCGATAAACTCTTTAACTTTAGGATTGTCGTTGTAGAGTTCCCACAGTAGTCCCTTGACAAAAGATGCCTGCTCGTATCGTTCGTGACCTTTGCTTTCCGCAGGGATATTTTTGATAATATAAAGAATCCCCAGCATCTTTACAAAATCGGGATTATTTCTCCGCAACGACCGGGCTAGCTTGCCTAAGTTATTATTAAGAAACTTGCCATAAGATTCTATCCTGACAGGTAATCTCAAGCTATAGTAGTTAACACTAAGTCCAGTTTGGTCATACTCTAATTTTATTTCCCCATTTTCTAAACAATTGCCATAGAAATCTCCCAGCATAGGGGTAAGCACTCTGCCCCTAAGTTGTTCGTAGTAATGATTCCACTCAATGTCAAAAAAGTCTAAGTAATCCGAATCAGGACCGTTTTCTAAAACGTCCATGAGCATTTGGTTTTGGCTATCATAAGCCATGTGGTTGGGAACGATATCTTGTAACCATCCCATATCGCGTTGCTGAAGTTCACCAATCAAGGCTTCAAATGATTCCGTTGTTCCCAATTCAGGATTTAGCTGATTCGGGTCAACGATATCATAGCCATGAGTGCTGCCCGCCCTAGCTTTAAAGATTGGCGAAGCGTAGAGATCAGAAATTCCTAGTTCTGAAATATAATCAACAATTTTTTTTGCCGCATCAAAGCCAAAGTCGGAATTGAACTGAATTCTGTAAGTAGCTGTGGGAATCCGCATGATAAAATTTTCAATCCTCTATTTATGTATTTATGTTTTCTCGTTCCCAGGCTCTCGTTTAGGAACGAGAACTAATGACTAACGACTAAACTCGACTTTATCCATTCAAGCAGCGTAACCCAGATTCCGCAGCTTCGACTCTCTCTCTGGACGTTTTTACTAAGCAATGAGCAACACAGCCAGCTAGTACATCACGGCATAAATTTGTAACCAGCTTGAAGACAGAGCCGGGGAAGCAGGGGAGGCAAGGGCAGAAAACTGGTCAGTTATTTCTGCTTTCGCTGCACTAGCAATAAGTCTCAAAGTCAATAGATGCCATTAATTGAGAATTATCGTGAAGGATATCTTTGGGCAATGAAAGCCTGAAGTTCTTACTTAGCAAGAATTTTAAGGCTTTTGCGTAGAAAAATCCTCGTAGCCGACCAGAGACGGGCGGAATTAGGGAAAAAAGCTTTGTCTGATGGTGTTTTCTTTCATCGCGCAGATGACGCATTTTCGTTAATTCATACACAAAGGTGTATGTACGCTGTGTAAGTCCTAAAGTTTTGTAACTTTTTAGAGAAATTTGCTCCTCAAGCCTGAAAAGCCTCTAGAACTTCAGTTTGAGGTAGGGAATGAAAAGAATAACGCTCAAAAAGATTCTGTACTGGTTCATCGGTGAAACTGCTGGACGAAGCTCAGTCGCAGTTTGGAAATGGCTGTGGGGTTTACCTGTCGAACCAGGGGGAAAGATTGCTGAAAAAGTGGCTCAGGAATCTCTTCAGTCAATGCAACAGTCGGTCGTGCAGTTAACTGCTGCGGTGGCTAGGGTAGTTGCCGCTTATGAGCAAGCTAAACAGAAATATAACAGAAAACAAGAAGAGTTTTACCAATCTGAGAAGCAAGCACAACTGGCTTACGGTCAAGGTAATCAAGAAGCAGCACGTTTGGCAATTACGAAAGCCATCATGGTTGAAAAGATTCTCCCTCAGTTGTCACAGCAAGTGGCTAAAGCCGAAAAATTGATGATTGCGGCTAAAGAAAAGCTTAATAGAGAACGCGAGAAGGTAGAGGCTTACAAGCTAGAAATGATAAATATTCAGGCTTTATCGGAAATGAATCAAGCCATGAAAGATATTGTCAACATCACGACAGAGCTAGATATTGAATCATCGCGATCACAGTTTGAAGAAGCACAAGGTGCTATTGAGGGAAGATATCTCCGAGAAAATGCCCAAGCTGAGTTATTAGAAAACCCCACTGAAAAGCTAGAAGCCCAAGTCAACCAGCTTACTTTGGATGAAGAAATTAACCGTCGTCTGCAACAGTTATAAGAATCATCGCTGAACTAAAAAAAATGAGCAATTTTGAGGATTGACTGTTTATGAACATCAAGAATAACGCAATGAAAACGAAGCATAAATTTAAAGTTCCCCCGATTGTTTTGATTTCCTTGATTTTCGGCGTAGGTTTTGTCTTGACAAGGTTGCCGCCAAAAAACAGCGATTCACGGTTCAGTTTTGGCGATAAATTGCTGATTAATGATAACCCAAGCAAGGCAAAAAAGGACGGAGTTGAGGCAATTAGCAAGGGAGATTCTCAAGAGGCGATCGCAGCTTTCCAGACATCCTTGACTCAACACCCCAACGACCCAGAAACCCTGATTTATCTAAACAACGCCAAAGCCGAAGATCGGGACTCCCTCAAAATTGCAGTCGTTGTTCCCATTAGCAGCAATCTCAATATTGCTCAGGAAATGCTGCGAGGGGTAGCAATGGCGCAAGATGAAATCAACCAGAAGGGGGGAATTAACAGCAAGTTTTTAAAAGTTGAAATTGTTAACGATGAAAATGACCCAGAGGTTGCCAAGCAAGTCGCAGAAACATTAGTAAAAGATAACAATATCCTTGGCGTCATTGGTCATAATTCTTCCAATGCGAGTGTTGCCGCAGCACCAATCTATCAACAGGGACAATTGGTGATGATAACGCCGACAAGTTTTGCCAACGATCTATCGGGGTTTGGCAGTTATATTTTTCGTACAGTTCCCACCATTCGCTATATGTCAGATCCAGTAGCGCAATATGTCGTTAAGACAGCGCGTAAAACTAAGGTAGCTATTTGTTATGACTCTCAGGCACCCGATAACGTGTCATCCAAAGATGAATTTGTCGCTTCCTTGTTGTCTAAAGGGGGAAATATAGCACCCACAGTCTGCGACTTTTCTGCACCTACTTTTAATCCTAATCAAGCTGTTGCCGATGCCGTCAGCAGTGGTGCAGATAGCTTACTTTTAGCGCCTCACGTAGATCGACTCGAAAAAGCGATGGAAGTAGCACGCGCTAATCGAGGACGGTTGGCATTATTTAGTACTCCTACCCTCTACACCATCAAAACTTTACAGTCAGGACAAGAAGATGTGAACGGGTTAGTTTTGCCTGTACCTTGGCACCCAAAAAGTGGATCTGCTCAAGCTTTTGCAACACAGGCGCGTCAACTATGGGGAGGCGAGATTAATTGGCGCACCGCAACTGCTTATGATGCGACTCGCGCCGCGATCGCAGGTTTGCAGAAAAGTCAGACTCGTGAAGGGTTACAAGCTGTGTTGCGGAGTCAGGGATTTTCTGCCATCGGTGCTAATGGAGATGTGAAGTTTTTACCGACAGGCGATCGCTTAGGGAAAGCAATTCTCATTCAGGTACAACCTAGTGCGTCAGGATACGAATTTGTACCAATTCAACCCTAGAAGTAAAACACGATCCCTAAAGGAGCTTTAACATGAATAGTCAGCAAGCGGAACTGTATCAACGTATTCAAGCATTTTCTCTGGATGCTGCTGATACATACCTGCCATTGAGTCAACGACTCGCACAAGAAAACGGCTGGGCGCTTGAATACGCTCAACGGGTTATCGATGAATACAAAAAATTCGTATTTCTAGCAGTGGTAGCTGACCATCCTGTTAGTCCTTCGGATCAGGTCGATCAAGTCTGGCATTTACACTTGCTCTATACGCATTCTTACTGGGAAGAATTTTGTCCCAAGGTTTTAAAAATGCCACTGCATCACAGTCCTACCCAAGGAGGTTCGCAGGAGCGACGTAAGTTTAATGACTGGTACAACAAAACCTTAACAAGCTACGAACAAATTTTTCAACAGTCACCGCCTGTAGATATCTGGTCGCCATCCCATATTCGTTTCGGACGGGATATTCATTTCGTCAAAGTCAATACGCAGTCTAACTGGATTTTACCCAGACCTCAGTTAAATTTATTGCCTAAATTCCGTCTCAGTCGAAGTGCTATCTTCGTCTTATCTTTCTGCCTAGCTTTAGGTGTTACAGGTTGTACCTTATCAAACATAGCAAATTTGCCGAATCCACTCAATCTTTCATTTTCCGAATTCACCATTTCTTATTTATTAGCAGCACTAATTGGAATTCTCCTTATTAGTATCGCCGGGTTATTTGAACGACCTGGCGAAATTTATAAAATTCGGCTGCGATTACTTTTAATTCTGACGTTTTCTTTGTTAGCTCTGGAAATTAGCAAAATTGCCACGGGTTTATCTAATTTGACGGGGCAGGATTTTTTGAGTTTCTACTTCCTAGCAACTGTCACGGGTTTTTTATTAGACTTTTTCGCACGCTTATGGCCAGAAGGTACATCTTCCCAGAGTTTGTCTATAGATTATACCCCTTCGTGGGAAGAGTTTAAACAACAGACAATGGAGTTTCCGTCATTTGAGAAGACTGTAAAGTGGTTAATTGTTCTCTCAGTCTTTATTTTGTACGTTCTTGGAAGTACCAGAGTAATATTAGGAATTTCTCGCGATCGACCAGTTGGTTATCTAGCCGTTTTGTGTGTTCTTGTAGGTATACACTTACTTGTTTTGTTGTTTGGCAGATTCAAAGAAGATTTTTCTAACATTTGGCGAATCTTTTTCGCTATTCCAGCCTTTCTCTCAATCCCTTCCTTTTTGTGGCTAGGCTTTAGAAGTTTGGGCGTATGGATGTTTGTTGGTTTATGGATAGCTATAGCACTTTTGCAAGGTAATAACTCTGGTGGCGGTGGTGGCGGTGGTGTCTACTGGAGTGGCGGTAGTAGTGATGGTGGAGGTGGCGATGGTGGCTGTGGTGGTGGCTGCGGTGGCTGTAGCGGTGGTGGGTAAGGGGGGAATAATTACCATAGTAGGAACTTACAGGTATATGTTCCCAAAACAATTTGGCGGAAATTTAAACCAAAACTAATTATTTGGATAGGAAACAGGCGATCGCTCATACTTTTTTAAAGTTTTATGAAGTTTTTGAGAAGAACAGCCATGAAGTGCTGATAAGCAGATGTAAGCAGTTTCTGACGAAAACAGTTTATTCTTCATTTCCAGGAGTCAATGATGAAAAATACTAACAATCTCCAGAAAATGGCTATAGTTCTTTCGCTTACATTTTCAGTAAATTTAATTTACTTTAACAATCAAGCAAAAGCAGCAGCTATAGGTGAAAACATAGCTGTAAGCACATCTTTAATAGAGGCAAGCTCATTAAATAAAAAGATGGAAATTTTACCCACTTTTCATAAAAAAACTGAAAAACCAACTCTGCTTGCTCAGTCAGATTCACATTATATTCGTGACCATGATGGATCTGCATGTGTCAAAATGCCAGGAGAGATTATTAGTAATGACTCTGATGGCATAATGTCAGTGAATGATTTTACGGAAACTGCCTACTTTATCACTCATGAGGATGTTTCTGTAACTCCTCCCCAAGATCGACTTTACGGAGTTTTAGATGAAGTTGTTTACTCATGGTCTCAAAAGAGAAAAATAACCATAATTAGCAAAATATTTCTTCAGGTTGATGGCGCTCCCGCAGGTGTGGAATTTACGGGGTTAGAGGATGATGGTAAAAAATCTAAAACTCAAATTATTTTGAGAGACAATAGAATTTATATCATTTACGCAATTACAGCAGGAGAACTAGGAATAGAAGCTGACGATTTTTTCAATTCTTTTGAAATTTATTAAAATCAAACACGACCAAATTGCACCCATCTCAACTCACCTGCTCTTATCATTTTGCGATCGTGGTAAACCAGAATATTAACCCCAATGAATTCGATGACCAACTCCGCCATTTAATTCAAGAAACATGTGGCTATCCAAAAGACAGTTTAAATCGTAAACAAGGATTGAATAGGATTATTTACCTGATGCAAAAATCAGGAAAAATTTGGAGAGGTGGCGGAAGTATCAGTCTAGATGACTATGAAGACGCACTTCAGCAAAGTTGGTTATTTTTTTGCCGTAACTTATGTGAAGCTGTTACGGCTAATCAACCCTACAATCCAGAAAAAGCTAGTGCGATCGCCTGGTTTAATAATCACCTCAAATATAGACTCAAAGACGCTCAGCAAGAAGTCTATAGGAAAGAAATATATTGGGGAAAGGATAAGAGGGTTTTCTCACAGGTTGATAAGGATACAGGTGAACTAACCGATCCGATTGACAATATAGATGCACCACCAGAAAATCCGCCTAGTATGATAGAAGAACTTCAGGAATGGCTAGAGTCAAATAAGCAAAAGTTAAGCCGAATTCATTTGCGCGATCGCCCGGAAATTAATTGCTACATTTTAATTCCTCGTCGCCTACCCCCAGAACCTCCCTGGAAAACACTGGAGCAAGAATTTGGCGTATCCATGAAGACTCTAGCTAATTTTTACCAGCGCCACTGCTTACCCCTATTAGAACAGTGGGCTATATCCCAAGGATATCTAGATGATTAATCAACTTTTTGGCTTTCTCAAGCCTAGTTTGTAGTTGCGTTTTAGCGCCAAATTTGATTGTAAATCTTAGTTGCTTAACATGACTTCTTTAACCAAATCCCCCCAAACTCAAATGCTGACACTTCCTATCACTGAAGCAGATCGCCAGAAAGCTTTAAAGTTTGCCCAACAGCAACCCACAGAAGAAAAACAAAAGCAGGTCTATTCCAATACCTTAGCTGTGCTAGTCGTGCATCATTACTTAGAAATGCTAGATATTGCCAGCGACTTCAAATCTAGCTATAGTTGGAATCGATTTACTCGTTTGGTCGCCGATGTCGCCGATTTGAAAATCACGGATGCTAAGGTAAAAAAATTAGGACATGTAGAATGTCGTCCGGTGAAAGCCGGGGAACAATTCGCTGACATTCCGCCGGAAGTTTGGGATGAAAGAATCGGCTATATTTTTGTGCAGTTCGATTACGAGTATCGCCAAGGAACTTTATTAGGATTTCTGCCAACTGTGTGCCGAGAGCAGATTCCCATTACTCAACTACAACCCCTAGCCAATTTTCTTGAATTTTTGTATCAACCTGCTCTTAATTAGGTGCGTTTAAGCGACTGGTTTGATAATATATTTGCAACCAGTTGGCAGGCGATCGAAGAAGTTATCAACAACCAAAGCGCAAATACCACCTTAGCTTTTCGTCTTGGCGAGGTGCGCTTCGACAAAATGGAATGGCTGCAACAACAGATTCAACATTTGTCCACCCCTGCCAATTGGAGAGGAAATTCATCTCTCGATCTAGATCCCATTCTGGCTCTGATTCAAATCATAGAAAAAACTCAGGATGAGGAAACGCGATGGAAAGCAGCCGAAATGCTGTGGGAGATTGAGCCAACTCATCCAGCAGCAGGTGCAAGACGGATTATCGATTTAGGAATGCAATTAGGGGGATATCCCGTCGCTTTAATGGTAGCTATATTACAAAAACCTGACCAAAAAATAGCTGTTCTCCTGCGAGTTTACCCGATGGGAAGTAAAGATACTTTACCCCCTAATTTAAAACTGGCTGTGTGTGATGCTGGCATCCCGGATCGTGTTGTTGAAGTGCAAGCCAGATCCCAACCTAAGGATAACTATATTCAGTTAAAGTTTACTGCTGAGTATGGAGAAAGGTTTAGTATTAATATCTCCTTAGAGGAAGCGAGTTTTACAGAATACTTTGTTATTTAAACAAGCATAATGCACTATGGGTAAGCTAGTTGTCTTTGAAATTGGCGATGGCAATCTTGAGCAAGGATTTCCTGTTACGCTCCGAATTACCGAAGAGGGAAAACAAATTCTCAAGCATAGCCGGAGAATACCGTCTGCTGTGGAAATTTGCCAACACTGTGACAACTGGCGAAATGCTTATTACAACCTCGCTACTATTCGCAATGCTAGAATTCCCCGCATTGATATCCCTGATGAGCAGATTACTAACGTCAGTATGGAATATCGGGAAGATGATATCCCTGACGAGCAACGCTTACAAAATTATCAAGTCGCGGCAGAAAACTTTCAATGCAAAATGCAAGAGTGGCTCAATCAACCAGAATTTTTAAATCTACGGATTCAGGTGCTACAACAAGTCAACTCTCAGGAAAAAACCCGAATTATTATAGCAACTAATAATCGGAAGCTTTGGAGGCTTCCCTGGCATCTTTGGGACTTATTTAACTCGGACTGTGACAGTGAACCTGCTGTTAGTACCGAGGATTGTGTATTTACCTCGATTACGTCCTTAATAAACCCAGTTAGAATCTTAGCGATTTTTGGCAACAGTGCTGGTATTGACCTCAAGCCAGATCGGAAATTACTAGCTGGGTTAGAAAAACAAGGAGCAAGAATTACTTGGCTGACAAATCCTACACGCACACAACTGAAGGATCAATTATCGGGACACCCTTGGGATATCCTCTTTTTTGCAGGACATAGTTACTCCGATACACAGGGAAATAATGGAGTAATTCAGCTTAATCAAAGCGATCGCATATCTCTTTGGGAGTTACAAAATCGTTTCAAAGAAGCGGTTAGGAAGGGTTTAAAATTAGCAATTTTTAACTCTTGCGACGGCTTAGGGTTAGCGCAAAATTTAGCCGAAGTAAATCTTCCTCATGTGATTGTCATGCGAGAGCCTGTCCCGGATCGAGTGGCACAGAAATTTTTAGAACACTTCCTAGATAAGTTTTCTCAGGGAGAATCCCTCAATCAATCTGTGCGCCATGCCAGACTACGCTTACAGGAGGATGAAACCGAATACGAATTACCATATGCCAATTGGCTTCCTGTGGTGTATGAAAATCCAACTGTACCTCCCTTAATTTGGGAGCAATCTAAGCTTCCACCTCCTGATATTAGTGAGTCAACATCTTCTAAGAATGACGAGGATTATTTAATAAGACTAATCAAGAATCTAGTCATAAACCTCCCCAAATGGGCAAAACTACCGTTCGCTTTTCTTATCATATTTTTTTCGCTCATTTTATTGGTGATTGTTTATAACACCATATCCTATCCTAGTGCAAATAAGCAAGCTAAAAACTTTTCTAATGTAGAAAATATTATTTCTATTCCTGTAGCTGAGCGCATCAGTGAAGGAGGAAAAACTTTAGTCAGTAAAACGGCTGAAAAAATAGAAGGTGTAACAGCATTTAATAAAAAAAACTTTGCTCTTGCTGCTGAAAAATTTGCAGCTTCTCTAAATAAACAGAAAAACGATCCTGAATCCCTGATTTACCTCAACAATGCCAAAATTGGCAATCAACCCGCCCTAATAATTGCTGTCAGTGTTCCCATTGGCAGTAACGTTTATGTAGCCCCAGAAATTCTGCGGGGTGTGGCGCAAGTGCAAAACGAGATTAATAAAAACGGAGGAATTAACGGAAAATTATTAAAAGTTGTGATTGCTAATGATGAAAATAAAGAGGATATTGCCAAACAGATTGCCGATACATTTGTTAAGGATGACAAAATAATAGCGGTTGTGGGACATAACGCTTCTGATGCCTCAGTGGCAGCCGCCCCGATTTATAATAGGGGGGGGTTAGTAATGATTACCCCCACTAGCTTTTCTGACAAATTATCCTCTAGCGGTGAGTATATATTCCGCATGGTTCCCACTATTCGGGTGTTCACCGATACCCTCTCTAAGTACGCTATTAAAACCGCCAATAAAACTAAAGTAGCTATTTGCTCCTCTAAATTGGCAATTGATAATGAATCATTCAGCAATCAATTTGTCAATAGCTTTAGAGAAGAAGGCGGCACGTATATTCGAGTTAATTGCGATTTTGATGAGGCCAATTTTAATCCTGAAGTTATCTTAGAAAGAATTAAGCAGAAGGGTGCAGATAGCCTGCTTTTAGCTCCCCATGTTGATAGAATTGACCGAGCCGTCAACATGGCACAAGCGAATAAAGGACGATTATCCCTCTTTGCCAGCCCTACTCTTTATACCAACATAACCTTAGAAAAAGGTCAGGAAGCTGTTAATGGCTTAATTGTAGTGACCCCGTGGGCTTCCGAGCAACTATCTAGTAACCATCCTTTCCTTCTCGAAGCTGGCCAACTTTGGGGAGGAAAGGTGAATTGGCGGACAGCAGAAGCTTACGATGCAACCAAATTAATCGCCACCGCCTTGAAACAAAATCCAACTCGTGAAGGACTCAAAGAGACCATCAGCAGCTCTAGTTTTTCGGTTGAGGGAGTCACCGGAAAGATCGAGTTTTGGAGTGGCGATCGCCAGTTTGTCCGAGGAAGCGCTATAGTTGCTAAGGTTCAACCTAAGACTTCAGGCGGCTACGAATTCGTACTCCTACCCCGTTGAAATTAGGCTTTCTTGGGATAGGTTTATTGAGCAAACACTGCAAAACTCAGGGGCGAAATTGTCAATTCTTTACCTGATGCTAGTTTGTCTGGCAATGTAGAGCCAGAACCTAGCCACTTGGAATCGGAAGAGTCAAGAATTTTGCTCCAGTTGCCATGGGGAACCGTTGCCTGAAAATTTACATCTTTCTGACTAAAATTCATCACGCAGAATATCTGGTTTTCCTGACTCCACCGCCGAAGTTGCAAAAGTTTGTCTGCTTCAGTACAGGACACCTCTAGATTTTGCTTATCCAGGTTTTTCAGTGCCGGAATTGTGCGGCGCAGGCTAATTAAATGCTGATAAAGTTCTAAGAGAGCTTTATGTTTACCTTCTTGGCGCTTTTCCCACTTCAACTGGCACTTGTGAAAGGTTTCAGGACTGACAGGATCTTGAAACTCTCCTTCTAAATGAAAGTCTTTAAATTCTTCTTTTCTTCCCTTTCTCACTGCCTCAACTAAGTCATGGTCGGAGTGACTGACGAAGTAGAGAAAAGGGGACTCATCGCCGTACTCCTCGCCCATAAACAGCATGGGAATATTAGGTGAAAGCAAAAGGACACCCGCCGCTAATTTAAGACCTTCAAAAGAAATTAGCTGGGACAACCTTTCACCCAGCATACGATTGCCAACTTGGTCGTGATTTTGCGTGCAGATGACAAATTGATGTCCTGGAAAGTCTTTAGCATCACTGCCATGATACCGCCGTCTATTCGGGGAGAATTTCCAGGAGTAAACAAAGCTTTCTTTGAAAGCTGTCGCCAGATGTTCGCATTTGCCGAAATCCTGGTAATAGCCTAAACTCTCACCCGTAAGCAAAGTATGCAGTGAGTGATGAAAATCGTCACTCCATTGGGCATCCATGCCATTACCGCCAATAGAGCGATCGCGTATCACCCGCACATCATTTAAATCGCTTTCCGCAATTAGATACATTTTCTTACCTAACTGCTGAGAAAGTAAGTCAACGTCTTCTGAGAGTTCCTGAAGGAAGTGTTTAGCCCCTAAGTCGTAAATCGCATGGATGGCATCCAAACGCAGGGCATCCATGTGATAATTCTCAAACCAGTACAGGGCGTTTTGGATAAAGAAGTTGCGAACGCCATCGCTGCGGGCATCATCAAAGTTAACCGCCATGCCCCAAGGCGTTTTATATGTTTCTGTGAAATAGGGGCCATAGTTACTGATGTAGTTTCCTTCTGGGCCAAAGTGGTTGTAGACGACATCGAGAATCACCGCTATTCCCTGCTGGTGACAGGCATCTACGAGTCGCTTTAATGCTTCAGGACCGCCATAGGAATTTTGTACGCCAAATATATAGGTGCCATCATAGCCCCAGTTGCGCTCGCCGGGAAATTGAGCCACTGGCATAATTTCAATGGCATTTACCCCTAATTCAGACAAATCACTGAGGCGGGGAATAATTGCATCAAAGGTGCCTTCCGGGGTGAAGGTACCAACGTGCAATTCATAGATAATCATTTCCTCTAAAGGAATACCAGACCACTGGGCGTCATTCCAGTGCATGGTACTGGGATCAACTACCTGAGAAGGTCCGTGTACACCCTCTGGTTGCAAGTGGGATGCGGGATCGGGTCTGTCAGTAGTTCCTTCCAGCTTATAGAAATAAAGCGTTCCTGGGTCAATACCTTCAGCCTTTACTTTCCAGTACCCCTGCTCATCTTGTTGCATGGGGAGAAGGCGCTCTTCAGGAGAGATAATTTGTACAGCTACCTCTTTGAGATCCGGTGCCCAAACGGTAAATTCACAACGACTGTTACCAAGATAATCAGAGCCAATTTTCACTTTTAATCTGGCTTCTCCCATGCCATAGGTTATAAGGACTTCCCGCGTGACGTACTTTATACGCTGACCGCTACACAGTACAGCGCTGGCTTATGTTGCGATCGCGAAGCGCAAACTTTTTTTGATTAAAGCTTCTCACTCATCAGTACAGTGAGTAATGCTGGGGATTCTCTGTTGATTTTCCCTGTTTAAGGCTCATAGAGCCTCTTTCTGTAGGGAGAACCACCCCTGCCTGCTTGATGTTATGGAAACTACTATCTGACCTGGTAGTTTGCTTGTATAGCAATTAGCAATTGACTTTTAGCAGTTAGCTGTTAGCAAAAATACCGTTATAGCAGCATCTCCCTTGTGTATGGCGGCGAGGTCTATTGTCAATAGCCTTTATAGCGACTGCTATAGTGTACCTACTACTAACTCTGGCGAGTCTTGTGTCCAGCCAACTTATCCTCTGCGTACCTCTGCGCTAACCTCTGCGTCCTCTGCGTTTAAACATCAGATGCCTGTTTAGCTACCAAAATTTGATTCAAATACTGCAAAATCAGCATAGTGACGACTACGCTCAAAGACAAACCTAGCCAATAGCCATACACTACCCCTCGCGGTTGATCTAAAGCCCAACCACCCACAGCAGGGCCAATAGCGTACCCAACCGCCCAGCACAGGGAGTTGATGGAGAGGTAAACGCCCCGTAGAGATGGCGGTGCGAGGTCGGCAACCAAAGAAGAGGCAGCTGGGGTATAGGCGACAGTGGCGATCGCTAAAACACCCATTCCCAAAATCGCCCAGACCAACTGATTGCTAGAGGCAACACCCGTCAACCAGATCACGGCAAATCCCATCGCCCAAATCACCGCTGAAATTGTGAGTGCCTGCGGGTGACTAAAGCGCTTCAAGGCACGGGCAATAGGCAACTGGCAGACAATAGCTAGGGCAAGGTGCCAAGCGAATATAGCACTGATGGTAGTTTCAGCAAATCCCATCCCTGTGCCTTCGACTGACACAAAATTCTTGAAATACAGGGGCATGGTGCTTTGCAGCTGGGCAATATAGGTGGTGAAAATAATATTAACCAGGACGAAGACAAGCAACGTGCGATCGCGCAGTGCTGTCATCCAGTTTGCTAGTGGTTGCTGATGGCGTTTTCCCGAGCGTAGGGTTTCTGGGATCGCTGCGTAGACAACCCCCATAAACACCAGAAAAGAAATTGCATCAATTGCAAACAGCATCCGATAGGCACCTGTTGTCCCAACCAATACGCCTCCCAGAACGCTTCCCAGCCCCAGACCCAGATTATCCCCCAATCGCGTCAAGGCATAAGCCTCGCGCCGTTGTTCCCCATGTGTGAGGTCTGCTACTACCGCTTCCGTTGCTGGCCAATATAGACCTATACCGAAGCCCATGAGTAGATTACCCATTACCAAGGTGAAAAAATTGCCCGTCGTCGCCAACACCAGAGAAGCGATCGCCGAAACAGCTGCTGAAAGCAACAGCGTGCGCTTGCGACCCCATAGCCGAGAATCGGACATAGAACCGCTCAAGATGCGGGCAATTACTCCAGAAATCGAGGCACTGCCCAAGGCCAGACCTACCTGAGTTGCCGATAAACCAACTTGATTGACAAAAAATATCGGGGCATAAAAAAGGGTGAAGCCGCTGCCAATTTGGGATAGGAGGCGGCCGGCGATGAGAACCCAGACTTGGGGATTGAGCTGGGGTAGCCAGTTCATCAGCTGGCGCTTGGGTAAAAATTTCATCAATTGTGCGATCGCAGTACAGTTAAATCACCCAAAGCATTGCCTCATTAGTAACCCAAAGTCAATAACACAATACCTTCCAAACTTGTTAGCGTTTCTGGCTTCAGATCGCCCAATTTGTTTAGCAACCTGGTTTTATCCAAAACGCGCATTTGATGACATAGGGCAACTGAATCTTGAGCTAATCCACCCTCATCCTTGGGAATAAGTAGACAAGTCGGCAAAGAGGCACGACGCAGATTTGTTGTTAGGAGAATAGTGATAACAGTAGTGGTAAATTTATAAACTAAATTATTCTGCAAAACAATAACTGGTCGAACACCTGCTTGTTCAGATCATCTGGTTGGATTTAAATCCGCAAGCCACACCTCACCTCGTTTAACTGTCATTGCAAATCTTCTTTTCTAAGAATTTCTGCGTATTCGTCTACTCCTTCTTCAGCAAGTCTTTGGTCTTCATCAGCAAATTCACTGTATAGTGCTGCCATTTGACTTTCAGAGGGCGTCCCTATTAAAAATCGGGCACGAAATTTGATGAAAGCGATAAAATCAACGATTTGTCTAAGTTGTTCTTCGTTGAGATTTTCTAATTCCTGATTGATAAATTCTTTGATTTTGACCATTTCCAACTTTCTAATCTGCTGCTTGTGCTTCTGTTGCAATTTCTTCAATAAGCCTGATTGTCATTCAATGCAAGAATGCAAGGATTAACCCCATAAATCAATTTAGGGGCTTGGACATTGATGCTACGCATTTCTTTGTTTTCCATAACTAAAGTTAAGGACTTGAAACCGGGCAGAGTGAATTACGAATTACGAATTACGAATTACGAATTATTTTGGTCATGTGGGCATGGAGGCGAAGCGCGTATGCACAGCCGTCGGTGTAGGGTAGTTTTCTGCTCCGAATCGTACTCCTATAGTAGATAATGCAGTAGCCAGACTCCTAGACCGCTATGACACCCTTTCTACTTGTAACAGACCTGGACAACACTCTAGTGGGCGATGACGCCGCCCTCAAAGAACTCAACCAGTTGTTAAATCGGCATCGCCAAGAACACGGAACAAAAATTGTCTATGCGACTGGCCGTTCTCTTGCCCTCTACCGGGTACTCACCACTGAACAGCAGCTGTTGCAGCCTGATGCCCTTGTCGCGGCGGTGGGGACAGAAATTTATCTTGATGTCAGTGACACCCCCGACAAAGAGTGGTCAGAAAAACTTTCCCAAGGGTGGGATCGGGATCTGGTAGTTGCCAGCGCAGCTCATTTTGCTGACCTCGTTCCTCAGCCAGAAACAGAGCAACGTCCCTTCAAAGTAAGTTTTTTTCTCACAGAAGCAGCCGCAGTAGAAGTTCTGCCTAGACTCGAATCGCTGCTCAAGGATCATGGTATAGATGCCAAGCTCATCTACAGCGGCGGTAATGACCTTGATATTCTGCCTCGCAACGGGGATAAAGGTCTAGCTGTGCAATTTTTGCGACAACGCTGGGGAATTGACGCCACACAGACAGTCGTATGTGGAGACTCTGGAAACGACATTTCCCTTTTCAGCGTGGGAGAAGAACGGGGCATAATCGTGGGAAATGCTCGACCTGAACTTCGCTTATGGTACGACATCAACCCTGCTAAGCATCGATATCTGGCAAAGGCTGCTTGTGCCGGTGGCATTCTGGAAGGTTTAAACTACTTTGGCTTTCTGGCATGATCGGCTATCTCAAAGGTACAGTAGCTGGCATCCAGAAAGGTAGCAGCAACCGAGTTACTCTGATTCTGGAAGTTAACCAGATAGGCTACGAACTGCAAATTCCGCCGCGCCTAACCCAGCAGTTACCAGCGATAGGTGAATTCTTTCAAGTCTTCACTCACCAGCAAGTCCGGGAAGATCAGGTCGGGCTATTTGGCTTTGCCTCAGCTGCGGAGCGAGATTTATTTCGCCAACTGGTGGGTGTAAGTGGAATTGGCACTCAGATGGCGATCGCACTTTTAGACACTCTGGGACTGCCAGATTTAGTCCAAGCGATTGTTACTGGCAACACCCGCGCCTTAGCTAAAACTCCAGGCGTCGGTAATAAAACCGCAGAACGCATCGCCCTGGAACTGAAAACCAAGCTGAAACAGTGGCAGCAGAATGCTGGCGTAGCTAGTACCAACTCTCCTACGCCAGCACTGGGGATTCTAGAAGACGTCGAAATGACCTTATTCGCCTTGGGATATAGCCATGAGGAGGTCGCCCAAGCACTGCAAACCATTGGTCAAGATGGTCAGGTGGCGAAAAGTGTGAATGCTGAAGATTGGATTAGAAGCGCGATCGCGTGGCTAAGCCAGTAATATTGCTTTTAGCAAACTCGCAATCTGGAGAGTGGTAGAGACGTTCCGGCAGAACGTCTCTCCTTGCTGCTATATCAAATCTGGTTAATGAGACATCTCCTTGCAAAGAATGTCTTGACGCCCCAATAGCGCTAGGGCTATTGGGGCGTCAAGACAAGGGTTTTAGGTAACGCTCAGTCTTCTTTAATCACTCGCCAAACAATAAAACACTATGCAAAATGCAAATATTTTTTGCTTTCAGAGAATATATTAACTGGGCGATATAGTGCGTATAGGCGAGTATGCAAGAGTTAATCGCTCATATAGCTCAATAGGGATGACGCACTATAGATAACCGTACAGGAAGCAACTTATTTCCCTAGAACGATGCGATCTAAGTGTCAAGGGTCACAAAATTAGGATGTTATTTATTGCTTCAACTACTAAAGCGGGTTCTATGGCAACGCCCATTGAGTTTAATTTATTTGCTCCTTATAACAAAGGAGCCGCCTTAATCGGGTCATTCTCTGACTGGAAAGAGATCCCGATGAAAAAAGGCGAGGATGGTTACTTCCGGACTAAGGTGGAACTGGAGGATGGAGTTTACCAGTATAAATTCCGCGTTCAGTCTAAATCCTGGTTTTTTGAACCCGATCAATGGGTAGATGTCAACGACCCCTATGCTACTGATATTGATAATCCCACCCAAAATTCTGTAGTACGGATCAAAGATGGCGAACGGATAATTGATACTTACGTTTGGCAGCATGATGACAAGCCTCTGCCTGCCGATAATGAGTTAGTTATCTACGAAATGCACGTTGGGGACTTTTCTGGCGGTGAGGACGATCCATATGCCAGGGGTCAGTACAAGCATGCGATCGAAAAGTTAGATTACCTCTGCGATCTCGGTATTAACGCGATTGAATTAATGCCAGTGAAAGAGTATCCCGGCGATCACAGCTGGGGCTATAACCCTCGTTACTTCTTCGCCACAGAATCTAGCTATGGCACTACAGAAGGTTTGAAGCGGCTGATCGATGAATGTCATGGTAGAGGCATTCGCGTGATCATGGACGGGATTTTTAACCACTCGGAAGCAGAAAGCCCCCTCACCCAAATCGATCACGATTATTGGTATTACCACGCCCCTCGCGATCCTGAGAATAACTGGGGACCAGAGTTTAACTACGAACACTACGACGAAAATCTAGACGTCAAGCCTGCTTGGAAGTTTATCGGCGACACTGTACGCTTCTGGGTTCAGGAGTATCACATTGACGGCATTCGCTACGATGCAGCACGGCAAATTGCCAACTATGACTTCATGCACTGGATTGTCCAGGAAGCCAAAAATGCAGCTAGCATGAAGCCTTTTTATAACATTGCCGAACATATTCCTGAAAGCACCAGCATCACCAATGTAGATGGACCAATGGATGGCTGCTGGCATGATAGTTTCTATCACTGTGTTCTGGAGCATATTTGTGGTGACACCTTTGATCTAGAGCGTCTCAAAGATGTGCTGGATGCCAAGCGCCAGGGATTCCTGGGTGCCACCAATATCGTCAATTACCTAACAAATCATGACCATAACCATGTCATGGCAGAGTTGGGAGAGCGGGAAATTTTTGACGAAGAAGCTTTTAGACGCGCCAAGCTAGGAGCAGTCCTAGTGATGACAGCAATGGGAGTACCGCTGATTTGGATGGGTGAAGAATTTGGTGAATACAAGTATAAAACCCCTGATCAAGCCAAAATTGAATGGTCGCTTTTAGGCAATGATCTAAATCGTGGTTTATTTGAGTATTACAAAGGTTTGATTGCGCTACGTAAAAGTAATCATGCCCTCTATACAGAAAATATCGACTTCTTCCATGAAGATCCAGAAACGAAAGTTATCGCCTATACCCGTTGGAATGGTGAAGGTTCCCGTGTAGTTGTCGTAGCCAATTTCTCAGACAACTTCCTGGCAGGTTATCAAGTACCTAACTTCCCGGATAATGGTAAGTGGCATGAGTGGACATACAACTATGATGTTGAATCCCAGGATAACAGTTTGACAACCGATCTTGGTGAGTACGAAGCCAAGGTATTTGTCTGGCAGTAACCTAACACTTTCGCTATAAAGTTATGAGTTTTGAATTAAAGAAGTTTCTTGTAACTCAAAACTCATAACTCATAACTTTAAACTGTTTAAGCACTTTTGCGCGATCGCTCTACAGATGATTGTTGCCACTGATGACTTGGTGCCAAACTCCAGCCTTCGTACCTGAGCTTCTGGTATGTTGCCCAACCTTTAGAGCCTCCAGGGAGCTGGTAGTCTGGTATAGCATACTCTGGAAAAGCTGTATAAGGTTGCCACGGTTGGTTGGGATGGGTGCGTAGGTGCAATACCTTCTCTTCATTAGTTGCACCTAAGGATAACCAGCACATTTGTTTAAGCATGTGAAACTCCTTGAGCCTAAATCCGTGAGAATTTGTATCCAAAATTGTTAACTAGCTGTTCGACTAGACAGCAATTGCAGCGAATGAATAAGCAATAATAATGAAACCAATGCCAAGGCCAGCACTAGAAATGAGGAGTACCCATTGGGGTAATGTATACATTGATTAGCCCCCCATACGTATAAATCTAACCTCATTATCTCTATCTTATGCCTCCATAAGCCTCTTTCTATAGCATTATCTATGCTTTAAAAAAACTTTTTGAAGTTTAAGATACATTTTTGAGATATCTAACCTGCGGCATAAAACCCACTTAAAATATTTTTTTGTAGTTTTATATACATATTCTTAACTTTTGTATACTTATAACGATAGAGGATTGCACAAAGTAGAAGATTTATATTTAAAAAGGCGTAACTAAAAATTAGAATAAGTTTAAGTTATATTAAGTATTTTAATATAACTTTTTAAAAAAGCATAGTTTAACTTATTTTAACTAAGCCACTTCATCTTGAACAAAAGGCTCGCATGGTAAGTTTAATTGAATTTAAATTATTCGCTCCTCGGAACACAGCAGCCAGTTTAATGGTGTCTTTTTCAGACTGGAAAGAAAAACCGATGGAAAAAGGCGAGGATGGTTATTTTCGCACGCAGATAGAACTGGAGGATGGCGTTTATCAATATAAATTCCGCGTTCAGTCCCAAAGCCCCTCTTTTGAACCAGATGAATGGGTAGACGTTGTAGATCCCTACGCCACAGATGTAGATGAGGCTAATAATATCGGCATCGTGCGGATTAAAGATGGCAGCCAGATTGTCGATACTTATGTTTGGCAGCACGACGACAAGCCGCTACCTGCTAATCAGGAGTTAGTAATTTACGAAATGCACGTTGCCGACTTTTGTGGTGACGAGCCGCGCGATCGCGGTAAATTTAAGTACGTCATTGAAAAGCTAGATTATCTAAGCGAACTGGGCATCAACGCCATCGAGTTGATGCCAATCACTGAGTATGCAGGTAATTATAGCTGGGGCTATTTAGTGCGCCACTTCTTCGCTACAGAAACCAGTTATGGTTCTACTGAAGATTTGAAGCGGCTAATCGACGAATGCCATGCTAAAGGCATCCGCGTGATTATGGACGGAATTTATAACCACTGCGATGACGAATGCCCTTTATTAAGGATCGATCGCGATTACTGGTATTACCAGGATAAGCACTACCCTGACGATCCTGCTAATTATTGGGGGCCAGAGTTTAACTACGAAAACTACGACGAAAAACTAGATATTCGTCCAGCTTGGAATTTCATTGGCGATGTGGTGCGTTTCTGGATTCAGGAATATCACATCGACGGCATTCGCTTTGATGCCGTGCGTCAGCTGGATAACTACGACTTTCTGCACTGGATTACTAAGGAAGCCACACAAGCTGCTGGTTCCAAGCCGTTCTACAACATTGCCGAACATATTCCCGAAGCAACTGCCATTGTTGCTCCCTCTGGGCCGATGGAAGGCTGCTGGCATGAAAGTTTTCGCATTTTCGTTATTGAAAATATAACTGGGGATATCTTCGATATAGGGCGGCTCAAGCAGGTGCTAGATGCCAAATCCGACGGTTTTCAAGGTGCAACCAGTGTCGTGAATTACCTGGCAAGCCACGATCGCGATCACCTGATGGCAGAGCAAGGCTTTCGCACCCTTGATAAGGAAGCAACCTTTAAGCGAGCTAAGTTGGGAGCTGTCTTGCTGATGACAGCAATGGGAGTGCCAATGCTTTGGATGGGCGAAGAGTTTGGGGAGTACACGCGCCAAACTCCCAACCAGCAAAACAAACTGCAATGGGTTCTATTAAAAAATGAGCATAATCGCGATTTGTGGGAGTATTACAAAAGCTTGATTGCTCTACGCAAGAGTAATCCGGCGCTGCACACGGAAAATATTGAATTTTTTCACGAAAACGTTGAAGCCAAAGTATTGGCCTACATTCGTTGGAACGATGAGGGGTCTCGCGTGGTCGTAGTAGCCAATTTTTCAGGTAACGAGCTAGCTGGGTATAAAATCCCTAACTTTCCAGCTGCTGGGACTTGGCATGAGTGGACTGGTAACTACGATGTACAGGCTGGGGAGGATAGCTTGATGATTGACTTGGCAGAGTATGAAGCCCAGGTTTTCGTCTTGGAGTAGCAAATTCAACCTACTCCGCCCACAAGGGGCGGAGATTGGTGTTTTTTTGTTAGTGATTAGTAGGGCGTGTTTCCAACTAACTACTAACAAAAAACCACTAACGGCGGCGGCAGGAGGAGCCTCCATACTCGCAAGGGGTATAGCATCCCCGCCGCCCCTAACCCTAGTCTGTGATATTCTGAGTTTTGCGAGCGGCTCCCCAACGTATACTAATTTTGAGGTGAGCGGTTTGATCGCTTGTCTTAAGCAAAGAATAAATAGCACCTTTTCCATGTCTTCATCCCCATATTCTGAAGAAAATGAGTCTTCCCCTAGCGAATCAGTCACACTGACGGATGCCGCAGGGCGATCGCTCAATTGTTACATTGAGCATTCCGTGGAAGTAGAAGGCTCTGAGTACCTTCTCTTGTTGCCGATGGACTCGCCGGTAGAAATTGTTGCCTGGAGCGAGGATGGGGAGGAAGAAGCCATCCTCCTCGAAGATGATGCCGAGATTGACAAAGTTTTTGCCGACGCCCAAGCGGTTCTGTCAGAGCTGAATCTTGCCCTTAAGCGCACTGCCTACGCTCTCACCGTTGCCGGTGAACTGCCGCCTGTGGAAGAGCAAGACATCCTCACCCTGGAAGTTGAAGAAGAAGGCAGCGATTTAGAAGCAGAAGAATTTCAGTTTCTCGCCAGCTTCTACCATGAGGAGCAGGAGTACGCGGTTTATACCCCACTCGATCCCCTGCTGTTCTTTGCACGGCAGAACGACAGTGGTAAACCAGAGCTGCTTTCCCCAGAAGAATTTAAAAAAGTACAGCCCCTCCTGGAAGAAATGCTGTTTGATGAACTCGAATAGACACAACCATTATTCGATATCGGATTTGGGATTTTAGAAATGGAATTGTTCCCCCTACACCGAAGTCGGGGGCCGCAGACCTATGCGTGTTTTTGGTCAGCCGAGGCAGCGGATTTTAGATTTGCAATTTCCGGCTGAAGGGGGCGCTCTTTGAGTCAATCGACTTTGGGAGTAGCTAGTATCTCATATCGGCTCGATCTAGTGGCTGGAGACAAACAATTCAAAATTCTTGCTTCCAAAATCTAAAATGGGGAGCATCAACACCTGCAAAATTAGATATTTTACGGGTAGCGCTTGTTTACCCACCAGATATGAAAGCTGTTAAACGCACCTCCAAGTGGTTGTATTTACTGGCGCTAGTGCCAGTAATCTTAGGTATCTGTGCTTTTCTGGGCTGGTCGTGGTGGAGCCGAGAAAGTGCGCCGCCTTTAGCGGGATCGCCATCAACACCTGCGGCAGATAAAGCGGTGCTGATCAAAATACCCCCAGGAACCGCATCCCAGCAAATAGGTCGCCAATTGGAGAGTGGTGGCTTAATTCGCTCAAGCAAAGCCTGGAAGCTGTGGGCCTCTTGGTTATCATTTCAAGACAAACAAGGTGGCTTTAAATCGGGAACTTACAAACTTTCGCCCACGCAGTCACTACCGGCGATCGCCAACCAAATCTGGAAAGGCTCGGTGGTGCAGCTGAATTTCACGATTCCAGAAGGGTGGTCGCTACAGCAGATGGCTACTTACTTTGAATCTATAGGATTTTTCAAAGCTGAAGACTTTCTCGCTGCGGCTAATCAAATTCCTAAAGACAAGTATCCTTGGTTACCGGAGGGACCGACTAACTTGGAAGGGTTTTTGTACCCGGACACTTACAAGCTAGCCAGCGATAGCATTACCCCCCAGGCAATCATAGATCAAATGCTCAAACAGTTTGAGCAGGTGGCTCTACCGCTATATCAACAAGCCCCAAACCGCACCCAAATGAGTTTGCTTCAATGGGTAACCCTTGCCAGCATTGTGGAAAAAGAAGCGGTGGTTGCCGAGGAACGCCCTCGCATTGCTGGTGTCTTCACCAAGCGTCTGCAAGTGGGAATGACACTGGGATCTGACCCAACTGTTGAGTATGCTTTGGGAATTCGGCAAACTCAGGATACGCCACTGACTTTCGCTCAAGTGAAGGTTGACTCTCCCTACAACACCTATATCTATCCTGGGCTACCGCCCGGTCCCATTGCCAGCCCTGGTATAGGCAGTTTAAAAGCAGTGTTGCAACCAGAAAACACAGATTTTCTATATTTTGTAGCTCGGTACGATGGCACGCACGTTTTCAGCCGGACACTACAAGAACACAATGCTGCTATCAGTGCCATCCAGAGAAAACAGTAAGCTCGAAGCATGGATAGTAGTTAGTGGGAATAAGGCTTGGCTAACTACTAACTATTACCAATCACCAATCACCAAAATCCGTGGAGTCTAAAAGTTTATGTCTTGGGGCGCGAACTTACAGCCTGATTTGATTTTGGGGGGACCGATTCTGAGTCTGACACCTGAGATGCTACAGCAATATAATCTCAAAGGTCTGGTATTGGATGTTGATGAAACTTTAGTACCGACGAAATCCACGCAGGCTTCTGAAGCACTCCTGCTGTGGGTGGAACAGATCAGACAGGTAGCGGCGCTGTGGCTTGTGAGTAATAACCTCAGCGAGACTCGGATTGGCAACATTGCTAAAGCCGTCAACTTACCTTATTTAACTGGTGCTGCTAAACCCTCCCGGCGGAAGTTAAGGCAAGCGGTTGAGGCAATGAAACTGCCGGTGGAACAGATAGCCATGGTGGGCGATCGCCTATTTACAGACGTCCTGGCAGGCAACCGATTGGGTATGTTTACAATTCTCGTCGAGCCGATGGTTGACCCTGCTGTCGCCGCACCTTATTATCCGGTACACTCCTTTGAAGTCTGGCTATCTCAAGCCTTGGGTGTTTCGCTTCCAGCCAAGCAACAAAACTTAAAGAATCCTGACAAATCCTGAAAAAGCAGAATATAAAGAAATCATTACGAAATCTCATGTTTTCAATAATCCCTGCGATTATAGATATGGTTCAAATGGGGTCAGCTAATATAAAGACCCTAAATATTAAACATTTATAAATACCTGTGTAGAGCGCTAGTTCCTCAATTTAGAGGAATCGGCGCTCTAAAATTTTTGATGCCAGGATTTGGGATTTTAGACTCCTCGCCAATCTATAGCAGTGGCCTTGTTGGGGGAAGTGACAATCGACACGAGCCTCCATGCTTGTCATAGCTGCTGCTCTAACTCTCCGGATTGCTAAAAGCTAATTGCTAAAAGCTAATTGCTAAAAGCTATGCCTCAAACCCTTGTTGTCAAAATTGGCACCTCTAGCCTCACCCAAGCTAACGGTGCAATGGCTCTCTCCACAATTGCCACTTTGGTGGAAACCCTCACTAATCTGCGTTCCTCAGGCTACGGCGTAGTGCTGGTCTCTTCTGGTGCCGTGGGAGTTGGCTGTGCGCGGCTAGGGTTAAAAGAACGGCCTCGGACGATCGCACTGAAACAGGCGGTGGCGGCAGTAGGTCAGGGAAGGTTGATGCGCGTCTACGACGATTTATTTAGCGCCCTACAACAACCAATTGCCCAAGTTCTCCTCACCCGCAGCACCTTTAGAGAACGCACTACCTATGTTAATGCCTATAATACCTTCCAAGAATTACTACGCCTGGGCGTCATCCCCGTGGTGAATGAAAATGACACCGTGGCAGTGGAGGAGCTAAAGTTTGGAGATAATGATACACTTTCAGCTTTAGTTGCCAGTTTAATAGAGGCCGAGTGGCTATTTTTATTAACAGATGTGGATCGGCTATATTCAGCTGATCCTCGCCAAGTACCCGATGCCCAGCCAATTACTTTGATCAGCCGGATGGAGCAGCTGGAAGAGTTGCAAGTGCAAACAGGCGATCGCGGTTCTATGTGGGGCACGGGCGGTATGGTCACAAAAATTACTGCCGCTCGCATTGCCACCAGCAGTGGCGTCCGAACCGTAATTACGGAAGGAAGATTTCCCCACAACATTGAGAAAATCTTACAGGGAGAACCCCTGGGCACCCAGTTTGAACCTCAGCCCCGCACCGGAAACTCCCGCAAGCGTTGGATTGCCCACGGGCTAATCCCCGCAGGGAAGTTATACTTGGATGCGGGAGCCGTCGCCGCGATTTTTAAAGGGGGTAAGTCCCTCTTAGCCGCCGGTATTACAGGCGTTGAGGGGGAGTTTCAGGCGTCTGATGCTGTACAGTTGTGTGATGCTGAAGGTCGTGAAATTGCCAGAGGGCTTGTCAACTACAGCTGCGCCGAACTCCGACAAATTCAGGGGTGTCGCTCAGAAGAAATTTTCACGATTTTAGGTTACAGCAGTGCTGGAACCGTCGTCCACCGAGATAACCTTGTCTTGAGTTAGTTGTTAATTATTAGTTGTTAGCAATATTAAAGTTTCGGCCGCTCAGAGAAAATTGTAGCGATGCATAAACTGTCGTCCACCGCGATAACCTCCT
Source organism: Aphanothece sp. CMT-3BRIN-NPC111 (assembly GCA_019359765.1). Taxonomy (GTDB): domain Bacteria; phylum Cyanobacteriota; class Cyanobacteriia; order Cyanobacteriales; family JAHHGU01; genus JAHHGU01. The sequence goes on from JAHHGU010000007.1 coordinate 68,687, forward strand.
GCTGAGCGTTAACCCAACCCATGCCTGAATGACACGACAAGTCAGTTACTACGACCCTTTGATATGCAACCTTTAGCCAAGCAGCGTTCTAGGAGTTGAATCCTGTAGAGATACCCGAAGCGACGGGGATTCAGTACTACCTTCGTTGTAGAACTAAAGAGGGGCTGGTTTAGAAACTGCCAGAGAGGGAAGCTAACTTTGCCGTGTTGGGGAGTCATAAGGAAAAATCGTATAGTTCGGTGGCGGGAAATACTGGCACTCTGAATGAGGCGTATCCATCAATCTTGTGCTAATTAAAGAATGCCACAATACACATTCAATTTTCGTGGTGATAATTGCGGAATATTTATAAAGCTTTTTGCCGAAGTCCGTAGTTTCACCTAGACGCGGCTAAGTTCCCTAGTTATATCAGGATGGTATGGAGCTAGTGCTATACGAGAGTGGCGAATCAGGGTAGCAAAAATGCTGTAAGTCCAAGCGCAGGCAAGCCGCCCAACTTTATAGCACACGCTTCTTGGCGATCGCTCAAATAACTAAACTACAGTGGTCTTGGGAACTATCGCAGCGCTGAACGGCCGTTGACAAGAGTCAAACCACACTCCCTGCTACAATTTTGCCACACCAGCCTTGCATTACTGGTTTTTCAGTCGGTAGTCAACTACTGCTTTACAAAATTTTAAAAGTTCGTTTTCACTAAAACTATTTTTGGCGTAGTTAGCTATAACGGACACAAACTGTACATTTCCTGGCACATAGCCGAGTGAAGAATCTATCCGATCTAGACTAGCCTGTCTGGGGTGCAGTTTATAACTAATCCACTTTCTTGTTGTACTAGGATAATTAAGTTCCCACCCAGCATAAGGGCAACGTCCATCCTGCTTTTCCCACAAATCCTTTAGATATTGAGCGGTGATAGTGCATTCTTTCCCTTTTGCTTTCGCATTCTTTTTTGCCATTTTAAGATAATGACGAAAAGGAAAGTATTCATCTATTCTTGTTCCCAGAATCAATGATTTTGTAGAACCAGTAGTCAACTTTTGTATATTGCTAGTCTCGTCTATATTCAAGTCTCTCATGAAGGAACACGTCTCAGGCTCCAGTATTATAAATCTGTTGACTGTCCCACAAAATTCTATTAATTCTTGTTCAGTAAAGGTATTTTTAGCATAATTAGCAACCACAGCCACAAACTGTATATTGTCAGCTATGTAGCCTTTAAAAGGATCTTTGCGATCTACGCTCGCACGGTTAGGAGTTAATGGGGTACTTTCATAATCAGTAGTACAAGGTAAAAGCACTAAGTTCCATCCTGTGTAAGGACAAATACCTTGCTGGTTTTCCCATAAAAGCTTAAGGTCTTCCAGTGTTACTGAAAATTCTTTATTCCTCTCTTTGACAGAGGTTTTTATTCTTTTTAAATGATAGCGAAACGGAGAAAATTCGTCTCTGTCACTTCCTTTTTTTAAATGGGCGGTGCTTGTATTTATCTTATCCTTAAAGTTACTTAGCCCTCGAAACTGCCCAAAGCACTTTAAACAACAAAAATGTTCTCTACCTAACTTTTCACTGCGATTAAACTCACGGCGCGGTTTTGTAAATTCCTTGCCACAAGCAGGATTTGCACAAGCCACAATGACTACTGATAGTCCCATACAAACAAAAAAAATCACCTTATACTTAGAATGATAAGGTGAAACTGAAATGAATTATTAAGTGGAGCTGGGCAGAATTGAACTGCCGTCCGCCCTGGCTATTAACCTATCGCTCATTCACAGGCTTAGCCCATCTGATCCTCAGGGCGGGAACCATCCATTATCCCGGATGACAGGATGCTCTGATGAGGTCTTTGCTAGCAAGTCTACCAGAGACAACTTAACTAGCGCATCCGTTGGGGTTTGTCTGTAATCCTTAACGGAGTCAAACTACAGACGCTCGAACCTTGTTTAGGGGTTTTTAGGCAACAGCAGCTGCCTTACGAGCAAAAGGAACGATGTTGTTCGCAGTTACTTTTTGTTTTGAGCCCGGGATTTACGAGAGAAGACTCACTCTCGGCCTGTATCACGGGGCAGCGTTCACCAACACGTCGAAACCATTACAGCCCCATGTCTTACACTTGTCATTATAATCAATTGTTTGAGAAAAGGTAAGTAGGTAAGGTGTCCAAAAGTGCCGATGACCAGAATTTATGGGGAGGTTAACCGTACCTAGCCCAATACAGCATAAATAACTCAGAAGCTTGACATCCTCCTCCGCAGTAGAGTCGAATGAGACCCCCGACTACTGAGCGTTAGTGTATTGTTTTGTTTTCTGGCTTGTATAACGTTAGTTAAAATAGCAATTAAATGACGCTTACCCTCTACCTAGAGTTTTGTCTACTGTTGAAATGCCTAAGCCCTGAGATGAGTTTGTTTTTGAGACAATTCATTGTATGGTCAGTGGCATTGACTTCGATCCGCGACAGAATATGCATTACATAGATCCAGCAACAGTGCCGCATTGGAAGGAATGGCAGGAGTACTGGATTCCCTCAAGCTTGGATACACTCTGTCCACATTGCAACAAACCCGTAGCTCTTGAAGTTACTCCCTCTGCCGTTGACCATCAACTCCAGTCTTTGGGAATATTAGGACGCTGCCCCCGTTGTAGCAACATATCAAAAATTTGGCTAGCTGGAATCAGAAACAGAGATACCAATCCAGGATGTGAACAGATTTGGATGTTGCCCAAGCCTACAATACGTGAAATAGCAATACAAGCAGATGTTCTACCATTTCCCGTCTTTGACGCTTATCGGGAAGCCGTAGGATGCTTTAATGCGGGCTTCTGGAGAGCAGCTGTTACAGAATGCGGCAGAGCTATAGAAGGTATTACTCAATACAAATTACTCACAGATGAAGAACGTCAAAAGATCGGGCTATGGTCTGAGAAACACTCAAGATCTGAAGAATGGGAATCGGTAGTAGGATCAGCATTGTTTAAACCTATTCTGCTACTTAGTAAAGCGATACGCCTAGGACGGATTACAGGTCCACACTTCAACTTCAAAGGCGAGACTGATAAAAAAGTTGCAGAAGAAGTTCTAGATCTTACTGAGTATATAATCAGATATTTCTATATACTGCCTTTACAAGTAATGAACCTGGAAAGCACAATGAATGAGCTAGGAGATACAGATTCTAAACAAGAAGCTGAAAGGACGACAAGACCTATGAAAGCTTTCTGGCTAAAACTGTAGTATTCATATATAAAATCTGCTGGAACCCGAATCATCTTGTTATATGATGTCCGTTGGATGACCCCCTAATAAAAACCGATTCACCCTTCGACTATGCTCAGGGTTCACTTGTAGGGGCGGGTTTAGCAGTCAGAATTGCCTGCCACTCTGTCTCCGAGAAAGGCTGCGTCACCAGCTGGACGCCGAAACAATGAGTTGCTGCCTCCGTCATGGCGTCTACCACCGTTTGAATCAAGGCTTCTCCCCGCTGGGTAACAGGTATATCTACAGGCGACGGAGCCGCTTCACCAAATACCTGGGTAAATAATTTAGTCTCTGGTTCCAAACGCATCGAACCATGCTGCAAAATGGTATTTCCACGCTGTAGTTGAGCGCTGCCAATGAGCTTAGTACCATCTGCCAGAACTAAATCAGCGCCTGTGGCGGTGCTAAAACAATTGGGGTTGTGAATATACCCTCGCCCAGCTGAACCGTAATGCAATTCTAAACCGAGCGATCGCCAACCCTGAATCAAAAACTCACAAATTTTTTCATAAACTTGCAGACGTCTGCCGCTGAATCCTGAAGTCACTACAGCATAGGTTAAATCTCCCTGGTGCAACACCGCTCGTCCGCCAGTAGGGCGTCGCACCAATTCCACCGATGTACCCTGCCAGGTTAAGTGGTGCCAAGATGCAGGGTACTGGCGTTGATGATAACCCAGTGAAATTGCCGGTGGAGACCAAGTGTAAAACCGCAAAGCTGGAGGATGCAACCCCTGCTGGTGCTGGTTCAGTAGCCACTCATCTATCGCCATCTGAACTTGCCCTGGTGCTTCCAGCAGTGGAATTAGACGCCAAACTTTCATAAAGCTTTAAGTGTGAGGAATAAAGGCTAAAGGATAAATTCATGCTTCATGCCTTCAGCCTTCTTCCATCGCTCAAGCAGCACTAAACTCAGACTGTAAAGCGTCGTCGTTGTTATCTGCAATAGTTGCTACTACGGTAATGGCACGGGAAATTTCTCCAGGAGAAAGTTCTGCTAACGTGCGAGTTGCTACCACTACAACCTGGTTTTCAAGAATACCGAAACGAGATTCAAAGGTATCAGACCAGTTCATCTCCAGAAGTTTCTGCATTAACTGCTCTTGATTCTTGACAGGTAACTTGAGTACAGCAGCCCAAACGGTGAAGGTATCTTCATCGGTCGAACCAGTCAGTTGCACAAATACTTCAACGCTACCGTACTTAAACTTCCACAGATGGCCGACGTCACTTTTGCTCACCATTGCGGTATTGTCTTGTTCGAGACTAGAAATGACCGTTTGAATTACCTCTACATGGTTGACGCCAGTCGAATCCTCGATCATCTCATTGGTCACAATCTCGGCCGTAGATAGGCTTTCGGCAGAAACCGTTTCTGGGTTTGGGTCTTGAGTTGTCATGGGCGTCTTTGATTTACAAATGTTGCAGTTTGCCTAGACCTACTGTATCGCTTAGGCGTCTGCTTGTTTTCACTTTTAAATTTCTTTAATTAAATTTTGGGTGTTTCGATAGATTTATCTATACAAATGTGGTTGCGGGCGATCGCCTATCGCTGGCAACGGCTTCCTAAGAATAAGTCCTCACCCTTGAGGACTTCAGCCTTAATAGAATGGATTTTATCTACACCACTAGCGCAGAGAAAAAAGACCTAGGACAATAAAAGTATGAAAAATAAAGGATAGAGGATAAAATTTATCTTCGCTCCTTTATTTTTCTCTACCTAAGCCTTACTTCAATTGAGCTTGTGGCCCAGCCCAGATGTAGTTGACCACTTGACCAAAGATACTTGGTTCATCCTGAGCAGCAGCCATTGTGTGACCCTCACTATCGACAGCTAACAAAGGCCAGTTCTCATCGCCTAAATTGCCAGTGCGAAACAAAACTTGATTGGGATGGGTTTGACTCCAACCCAACAACACTGCGGTGGTGTACTCGCTCTCGCTAGGAGAGAGGGTGGCGGTGCGATTCAGCTGCCGATCCCAAACAACGGCATAGTCAGAGGCATCTGAGGTGCTAAACAAGCCTTCAAATTGCCGCCCCAGGATGCGATCGCCTGTATGAGACCAAGAGACGGGGATCGCGATCGCGATCGTCCCTGGCATATTTGCTTCTTCGTTTCTGAAAAAGGGATGGCTAGCTAGGGGAGAAGAGGCAGTGATTGTCCGCAATTCCCCAGTCTTCAAATTTTCCAGAAACATTATACTGCTAACGCGGCTGCGGTAAAGTTCCGGCTCTACCTGCATTTCAATCCGACTGTAAGCAGCATACTCACCATCCGGAGATACTAATGACGGAGTGCGATAGTAGCGTATCCCTGAGCCACCGTTAGCACTAACTTCGGCGTGGGTTGCCAACACCCAATTCCACGGAACAGGATGGGGACTATTGAGGGGGTCGCTCTGCACCGTTTGTTGATTGATGTCAGGAGTAACGTCAAGCACTTCTGTTAAGGGCTTGTCCTTACCCACATCGTTCCGGAAACCGATGTCGAGCTGCTCGGAATCCACCATCCCCAATCCCAAATTTAATATATTTGATATTTGCGGGTACGGTTCAGCCGTTAAGGTCTGAGAAGATAGCAGAGTTGAGAGACCTTCTCCAGTAGATATCGCATTGTCAGCTAGAGCCGATGGGCTAGGAGCCATCATTAGTGCGGCTGCTACAACCGGGAGGTAGGCTTTAGTGCAGAACCATCCTGAGCGGAATATGCGTTTTAACATTGATACGGGGTTAGCTCTTGAAAAACGGCGTTTCTTTTGTGAGGAGCAACGCCCAAAGAACAGTGCAGCGTCCTTATATGTTATGTATAACAAGTTAAAAGCGCATATTTTCAATCCTTTACTAAAGTTTTCAAGAGAGTTTACCAAATCTTTACCGATCCCCAAATCTCAGCCCTGATTGTGACTTTACAAATTTGATAGGGCATGGTATAGGCATTTTTAATATATGCAAGTGCGATTCGTTGTCAGACCAACAACGAACGAAAAATATAAAAAGGGTAAGGGGAGAACACTATCTCCCCTTACCCTTTCGCCTAATCAGATTATGGAAACCGCTTTCTAAGTCCTCAAGCAATTACTAATTTCTAACCAGCCACTTTTGGGCATTCAACCGCTGGACTACTCCAAACACCATTAGGTCTAATGTCACCTTGCGCTCATCAATCAAGAACGGCTCAATGGTGCTGGGTCGCCCTTTATTTTCTGCGTAGGTAAAGGCTCTTTGTCCTTGAATATTCTCTTGTATGAAAATTACATTAAACTGACGCCAACCGCCCTGCCAGCGACCAATAACTTGCCAGCATTCAGGTTCTTGTTCGTATCCACGAACCGGGATTTTTTGCTTTTCAAACGTCAGATCTAGATCCTGAATTTCCTGATTCTCCAATGCTTTCTTCAGGGCTGGCAAGTAGTGCTGTTGAATAAATTCAGCAAAGGGCTTATCTTCAACTGCCGGAGCCTTCTCTTTTTTAGCTGCTTTAGCCGCAGGCTCATCACCTTTAGCTTTAGCCGCGGCCTTTTTCGCCGCAGGCTTATCAGCAGCCTGAGCAGATTTATCGTCTGCTTTATCTTTGGCAGACACCGTAGGCTGTTCGACTGCGGTTTGAGAACTTTTTTCCGACAGTTGAGCTTCTGCTGTCGGTTTCTCTCCAGCCGCATTGGGGTTCACATCTGGATTCGCTGATGAAGGATCGGGTGCGTTTGCAGAGGGAATATCCGTTGCCTGATCTGAGTCTGTGCTGGGAGAGTGTTCTTCAGAAACACTGGGAGCCTGCTTTTCTACAGTGCTAGGAGCTATCTCTCCGGCGTCATTATGATTGGTTTCTTCTGCCATATTTTTTAGTGAGTCTTTACAGGATATTTCACTCAAAGGCTTGACTGTTTCTGTATTGTCAAGCTTAAGTGCGATTAGCCGCCAGCCTGCGCTGCCACGATACTTACCTCATCTCCCTCTTGGAGAGATGTCTTGGTTCCTTCTAAGAAACGGATGTCTTCGCTATTAAGGTAAAAATTGACAAATCTCCGTGGCTCACCCTGTTCATCGCACAGACGCGATTTAATTCCGGGATAATTTTGCTCTATTGATTCGAGCAATTCAGCAATGGTGCTGCCATTGCCTTCAATTGTGGCTTGATTGTTAGTGAGCTTTTGGAGAGGGGTGGGAATCAAGATTTTGACAGCCATAAAATTCGTTGTTGATTGTTAGTCTGTGGCGGTTGGTGATTGGTCAGTAGGTAAGGACAAAGAACAACTGACTAAACTAGCACTTGCTGCCAGTCGAGGCGTTCCAGTGTCTGAGCGCGTTCTAGGGCACGTTCAAAACTATCCAGTTTCGCTTCAATTGTTAGGGGTTCACCAATATAGCCTTGCACAGCTTCCTGGGTTTTCAGCCCGTTACCAGTGATGTAGACAACTGTGGTTTCCTCAGGGTCAATTTTACCTGCCTCTACCAATTTTTTCAGCACAGCAATTGTGGTACCACCAGCAGTTTCGGTGAAGATGCCTTCGGTTTCCGCTAGGAGCTTGATGCCGTCAATAATTTCTGCATCATTAACTGATTCAATGTTTCCGTTGGTCTTCCGGGCTACTTCCAGGGCATAGATGCCGTCTGCGGGGTTGCCAATGGCAATGGACTTAGCAATTGTGCTGGGTTTGACTGGCTGTACAAAGTCGCGACCTTCCCGGAAGGCTTGAGCAATAGGTGAGCAGCCATCTGCCTGAGCGCCACTGAAGCGAACATCTTTATCAGCAACAAGACCAACTTTGATAAATTCTTGGAAGCCTTTGTAAATCTTTGTAAAGAGAGAACCAGATGCCAGGGGAGCGACAATGTGGTCCGGTAATTCCCAACCTAGCTGTTCAGCGACTTCAAAACCGAGTGTTTTTGAGCCTTCAGAATAATAAGGGCGCAAGTTAATATTGACAAATCCCCAGCCATATGTATTGGCAACTTCACAGCAGAGGCGGTTCACTTGGTCGTAGTTACCCTGAACAGCCATGACTGTGGGACCGTAGATGAGCGTACCCAGGACTTTACCAGCTTCTAGGTCGGCTGGGATGAAGACGCAGCAGTCTAGACCTGCATGAGCGGCGATCGCAGCTGTAGAATTAGCCAAGTTGCCAGTACTAGCGCACGACACTGTAGAAAAACCCAATTCCTGGGCTTTGGTTAGCGCTACTGACACCACCCGGTCTTTGAAGCTGAGGGTGGGCATGTTGACGGCATCATTCTTTATATAAAGCTTTTTCAAACCCAGGCGTCGCGCCAAGTGATTAGCACGAACTAAAGGAGTCATCCCTGTTCCCACATCAATAGGGTTATCGGTAGCAACTGGCAAAAACGACTTGTAGCGCCAAATTGAATTTGGTCCTGCCTGAATGCTTTCACGAGTAACCTGGCGGCGCAGGAAGTCATAGTCATAGGTCACTTCCAAGGGGCCAAAACAGAAATCACAGACATTGCTTGCCTTTAGTTCATACTCAGCACCACACTCTTTACAGGCTAATGCTTTGAAAGCATGCGTCTTGGCTTGGGTTGGGGATTGGGTTGCCTGGGTCATAGGTAAAAACTCTACAGAACTTTTCGTCAACAGCTTGCGGTTGATACTAACACAAGTAAAAATACCCGTCAAACATACCCGACAAAAAAAGTCGGGTATGTTTGGCAACTGTTGCCACTGCCCAAGCTACGGAAAGATGAATCTTGGCAACACTAATATTCAACCGCCACTGACAGGTGGAATCAGCACCACTTCATCGCCATCTTGCAGGAGGGTATCTGATTCGACGAATTGAAGATTGATGCCAAAGCGTGTGAGGTTGCGCCAAGAATCGAGTTCTGGATGTTGTGCAATAAGGTGATCTAGCACTGCCGTCACTGGTGTCCCTGGAGGAAATTCCAGCACCAGTTCCGAGGCTTTGTAGGCTTCTTGATAGGCGGCGAACAGTTTGACGGTAATAGTAATTGAAGGTTCAGACATAGGAACTGACGCAGGGATGCTGCCATTAACATTAGCGCGATCGCATCCCCACTTAATTCAAATCAGGGAATCGTTACTCTCAATAGCACATAGGCATTTCTCAAAAGAATGCGATCGCCTGTTTGACTTGGATTAACCAAAACTAGGCGATCGCTACTTCAATTCAAAATGAAAAATTTCTACATCAGCTGCTCAATGCGGCGAAAATCTCGCTCCACCTCTGTCCAGAGAGAGCGATTATGGGGGTCGGTACGCAAGGCTTTTTTGAGATAAATCCTGGCCTTGTCTAGTTGCTTTTCACCGATCAGATGATGTCCCCAGCTTGAGTAGGCTATTGCTTGCCACTGGCGCACTTCTGGATCTTGGGGAAAGCGCTGGGCTAAACCTTCTGCCAGTGCGATCGCGCGAGCAAACCTGCGGGACTTAAGCAGCTGCTGCAACTGCTGATATGAACTCCACTTGAGATGTTGCTCACTTAAGGACAACTCAGGTTTATTTTCCCTCGCCTCTGAAACGCGATCCACCTTTGTTACCCGTGCCTGAGGCTTTATGGCATCAGTATCCTGAGGCTGGGGCGATATCTCAGATATTCCAGACTTACTAATAACACTAAGGATTAACTTGTAAGCCTGAGTCAGTTTAATAAACTTCTCTTTGGCTACCTGGTCTCCAGGGTTAATATCGGGATGATATTGACGCGCCATACGCCGATAGGACGCTTTGATTTCAGCCGTGGATGCCGCAGACCTTAAACCTAATAAGCGATAGCAATCCGCCAGATTCATTAAAGGGAGGGGACTCATGCATTCGATACCGGGAATGGTACCGGCAGCATATTTGATGCCGGTTGCTGACAACAGGAAAAGCTTACACCGTAGGTAGCACACATATAGTATGTGCTACCTAAACTTAGGGTGCCTTATCTTCGATAACGCGGTCAATTAGGCCATATTCCTTTGCCTCCTGGGCAGACATGAAAAAGTCACGATCCATGTCTTTTTCAATCTTTGCCAGAGGCTGACCTGTCTTGTCGGCATAGATTTGATTCAGTTGGCGTCTAATCCGCAGAATCTCTCTAGCCTCAATTTCAATGTCTGTGGCTTGCCCACGGGTACCACCAGAGGGTTGGTGAATCATAATCCGCGAGTGAGGCAAAGCCAGACGTTTGCCTTTTGTACCGGCAGTAAGTAGGAATGAACCCATAGATGCTGCCAAACCCACGCAAATAGTCACGACATCTGACTTAATATGCTGCATGGTGTCAAAAATAGCCATACCTGAAGTGACCATACCACCGGGGGAATTGATATACAGGTAGATGTCCTTGCCTGGATCTTCAGAATCCAGATAAAGCATCACAGCAATGATTTGGTTGGCAATTTCATCGTCAACGTCTTTGCCCAGGAAAATAATACGTTCTCGGTAGAGACGATTGTAGATGTCAATCCACTGAGTATATTGTTCTCCAGGCAATCGGTAAGGAACCTTAGGGACGCCAATTGGCATTTGTTTGCTCCGTTATATGAATGAGGAGTCAGCGATAGTTTTGGCTTTTGAGTTAGGAAATTCCAGCCGGAAGGGGGGCGAGGGCCTCGGCTGTCTTTTCCAGAACTTGGTCGATTAAACCGTATTCCTTTGCCTGGTAAGGCGTCAGGTATAACATCCGATCCATATCTTTGGCAATTTTCTCAGTGGGCTGACCTGTGTTGCGAGACAAGATATCAACCATCGTTGCCTTATTTGCCAGCACTTCTTTTGCCCGGATTTGAATATCGGTAGCTTGACCCTGAGCGTAGCTCTTAGGCTGGTGCAAGACGATTGTGGCATTGGGCAGGCTGACCCGGCTACCTTTAGTCCCAGCAGACAACAGCATCGCTGCCATTCCCATAGCCGAACCAATACATATAGTCTGGATGGGTGGCTTGATGTAGTTCATCGTGTCACAGATGGCAAAAGCTTCGGTTTCAAAGCCGATGGGTTCGCCATTGTAACTTGATGTGCCAGTGGAATTGATGTAGATTTTAATGGGTTTTTCTGGGTCTTCGTACTGCAAATAAAGCAGTTCCGCGATAATCAATTCTGTTACCGCGGGCACTAGGGGCATCCCCAGATAGACAATCCGCTCCTTTAATAACATGGAGGGTAAGTCCGGAGGCGGCGTCCGGTAGAAGTTATCACCGTAATACGGAGATTGGACTGCCTGAATGGGTATGTTCATGGCGTTTTTAAAGCCTGCTCTTGAAGGCGCTATCTTTAAAACATAGTAGCTTGTTCAAGGACGTGGCTGCTGCTGTTGTGTTGAGTACTGGCACCGACGCCCTTGGGGCAGGCTATGTTGAGGATTAGTTGTACTCTTCTTTAGAGAGATTATTCCGTAATAACTTCATCTCACCCTGATTTTTACGATAATCACGTCTCGCCTTACAGGAACCTTTTGCCATGAAAGTTGGTTTGCAGCCTGCCTTGAATGATACCCATATTGACGCCACTCAACCGAGTAACCAACGTCAGCTGTCAATTTCTATCTCGGCGATCGCTGGAGATCGAGAGGGGAATGTACCGCTCAATTTGTGCTTGATTCTAGATCATAGTGGCTCCATGAGGGGGCGTCCCTTGGAAACGGTGAAAAAGGCTGCACAACGACTTGTCGAGCGACTATCACCGGGCGATCGCATTTCCGTTGTCGCTTTCGATCACAAAGCCAAAGTTATCGTCCCTAATCAAATTATTGATAACCCCGCCAAAGTTACAGCGCAAATCGGTATGCTTAGGGCTGATGGCGGTACAGCTATCGATGAAGGTTTGAAGCTGGCGATTGAAGAACTGGCGAAGGGGAAAAAAGACACGGTTTCCCAGGCGTTTGTGCTAACAGATGGCGAAAACGAGCATGGCGACAACAAACGCTGTATAAAGCTGGCTGAACTGGCGACAGAGTACAAAATGACCTTGAATACGCTCGGATTTGGCGAGCACTGGAACCAGAACATCCTAGAACAAATTGCCGATGTCGGTGGAGGCACCTTAGCTTATATTGAGCAGCCAGAACAGGCGTTAAACGAATTTAGTCGTTTGTTCACCCGTATGCAGTCCGTAGGGCTAACCAACGCTTACTTGCAGCTGTCTTTAATGCCCAAGGTGCGACTGGCAGAACTCAAACCAATTGCCCAAGTTGCCCCAGATACAATTGAACTGCCGGTACAACAACAAGGTGATCTGTTTGTAGTGCGACTGGGAGATTTGATGAAGGATGTCTCGCGAGTAATTCTGGCGAACCTTTACATCGGTCAGTTGCCGGAGGGACATCAGAAGATTGCTAACGTGCAAGTGGTTTATGACGATCCAGCGATGGGCGAAGAAGGTTTACTCTCAGATATCGTGCCGGTGGAAGCGAATTTCGTGCGCTCTTACCAACCATCCCCCAATGCTCAGGTGCAGCAGCACACGCTGGCGTTGGCGAAGTATCGGCAAACTCAACTAGCTGAGGCGAAATTGCAGCAAGGCGATCGCACTGGTGCTGCCACAATGTTACAAACTGCTGCGAAAACCGCTTTGCAAATGGGAGACAAAGGAGCAGCTACCGTGCTGCAAACAAGTGCCACCCGTCTGCAATCTGGTGAAGAACTCTCTGAAGCCGATAAGAAGAAAACCCGCATTGTCTCTAAGACTATGTTGCAGGAGTGATATTCTATCCGGTTAATCACTTCATATAAGTACGTGGGTGTAATTAAACTTATGTTGGGATTGTTAGTTGTTAGTTGTTAGTAGTTAGTTGAAAAGCCTTCCCCTACTAACCACTAACTACTAACCATTACCTATCAAGCTACAAAAGACGCTTGAGGTCGGGCGAAAATCATTCTTCCGGCAGATGTCTGCAAAGCACTGGTTACAACTACACGCAGTTCACTGCCTACGTAGTTACGCGCGTCTTCCACAACTACCATCGTGCCATCATTCAGGTAGCCGATGCCCTGCGATGCTTCCTTGCCCTCTTTAAGAATTTTCAGGTCAATACTGTCACCAGGCAGGTAAATTGGACGTACCGCTTGAGCCAAGTCGTTCACATTCAGCACTGCCACCTTTTGCAAGGTGGCGACTTTCGTGAGGTTGTAATCATTGCTCAACAGCGTGCCATTGATTTCTTGGGTGAAACGCACTAACTTGGCATCTACCGTGGAAATCTCTTCATAGTCAGCTGGGTTGATGACAATTCTTTCTGGGAAAGCTTCTTTCATCTGATTGAGAATATCCAACCCTCGACGCCCCCGAACCCGCTTTTGATCGTTGGAGGCATCTGCTAGCTGTTGCAACTCCTGCAACACAAACTGCGGCACTAGAATTTGTCCTTCAATAAAACCAGTACGCAGCAGTTCTTCAATGCGACCATCAATGATGCAGCTAGTATCTAACACTTTGCTAGAAGCTGGTTTGAGAGTGCCTTCTGCCATCAACATGGTTTCAGTGCTGTGGGGATTAATCAGCCTTAAAAACGTCCGCCCGTGAGTATCCGCCAGGGTGACGCCCAAGTAGGAAAACATGACACTGCCTAAAATTGCCAATAGAGGCTTAAGAAAGGCGAACTCCCAGGGCATCGGCAGCAAGAAAATTGGAGCCAGCATCAGGTTGGCTATTAATAAGCCCATTACCAAGCCGACTGCCCGCGTCAGCAGCACCTCAACCGGCATTTCCCGGACTTGCGCTTCCAGGCGGCGATAGGCTGTTTGTACCGTTAACCCGACGGCACCGCCGATGATGGCACCAAAACCGGCGGTTACCCAGCGCAAAGCCTCCACATTAGTGACCTGATTTCGCATCGCGGCCGGAAGCAATTCAATGCTATCGAACCCGGTTCCCGCCGCTGCTAGGATGAATAAAAGAATAATGATGGCGTTGAGCATCGTTCTGTTCCAATTGAATGAGGTTGGAATTACTGGGATGAATTACAAAAAATATAAAACGCGCTCCAGTTAGATTCATTATATATAGCAATTAGCAATTAGCTTTTAGCAGTTAGCTTTTAGTAATTAGCTTGTAGCAACAGCAGATAGAAGTAAGCAAAAATTTATTAACTTAACAAGTATTAATTTTAAATTAAGGATCGCCTTCGTAACTAAAGTATGTCAGCAAATCAAGTGTTAAATGGCTTACTCAAATATGAGAAAGCTACCGTTTTCGGGATACCCAGTGCCGCCTATATACATATTCCGTTTTGTAGGCGTCGGTGCTACTACTGTGATTTTCCTGTTTCTGTGGTGGGCGATGGCAAAACGGGCAACAACTCTGGCACGATCCAGCAATATGTTGAGATGCTATGCCAGGAAATTGCCGTCACGCCAATGTTGGGACGTCCCCTAGAAACGATTTTCTTTGGCGGCGGGACGCCTTCACTGCTATCTGTTGAGCAACTAAAACGCCTGTTGGAACTACTTGACAGGCGATTTGGCATTGCCCCAAATGCCGAGATATCTATGGAAATGGATCCAGGTACGTTTGATTGTCAACAACTCCAGGGCTACCTAGATGGGGGTGTCAATAGAATCAGCATGGGGGTGCAGGCGTTTCAAGATGAATTATTGCAAGTGTGTGGGCGATCGCACACCGTTGGAGATATCTGGGCATCGGTGGAGTTAATTCGCCAGGTGGGGGTTGCAGATTTCAGCCTAGACTTAATTTCTGGACTGCCGCATCAAACCTTACAGCAGTGGCAGGATTCTTTAGAAACAGCAGTAGCGATCGCGCCCGCCCATATCTCTACCTACGACCTCATAATAGAGCCAGTTACTGCCTTTGGACGCCAATATCAACCAGGTGCCCAGCCATTGCCAACAGATGACACTGCCGCCGCTATGTATCGGCTGGCTAAGCTTGTCCTCACTCGTGGCGGTTATGAGCATTATGAAATTTCCAACTATGCTCAACCTGGTCATCAATGTCGCCATAATCGGGTTTACTGGGAAAATCGCCCCTACTATGCTTTTGGTATGGGCGCAGCCAGCTACGTTCAAGGTTGTCGGTTCACTCGTCCGCGCACAAGACGGGAATATTACGAGTGGGTGCAGCAGTTAATAGCCGCTGGGGGCGTATGGGATTCTCCTCAGACACCGACTGATGAAGTTTTGTTAGAAACGTTAATGCTGGGGTTGCGTCTGGCAGAGGGTTTAAGCTTGTTAACTCTGGCACAAAAGTTTGGCGAACAGACGCTAGAACAGATTTGGCTTTGTTTGCAGCCCTACTATCGGCAAGGCTGGGTGGAAATTGCTGGGGAAAATGGGGGCACGATTTCTATGGGGGATGCCGATAAATTCCCAGTGGCTGGGCGGTTAAGATTAAGTGACCCGGAAGGGTTCTTATTTTCCAATACAGTTTTGGCTGCTTTATTTAGCGAACTGGGCGAAGATTGACAACCTATTCTAAGAATAGATTAAAAATATTTAAAACCGCAGATGAAAGCAGATAGACGCAGATAAACGCAGATAGTTGGTTCTCTAAAATTATTTTCTGCTAGGCTATAAGCGAAAAAGCATGGATTGCTGATTGCTCCAAAATCCAAAATATAAAATTCTCATGATTCCGATTGGCGATAACCTCCCCAGCCGCAGCAAACCCATTGTTAATTACTGCCTCATCGGTTTCAATATTGCCTTTTTCCTGTGGGAACTCAAGTTAGATGTAGCAGGTGAAATAGGTAATTTACTTAACGCTTGGGGGCTGGTTCCTTCTCGAATTAGTACTGTAATATCGGACGCCTTCACGAGCAATAATCCAGCTGCATGGATTGCCTTAGTTATGGTTTCTAGTTCTCTGCTATCGGCAATATTTCTCCACAGCAGCTTTAGTCATATATTGGGAAATATGCTGTTTTTGTTTGTTTTTGGGAAGAATGTGGAAGGCATTCTGGGGCATGGGCGATATTTAGTATTTTACTTAATTTGTGGTCTACTCACGGGTGTTGTGCAAATTTTGGCTGAACCGACGCTGGCAATGCCCTTGATTGGTGGGAATGGTGCGATCGCATCTGTCCTCGGTGCTTACCTCTTCAGCTTTCCCAAAGCAAAAATTGAAACTATCTTGCCGCTGGTGATTGTGTTTATACCTATTGAACTGCCAGCATTGTTTTATTTATTCTGGTGGTTTGTCCAGCAGGTGTTCTTTGGAATTGGCAGTTTAAACGTTCCTGGTGGCGTTAATCCGGTAGGCGTTGCATATTGGGCGCATGGGGTGGGATTGGGAATGGGAGCGATTTGGGTGTGGCTGATGAGGCGGAATGCAGATAGGAAACAAACCGTAAATACGCTATAGACGCGCACCAACTTCCCGTCTAGTAAAAACGCGAAGGAAGAAGAGAAGTTGATAAGCTGCTGTGCATTTAATTTATATAGCAATCATTCCATGCTGATTCCTAAGATTTTTCCTTTATTTTCTTTCTTAGCGCTCTTTGCGTCTTTGCGGTTCATCAATAATAATTGTTACCAAAAAAATATAATGGCTATAGTCATTTTTAGCAAAAAGCAGAATAGCAGAAGTTATTTCAGCAAAAAAAATATTGTCAACGGAAATAAAAAACAAAAATAGTGGGTATAAAAATTTAGTTGGCTCCGCCAAACAGAAACATCCTGATAGGATTGGGATAGATGAGTAATCTATTCAATGTCATAACTATCCCATCATGACTCTGGGCAATCTACGCGACCTTTACCAACAAGTTATCCTAGAACATTACAAGAAGCCACGGCACAAGGGCAAAACCAAGGCGGTGCATAGGTATCAGAGGGGACATAACCCCTCGTGTGGGGATACCATTGAGCTGACGTTGCAGCTCAATGATGCCGGTGATGGCATCGAAGACGTAAAGTTTGAAGGAGAAGGCTGCGCGATCGCTATGGCTTCTGCCGATTTAATGGCTGACGCACTGCGGGGCAAAAGTGTAGACGAAGCCCTGGAAATGGTGCAACGCTTCCAAAGAATGATGAAAGGAGAAGACGAATTTCCGAAGGAACAGCGCAAGCTAAACGTCATGCAAGGTGTCTCTCAATTCCCAGTACGAATTAAATGTGCTAACCTCACCTGGCACACCCTGAAAGCTGCCATAGAATCTCCTCATGGTGGTCAGCAAAATGGATTTATCACTAACGAAAAGGAAGACGCTTGAGGTGCCATGCTAACAACAGCTGATTTTCTCACCGCTACCCAGTGGGTAGGTGCCCTCACATTAGTCTGCGCCGCGATAACGGTGCTAGGTTTTTTTCTAAAATGGGGCATCCGGTTTCGGTTAGTGGGGATCACCGCTTTTATAGGCGTCCTTACGGGTGGTTTATTTGCCCTGAGTTTAGTGCCTTTTACCCGCACGCTGATTCCAGATGCAGTTCGCTACTCATTAATTTACGACACCGGGGCAGCACAAACAGTGATTGCCGTTCCGCCGAAAATTACGGAATCACAATTGGACGCAACCCTCCGCCAAGCCGCCGCTGACTTATTTTCTTCCGGACGCTTAAGCCAAGGTAGGAGTCAGCTTAGCATTCGGGCGCGTACCATTCTCCATCCAGAGCCAGGGGTATCGCAGCCCCTGTTTTTAGGTGAGGTGAAGCGATCGCTCTCCAGCCGGAGTGATGAGGAAATGTCTATCGAAATCTACCATAACAACTTCGCCAAACTGCCAAAGTCCACCGCTTAAGAGAGTTATGAATTATAAGTGTTGAGTTTTGAGTGAGAAGAAATTTCTTTAATTCAAAACTCTCGCACTTCATTACTAACGCACGAGCAGTTAACAATGAGTAAACCAGACTCCTCTACTCAACCCCCTACTTCTTTCCTCCCTCTTAGAGTTGCTCCAGCCCAGGTGTTGCGAGGTTCCCAGGCAATAGCAACAGCAGGAGAAGCGATCGCCAATTTGGGGTGTCGTCCTTTAATTGTGGGAGGTGAATGCGCCCTTGGCGTTACTCTACCTCAACTGCAACCTGTTCTGGAAGAGCAGCAGCTGCAACTTGCTCATGCTGACTACACTCCAGATTGCTCTGAAAGCAGTTTAGAATCTCTGCGACAAGCTGTAAACTCCCATAAAGCAGACTTAATTATTGGTGTTGGGGGTGGGAAGGCATTAGATGCCGCCAAATTACTTGCTCACCAGTGTCAGCTGCCCATTGTCAGCGTACCTACCTCAGCATCCACCTGCGCGGCTTGGACAGCCATCTCCAACGTTTATTCTAACGGGGGAGCCTTTCTGTATGATGTGAGTCTCAATAAGTGCCCCGATTTGCTGGTTCTGGATTACGAGTTGATTAAGACTGCTCCACAACGCACCTTAGTTGCCGGGATCGGTGATGCGATCGCCAAGTGGTACGAGGCATCTATTAGTAGTGGCAGTTCTCAGCAAACCTTAGTTATTGCCGCAGTACAGCAGGCGAGAGTTTTGCGGGATATTCTCTTCCAAAAGTCAGCGGCAGCGCTTAAAGAACCAGGCAGTGCAGTTTGGCAAGAAGTAGTGGATGCCACAGTTTTACTAGCTGGGGTAATAGGGGGGCTGGGGGGTAGTATGTGCCGGACGGTAGCAGCCCACGCAGTCCACAATGGCTTAACTCACCTCGCCGCTAGCCACAAGGCCCTACATGGTGCAAAAGTTGCCTATGGCATTCTCGTGCAGTTGCGCCTAGAAGAAGTGGTACAGGGCAACCAGCTGGCATCTACGACACGGCAACAACTGTTGGACTTCTACTCTGAAATTGGCTTGCCCCAAAACTTGGATGATTTAGGTCTGGGTAACATCACACTGGGAGAATTGCGGCAAGCGGCTGAAATTGCCTGTGCTAAAAATTCCGATATTCATCGGCTACCGTTCCAAGTGGTTCCCGATCAGGTGATGGCGGCAATGGTTTCCACCACGACACCAGTTGAGGTAGGGCGTCAAAATCTGGACATGAAACCTGTTATTGACGAGCGGCAAAAGGGTTGATAAATTAAAAATTCGCCAAGACGACAAAAGCTTTCTGTGTTTGTGGTTTCTTATACCCTTACCTGATGGGAAGATAAGGGATGCTCCCAAGGGGGTAATCTAGCCGCATAATCAAGAAATGGTATTATTGACCAACAGAGCGCAGCCTTCAGATGACTTTAGATTGGATTAGCCCTGCGGAACGCCTGCAAGCACTACCACCTTATGTGTTTGCCCGTTTGGATGAACTCAAAGCCCGTGCCCGCGAACAGGGGCTGGACTTAATTGACTTAGGTATGGGGAATCCAGATGGTCCAGCGCCCCAACCAGTGATAGACGCTGCAATCTGCGCCCTGCAAAACCCTGCCAATCACGGCTATCCGCCGTTTGAAGGTACTTCTAGCTTTCGCCGTGCTATCACCAGTTGGTATCGCCGTCGGTATGATGTTGACCTCGATCCAGATAGCGAAGCTTTACCATTACTGGGTTCCAAAGAAGGTTTAACTCACCTCGCCCTGGCATATCTTAATCCTGATGATGTAGTTCTGGTACCCAGCCCAGCCTACCCAGCCCATTTTCGCGGCCCCTTAATTGCTGGTGCTAAAGTCCACAGTCTGATCCTGAAACCAGAACAAGATTGGTTGATTGATTTAGCTGCAATTCCAGAGGCGATCGCGAAACAAGCTAAGATTCTCTTTTTTAACTATCCCAGCAATCCCACTGGTGCCACGGCACCACGCGAATTTTTTGAAGAGATTGTTGCCTTTGCCCGTCGGTACGAAATTTTACTCGTCCACGACCTTTGTTATGCGGAATTAGCTTTTGATGGTTATCAGCCCACTAGCCTGTTAGAAATTCCCGGTGCCAAAGAAATTGGAGTTGAGTTTCACACGCTATCTAAAACCTACAATATGGCAGGCTGGCGTGTCGGCTTTGTCGTTGGCAACCGCCACATCATTCAAGGGTTGCGGACGCTGAAAACCAACCTGGACTATGGGATTTTTGCCGCTTTGCAATCAGCAGCAGAAATAGCCTTGGAACTGCCGGATGTTTATGTGAATCAGGTGCAGGATCGCTACCGCCGCCGCCGCGATTTTCTGATTGACGGGTTAGCACAGTTGGGGTGGGATATTCCCAAACCCAAGGCGACGATGTATGTTTGGGTGCCCTGCCCTATTGGTATGGGTTCAACAGATTTTGCCCTTTCGGTGTTGCAGCAGACTGGTGTAGTTGTAACTCCCGGAAATGCCTTTGGGGTTGGTGGTGAGGGCTATGTGCGGGTGAGTTTGATTGCGGAGTGCGATCGCTTAGGAGAAGCGTTAAAACGTTTCAAAGAAGCTAATATTCGCTATCAATCTGAAGCTCTCATCTCCGGATGATCCTCGATGCGAGACTGCACCCCTCACAGAGGCAGTAGTGTTTTTAGAAACAACAGAGCGAGTACTAAACCATGACTGCTGAGTTTTTATAGCAGTTTCCATAAGCACTCTTGACAATCGACACGGGTTCCCATGCACCTAGAGACGCCCTGGCAGGGCGTCTCTACTTTCTGTATGTTTGCTAAAAGCTAACTGCTAATTGCTATAGTTTTGCCCTTTATGGCGTTGTTGCTTTAGCGATCGCTTGTAGCTGCAACGCTGGGGGATAACTGCCCTCCGCTTTGATGTTCTTAATGTCTGCCTCAGAAAAGGGCAAATTCAGCTTGGATGCTACACTACGCACAATATCGCCCCGATCGATAACGCCAGCAACTGTTTCAGCGGGTGAAAGAACAGTCAGGCGCTTCATCTGGTGGGTTTCCATGCAGTTAATTACTTCCACTAGAGGCATTTTCTCTTGCACTGTGGCAATTTCTGCCAGAGGGCGCACAATACTCTCAATGGTCTGAGTTTCCCAGCGGCTGCGCTCTACAAAGTGTAAATCCTCAATGGAAACCAGGCCACGATAACGCCCGTTAGAGGCCGCATAGTAGGGGTAAATCTGCTTTGTCCCCTCAGATGCCCAAGCTTCTTTCAGGATGTACTCGTCTGCAAACTGGCGTAGGGTCATGTCTGCATCCACCACACGAAAATCACGAGTCATGGCGTCTGCCGCCATTAGTTGCAGCAAGGCTTCCTGTAGAGTCGTCACTCGATCGTAGTTCTTGGCATTGCGGAGGACAAACCAGCCTATTAATGATATCCAGAGACCACTAAAAGAAGCACTCAGCAAAAAGGTTGCTATTCCTAATAAGATCCCACCCCAGCCCAAAAATTTACCAGTTTTGGCAGCCCAGTGAACGCCTTGAAAGCGATCGCCAGTTAGCTTCCACACCCCTGCTTTCAATACTTGTCCCCCATCAAGGGGCAAGCCAGGAATTAGGTTAAACAATACCAATACCAAGTTTATGTGGGCTATGTCTGAGACCAAAGCTCCTACCATGCCGGAGATTGGCAGCAGAAACATCAGGCTAGACAACAGGACAAACAACAATAAGCTCACCACCGGGCCGGCAATGGCAACTTGAAAGGCTTGACCAGGGGTTTTAGATTCCTCCTCAATGGAAGCAACGCCGCCGAAAAGAAATAGGGTAATCGAGTTAACTTTTATACCTTGCGATCGCGCTACCAAACTGTGACCGAGTTCATGTAGTAACACCGACCCAAACAGTAGTATGGTCGTCAAAAAACCAATACCCCAGGCCAGAACTAATTCCCCTTGTGGGAAACTTTGTTGCAAATCCCGCCCATTTATATAAGTGAAAATAGCTAATATGTACAGCCACGATGGGTGGATATAGAGCGGAATTTTAAATAAAGAGCCAATTCGCCAACCTGCCTGCATCAAATTTTCCTTATATAACGCCTCCTCTTACCAGCATAGACAATGCAAAAATGTGAAGTACCCCACCCAAAGAGTGGGATGGGGCTTCTTGGGCTGATCTTGCCATTAGTAACTTTTGGACTTACAAATCATGTCTGAATCGATCCACTGCCTTTCGAGCAGCAACCTTCTACTGATTCACTACCACAAGCGTAGATTCCCGTACTTCCTACGGTATACAATTGCCTTAACTTATTGGTTTGTCATCTGCAACCAGTAGAGCGGTAGTGCCACGGCTTTCCACCCGTATCTTCTCATGTCACTGTCCGCTTTTTAAGCATATGGACTCTATTAGAAGATATTACTTCGACCCCTGACTTTGGCTTTGCGACTATGTATATTTTGACAACTACGACAATCGGAAGTCAACAATAAAAAACCGCCCACGACGGGACGGGGTTTTTACCCGAAGACACAATAAAACGCCCAGTTCGAGCAGCCACCTGACTTACTCAAAGGGCGTCTTAAGAGGCCGCGATCGTCTCTAAGGAGTTTTATATTAGAGCAGACCAGTGTAAGTTAGCCCCAAAATAGCTCCGGTTCCCAAGATGTGACCAAAGCTTAGACCCGCGATAAATTGGGCGAGGCTAAAGTTTTTACCAAAACCAGGAAGTGAAAAAGGTAGACCAGGACCAACTCCCGGACGTTGGACGGCACCGCGAGCGACGATCAGACCAACAATGTTGAAAACAAGCATGACAATCCCCACCGTGGGAGTCCAGGCTGGGGTTGCGGGAACAGTTGGCTGCAATGCCGCTAGTAAACTTAAGTCAATCACTTTCTTTTCTCCTCCATCAACACATTTAAGACACTTAGGGATTATAAAACGCCACGGGAAACCCTAATACTCCCTTGTGGATGAGCTAACTTTTTGCGTAACTCTGTGCAAGGAATGGCAGCGCTCTAAAGGATACCCGCGTAGGTTAGTCCTAGGATGGCTCCGGTTCCCAGGATATGACCAAAACTCATTGTCGCTAGCAATTCAGGCAACTTAAAATTCCGGAACAAAGCGGGCTTACCTAGGGGAAGATCTGGTCCAACGCCAGGTTTCTGAATGGCAAAGCGGCCGATGACAATAGCCAACACGTTGCAGAGAATCATTACAAGCCCCACAGCGGGAGTCCAGCTTGGCGTAGGGGGGACAGTTGGCTGTACAGCGGCAAGTATTGTTAAATCAATCAAGTTACTTTCTCCTGCTTTAATAGACATCTACAAACAAAAAGGATTATAAAAAGGACTTAGCAGGAAGCAACAGTTTGTTTTAAGAGTTAACAATTTCATAAAGTTTTGATACAAATGCGAGTCAAAATTTGTGGCATCACGAGACCGGAACAGGGGGGGGCGATCGCTCAACTAGGAGCAACGGCGCTAGGATTTATTTGTGTTCCCGCATCCCCCCGCTATGTCACCTCAGTTCAAATTAGGGCAGTAGTAGAAAAAGTATCCCTAAATGTTGACCGGATTGGGGTATTTGCTGACGCGACAGGCGAGGAAATCTGCCAAACGGTTGCGGCGGCTGGCTTGACAGGCGTACAATTACATGGTTTAGAATCACCAAATTTTTGCCAGGAGTTGCGCCAGTCTCTACCCAACGTGGAAATTATCAAAGCACTGAGGGTGAAAACGGCAGAGAATTTAACTCAGGCAAACGTTTACTCTGGCTATGTGGATACGCTGCTGCTTGATGCTTACCATCCCCAAATGTTAGGCGGGACTGGCAAAACATTAGACTGGGAAAAGTTGCAGGAATTTAACCCTAGTTGTCCTTGGTTACTGGCTGGTGGGTTGACGCCGGATAATATACTCGATGCACTAACGCAGTTGCAGCCTACTGGGATTGATTTATCGAGTGGCGTTGAGCGATCGCCTGGAGATAAAGATTTAGATAAGGTGGAAAAGTTGTTTGAGAAGGTGCGATCGCACTTTTCCTTGACAGCAAGTTAGTTTCGAAAAACAGCTTGCATTTAAACTCGGTTTGGTATACTATTTTTGTATAATGCGAATAGGTGTATCCATATATACAAATTTTGAGTAAAAACGAATAGCGATCACCTGTGACAGATTATGCGATCGCGTCCACTTTAAAATCGATGTACGGAGATTGTACATCGGCTCAACGTTAGCGTAGCGGCACGAAGTGCCGCTGTGGTTGCTGATGCCTACGGCACGCTACGCGAACGCTCGCCATAACAGGATTACGTTAATGTAGGTAAATCCTGCTGGAGAGGCAAGTAAATTAAAAGAACGCTGGTTGGTGGCGAATCAAGTTGAGAAACTCTTCACGAGTTTTTTGCTCGTCCTGAAACACGCCTACCATCGCACTGGTAACAGTCCAGGAACCCGGTTTCTGGACGCCGCGCATCACCATGCACATATGGGTGGCTTCCATGACAACAGCGACTCCCTTCGGTTCCAAAATGCTCTGAACTGCTTCAGCAATCTGGCGCGTCAGGCGTTCCTGCACCTGTAACCGACGAGCATACATCTCCACAATTCGCGCTAGCTTGCTAAGTCCTACGACCTTTTGGTTAGGAATGTAGGCAACGTGAGCCTTGCCCATAAACGGCAACATATGGTGTTCGCAGAGGCTAAACACATTGATATCTCGGACGAGAACCATCTCGTTGTGACCCTCATCAAAGATGGCATCGTTGACAATTTCCTCTAGGGACTGAGAGTAGCCACCTGTGAGAAATCGCATTGCCTCTGCTACTCGCTTAGGTGTCTTCAGTAATCCCTCGCGTTGGGGGTCTTCTCCCACTCCTAGCAGTAGCGTCCGCACGGCGTCCATCATCTCGTCGTGGAGTTCTTCCGAGGGCGGCTGCAAATTGGGTTCCCGACCGTTTAAGGTGTTGCGGTCAGGTCGAGGAGAGATGCGACTGAGCGCCTCATTTCCAGAAAGAGACTCAGAGCCATTGAAACTGTTGGAAGAACCGATAGTCATAGATTAAGTATTGCTTAGAATTTACCGTTGGATCGGATAAGAACCAACAAAGGAGGCAGCTACTCAGAATGTTCCGGCGCTGGGCATTATAGTCAATTCTTCAATCGCTACCGATGCTGGTAGCAGCGCGGTATGCAAAATTGACTGGGCGACGATTTCCGGTGTCAACATAGCTGAACGGTCAAAGTCAGCTTGAACTGTTTCTGTATCCCAGATGGGGGTATTAACGGAACCCGGACAGAGCGCCGTCACACGAATGCCGTGAGCGCGTTCCTCAGCCGCTAGGGTTTTCGAGAGCGCCATCAGACCAAACTTGCTGACGCAGTATGCTCCCCAGCCAGGGAAGGTTTGTTGGCCAGCAATTGAGACAATGTTAATAATTGTCCCTTGAGAGCGATCGCGCATCATCGGTAAAATTCCCTGAATGCACTGAAACACGCTGGTGAGATTGAGATCGATCGTGCGCTGCCAGTCTACTAAGGGCGTTTCCATTAAATTGCCCGTGTAGCCCATCCCGGCGTTGTTGACCAGAATATCGATGGCACCAAAGTCAGCGGCGATCGCGCCCATTTTTTCTCTTACCTGCTCAATTTCAGCTAGATCTAGGGCATAAGCCTTTGCTGTCACTCCAGCCTCAGTTGCGGCTTGAGCTACAGCCTCTAACTTGTCCTGGGAACGGCTCACCAAGGCGACATGAATGCCAGCTTTAGCAAATGCCAAAGCGGTGGCTTTGCCAATTCCACTACTGGCTCCTGTAATCAGGGCACGTTTTTCTGTTGCAGAAATAAAGCTCATTCGATTCAGAGTAACCACCCTGAGATGAGAAACATGTAAAAATTTGTTGCTTGTAGCATTCTACCATTCGCACTGGCAGCAGCTACAAAGCTCACATCCTTTAGGAGTGGTTAGTCGTTAGTGGAAAATACAACTTACAACTAACGGGCGGCAATTCCTCCCCATCCGAATATCAGAGGGGTGATCCGAGCGCCTCCTGCGGTAATGACAAGCCTTTAGGCATAAATTTCGGTAAATACACCCATGCTGCGAAACTTCTGATATCGCAACTCTCGCCGGTGTTGACCTGTAAGCTTGCTTAGTTCCTCCAAATTACTCAAAAGAGCTTCTTTAAGGATTTCTGAGGCTTTGAGGGGGTCAGCGTGGGCACCTCCTACTGGTTCTGGCAATAGTTGATCAAGAATGCCCAGGTTTTTCAGATCCCAAGCTGTGATTTTGAGCGCTTCAGCCGCTTGAGGAGCTTTGCTGGCATCTTTCCAGAGAATGGAAGCACAGGCTTCCGGGCTAGCAACAGTGTAAACAGAATGCTCGAACATCAACACCCTGTCACCAACGCCAATACCCAAGGCACCGCCGGAACCGCCTTCACCAATGACAGTGCAGATGATGGGAACATCTAGCCGGAACATTTCGCGCAGGTTGTAGGCGATCGCTTCTCCCTGCCCTAGTTCCTCCGCTTCAATACCCGCCCAAGCTCCCGGCGTATCTATAAACGTTAAAATTGGCATTCCAAATCTGTTGGCGTGTTCCATCAACCGCATCGCCTTACGGTAGCCACCTGGGGAAGCCATGCCAAACTTACGAGCAACGTTGTCTTTGGTGTCACGGCCTTTTTGATGTCCTAGCATCACTACCGGGCGTCCTGCTAGACGCGCCACGCCGCCGACTAAAGCTGGATCGTCATAACCGCCGCGATCGCCATGCAGTTCCATCCATTCATCCGTCATCGCCTGGATGTAGTCGAGCGTACTCGGACGCCTGGGATGACGAGCCACTTGCAACCGCTGAGACGGTGATAAGCTGCTAAAGATCTCTTGGCGAAGTTGCACCGCTCGTGTCTCCAGCTGACGTATTTCTCCAGAGACATCGACGTTATTTTCTTCTGCAAGTTCACGAATCTGGTCAATTCGCGCCTCTAGCTCGGAGAGCGGCTTTTCAAAATCTAAAAGTAACGGCTTGCGAACAGGAGTTGGCATCTTAAAAGTTACCAGTGGTGAGCGGGGAGTGATGATTTATACTTGGCGCGGTGATAAAGTGAGCTTTATCCTTGGGGTTGTTAGTTGTTAGTAGTTGGTGGTTAGTAGACAATTTTATTACTAACCACTAACAGCCAAAACTCATTTTATGACCGCGTGCCGTATAGTTATGAACTTATGAGAGGCTTGAGTTATAAGTTTTCTAGAATTCACGCACTCACGCACTTCATTACTCTCACACCAATAGCGGACGGAAGCCATGTTTCACCGACACCTTGCCTATTAGATCCATCTTTTCCACAGTAATCTGATTGCGCCCCCAAGAAAAATTGGTGTGCCACTTTTCAAATTCCAGCAGCATTGATTCCGCAAAACAGGCAAACAGCTGGCGTCCTGGAACGTCCATATTGACGATTTTCATAATCTTCCAGTCAATATCCAGGGAATGCTCCACAATACCGCCATTTAAGACGTATACGCCGGGATGCTGAATTTGCGTTGACATATTTTTGGGATAACCCCCATCAATTATCAAACAAGGTTGCTTCAAAAGCTTGGGGTCAATTTCAACCCCTTTCGGCATACTAGCAACCCAGACGATAATATCAGCTTGGGGCAGAGCTTCCTCCAAGCCCATGATTTTGCCCCGCCCTAGTTCCGCCTGTAAATTTTGCAATCGCTCCTGATTCCGGGCAATCAGCAACAGTTCTGCCACATCCGTCCGTTTATCCAGCCACCGACAAACAGCACTGCCAATATCGCCAGTAGCACCGCAAACGGCCACCGTCGCCTTAGATAGTTCTATTCCTAGTTGTTGCGACGCCTGTTCTACTTGGCGGCAAAGAATGTAAGCGGTGTGGGTGTTGCCAGTGGTAAAGCGCTCGAACTCTAACTTAATGTTGCGAACCTGCTTGTTTTGCTGCAAGTTGAACTCTTCAAAAATAATCGAGGAAAAGCCTCCTAGGGCAGTGATGTTAATTCCTTGCTTTTGGGCATGAGCCATCGCGTTGAGAATTTTACGCATAGCCGCCTTAATCCGGCGATTGGCAAGCATCTCTGGCAGAAAGCACGATTCCACGTACTGACCTTCAATTTTTTGACCTGTAAGGCTGGTGACGGTGATGGTATCGACGATTTGGGGAGGCGCACTGCACCAGAAATCCAACCCTTGATCGGCGTATTCCGGATAGCCTAGCTCTTTAGCGACGGCTTGGGCGTGTTGCAAACTTGTAAGGTGACCTATGAGACCAAACATGAATAGTTCTAAGTAAACCTGTGGTTTAGAAGGAAAGACGGTTAAAGGCAACAAATAGTTAAGGACTCTTAACAATACTACAAAAAATTGTCGCTTTTTTGTGGAAATGCCGGATTTGCATTGTTGAGGGGCTACGCCTGAAGGTCTGTCTAGGCGAAGTTCCGTCAAATGCCCTGCGGGCAGGGAAAGGGCAAAAAGAAACCCCATAAATAAATTTAGGGGCTGGAGATCGGGACTTTTTGTTTGTTCACTGCGATTCGTCTTAAGACAAATCTTCTTGGTTCCGGCGCTTTTAATTTTGGGGACTTGAAATCCTCAAACGTTTCTAACTCTTTGCCTTTCCCCTGGCGCGATCGCAGTTTCCGCCATCGGGAAAACAAAAACTCAACAATTAAGCATGAACTAGTAAAAATTGACCGTTACCGTTATATTCCCCATCACAACTGGCAAAATTGCGAACAAACCAGATTAAATAAAACCGCCACAGCCGACGGAACTTGGCATAGTCCATGCCATAGTCTAAATCTTTGACAAGCGCCTGATTATCGTCAAAATTTTTCAGCCAGGTGGCAAAAGTTTTAGAGTAGTTAAAGCCATTGAGATACCACCTGTTAATGGTCTTGAGGTCTTTATCATGGCTAGGAACGGCATCATAGTTCCAGAAACGACCGTGGGGAAAAATGTATTTGTGCGTATAAACGCTGGATATGTGGTTAGGGGTGCGGACTGTGATGATGTGAATGAACACCTTACCATCATCTTTGAGAAAAGCAGCTAATTTCTGGAAGGCTTTCGTTAAGTTCCCTACATGGCAAAAAACGCCAATTGAAATAATTTTATCAAATTTTTCATCGAAGTTCGCATCATTCAAATCGCCTTCATACAGGGTAAATCGACCTGAACTCAGGTAGCTTGAGGGATCTTGCATCTTGCCTCGCATATATTCACATTGCTGGTGGCTCAAATTAATCCCTGTAAAAGTGACATTAGGAAATTTAGAAAGGATGTAATTTGGAACGCAGCCCCAACCACATCCAAAATCTAAGATCCGATCTCCGTCCTTGATGCCCAGCTTCTCAATCACATCATCGAGCATATGCATTTGCGCTTGCTCCAGGTTGGATGCGCCTTTTTCCCACAATGCCATGCTGTACTTAGGATAAATGAGTTGCCAGTCGCCCAACATCTTATTCAGCATTCCTTGAGGAAGGTCGTACTGGAGCTTCATCAAATCCTTTGAACCTTCTGCAAGATGATCGGTTTCTTTTAAAACCCAATCATAAGGTGCAAGGAGAGAGGGAAAATAACGAAAGAAGACGGGCATAAATGTATCAAACAGCCCTTCCAAGACGAAATCTGGAAGTTCCAATCCATTGATATAAGCTTCTGCAAGTGCCATTTGCGCTGTATTAACGACAGCGACAGCGCCACGCGTTGCCTCATAAGCAAGTGGGGTTTTCTTATGCACATCCCCCACAAGAGGGATATGTTTTTCCATATCTTCCAGAAAAAAAGTAGAATTCATGGTCACCTCTAGATTGAGCTTTACTATTCTGTTATAGTATTAAAAATTTATTAGTTCTGGCTTTCAATTTAGGAAAGATTTAAGAATTTAATATCTTTAGCTGTATTCTGAGAATAATTCACAAAAGTTTATGACTGTTTGCCAAGAAACCCCCCTAGTTACCCAAGCAGAGTATGTAAAAAAATTACGTCCATTTCTTCCTGATTCGGCGTTTGCACCTAATCCTAGTAAGTTAATTATTCTGTTTATTAATTTGGGGATTTTGCTTTTGGGCTGGGCGATCGCAGAAAAGTTAGATCGTTGGCCTGTCTATCTTTTATGGCTTTATTTACCGCTAGCAATCGTGATGGGCAATAGCGTCATTGTATTGCTATTTAGCTCCCATGACCTTATGCATGGCAGTGTAATTAGAAACTTTCGGATGAGTCGTTTTATAAGCTTGCTAGGGCTAAGTATGTTGTGGATGCCTCCAACGTTGTGGAAAGCAGTCCATAACCGAGTGCATCACAATAAAACCAATTCTTTAGACGACCCCGATCGCAATTACTTATACGAACAGCCTAATACTTGGGGGAAATGGATTCAAAACTTGTTTGTGCCCTCTGCTGAAGTCAACCCCGTATGGTTAACAGTAGGAATGGCAACAGCATGGGGAGTTCATACTTTTCGCAATTTGACTTCCGTACTGTTCTTTAATAGTGAATCTGTGGATTATGTTCCTGCCGCCTTTGTAGTTAGCGCTAAAGATCGTCGAGCGATCGCAGGGGAATTTTTGATAATTTTAACGATTCATTTGAGTATCATTACGTATCTGCAATTTAATTTACTAAAACTGGTGCTTAGTTACTTTCTACCCCTGGGAATTGGCTATGCTGGATTGATATTTTATATTTATACGAATCATATGCTTTGCCGGATGACAAGCATTAACGATCCACTTATAAACAGTGTCTCTCTACGGGTTCCTAAAATATTTGACCTGCTGCATCTAAATTTTTCTTACCATGCGGAACACCATATTTTTCCGGGAATAGATTGTGACTATTATCCAATGGTTCAAGACTTATTAAAAATTCACTATCCAGAGAAAAGCAGTAACTACATATTAGATGCCAGTGAAGCTTGGGGCTTATTCCTGAAAACTCCTCGACATTATAAAGATGAAACTACCTTTACAGATTGGTCAGGAGAAAAGTCTGTTACTTGTCCACTTAGTCAAGAGTAGAAAGGTGATAGAGGTAGTTAAGTAACCACTTCTATCACCATATTTAATAAACGCGATATTAGATCCAGTTAATTAGCCATACTAACCAAAATTAAAAACCCTGTAGAGACGCAATATATCCTGTATCTACATTATGTGCGATCGCGCGGGCTGCATATTAATCAGTACTACTCAGAATGATGTCCGGCGAACCATATTATGCCCAAATAATTAGTGACTAATTGTACGTTAGATTACTCTGCAAGAAGGCTGCGCCTATGTCCCTCAACCCAACCTACGCATATCGTAATTGTTTAAGCGGACATGATATTACCCATAATAAAACAACCCCTTTGCGCTAGGGGGGTGAGGTTCCTACTTAATTGTGGGTAACTCAATATCAGATATTGCAGCAAATTTTAAACATTAAATAGGGTAAAGGTTAAAGGATTTTTCTTTTCTCCCTTAACCTTTACCCCAACATAGCCGTACTTTCAGTGCTTAGTGCGAGATTTGAATACTAAGCAGCAGTAAGACCGTAAGCAGACATCCGCATGATATCGCGGGTAGTAAAGCCAATGTTGCTGAGTGCTTCACCGTAGGCAATCATGAAGTCTTCAACTAAGGCTTCTTTTTCCATCGCCAGTACATGGGCATCATCCGCGACTTCGTTGAGCATTTTCCAAACTATGGGAAGGTTCTTACGATTAGCTTCCTCTAGTTCGGCTTTTGATTCCTCAAAGTGCGCTTTCAGCCAAACTTCGCCAAAGTTGAGGTGAGTGTACTCGTCTTTGACAACGCCCTCAGTAATTTTACGGGCAAAGTCATCGGCAACGGGGATGTAGATGTTGTATGCTGCGATCGCAAAGCATTCAATAATCAGTGATTGAATCAGCAACGCCGTGACTACGTTACCTGAGGAGGCGGCCTCTTGGAAATTTTGGTGTAGCTGGGAAAAGAACTTACGGGCAAAGTCCATATCCGGCGTTACCTGGAGATTGCGACCACAAGCTTCAAACCCTTTCTTGTGACGACTTTCCATCTTGGATAAGCGGGTTAACTCATCCTTGTCTTCTGGCAACAGTTGAGCAAGTGTGATGTAATTCTCGTGCGCCTCTTGTTCACCTTCAATCACAATTGCGTTGATGCGGCTGTAGGCGTCTTTGTAAGTTTCGCTTTGGAAGTCAAGTTCTGAAGTGGCTGCAATCTGCGCCATAGAGCGAGTGTCTCCTATTTTTCC
Source organism: Aphanothece sp. CMT-3BRIN-NPC111 (assembly GCA_019359765.1). Lineage (GTDB taxonomy): Bacteria > Cyanobacteriota > Cyanobacteriia > Cyanobacteriales > JAHHGU01 > JAHHGU01. Next base: position 100,871 of record JAHHGU010000007.1, read on the forward strand.
TAATACTAGGCTAATTACGAAGTAGGTGAAGCTATGTACAGACCCCAAATTTCGCGTCTATACATGGTGAGGATCAAAATGGTTAAATTTAACTTAACAAATCTCTATACTAAAATGTACTGCTTATTGAGATATATTCCCCAAGTCGAACCATATCCCATCTCATTGTAAATGATTCTCAAAGCGTAGGGATAATCTTGGGGTGGGAAGAAAGTAATGGCTAAAAGAGATCTGAACAACTCCCGATCTGGGTTTTGGAAACCGCTGAGCCTGCTTGTGCTGCTGCTGGGTGCGGGTGTGGTGCTGCTGCCACTGGGTATTGTGTTCCTGACTTCTCTGGCAACAGCTAATGTGACGCCCATTGGGGGCATTCTGCCAGAAAACCCAAGTTTAGCTAATTACCAGGAGGCTTGGAGGCGGGGTGACTTTCTGCTGGCGTTTGCTAATTCAACAATAGTAGCCTTGGCGGTAACCCTGTTTCAGATTATTACCTCAGCGTTGGCAGGCTATGCCTTAGCGCGGTTGAAATTCCGAGGACGTCAAGCCATCTTGTTGATTGTCTTGGCAACGCTGGTGATTCCCTTCCAGATTTTGGTGATTCCGATCTTTCTAGTGTTGAAGTGGGGACACATGATTGACACTTACTGGGCACTCATTTTGCCAACGGCAGCAAATGGTTTTGGGATTTTTCTGCTGCGGCAGTATTTCCAAACCATCCCTGTGGAGATTGAGGAAGCAGCAGCCATAGACGGGGCGAATCGCTTACAAATTTTGTGGCGGGTAATGCTGCCTTTATCTCGACCAGCTTTGGTGACCCTGTTTTTGTTTACGTTTATTGGGGAGTGGAACGATTTGTTTAAGCCGCTAGTCTTCACAACGCGACCAGCTTTGAGGACAGTGCAGCTAGCGTTGGCAGAGTTCCAGGAGCAGTTTACCAACAGCTGGCCGCTGCTGATGGCAGCTGTTGTAATTGCCACGGTGCCAGTGGTGTTGCTGTTTATTATTGGTCAGCGGCAGTTTATTCGCGGAATTGCTACCACGGGAATCAAGAATTAATCTAAATTTGTCAAAACTTTGAGGCGAACAATGTTATCGCCTGTATCGTCTAGTGGCACTTCTATGATTTCACCGGAAAGGCGGTCAAGACAGTTGAGGAGCGATCGCAGATTGGGGGTACTCGCGCCAGTATCTACATACAACCTATCTGCCAAACTACCGAGACGCTTCCAAGTAGTATAAACTTTGGCGATAATTTGTTCTAGTTGAGATGCCTGCTTAACTAAGTCAGCTGCCAGGTTGAGGCAACCCAGGCGCAAAGCTTCCTCTAGCGCCATTTCCAGGTCAAGAGATGTTTGATTGAAAGCTTGAACTTGGGCCCCAGCGTCTAAATACTTGGCTAAACTTCGGGCGTCTGATGTTACTTGTTTAACTGTATCAACATCAAAATTCTCGGTAATTTCATGCTGCAAGGCTGTTTGGTGAGACGCTGGCAACTTTTCCATTTCCCGCACGAGGGGGGCGAGGTAGCGGGTAGGCATTAAACCGTCGGCTGCCTTTTCCTTAACTTCATCTGGCAGCAAATCTGAACTCATTGCCGTCCATTCATCAGATAGTTGTCGCACCTCCCGGCGGGTGATGCGATCGCCTTTTTGAGCGGCATCAGTTACCAACTGTTGCACTTCTGGGGAAGACTTGGCAGTTTCCACAAAAGCGCGCTTGCTGAAGTTGTTGATAGCCGCTGGATCTAAATGCCCTTGTTCTAAAAGGGTATCGGCACTATTTGCCAGTTCAATCCAGGAATAAGCCTGACTCTTACTAATTTCTCGCTCTTTGAGCCAGTTAAGAAATCCTGTACCTCTTCCGTCACCGCCTTTTTTCTCTCTGTCTCGCACCGCCCGTAAAATCCGCCCCCGCCAGATTTCAGTTTGCAAGTCAAAGCGATCGCACACTAACCAAGCATTATCTACCTGTTCCTGAAAGTCCAGTTCTGGAATTTGCTCATCCTCTGGATCGGGCAGCTGGAAATTTAGATCGGTGATACCTGCAAACGCACTAACAAGGTCGATGGGAGAATCGGTGGATTGAGCCATTGGAGCGATCGGTGTGGAACAGACGGATTATTATTGCACGATCTGGATATTAATACTGAGCTTAACCTTTGACTGTACCGTGGGGTAAGCCTTCTTAGCCCATCATTCCCAAATTAGAATATGAAGATAACTTCTCTGTGAGGTTGATATGTCAAGTGCCCTCGGCATCGGGAAGACTACTCCACTCAGCCAAAGTGCTAACCGAGTTCTACTTAGGAATATTAGCTGGCAGACTTACGAAGCCTTGGTTAAAGAACTAGAGGCACAGCCAGGGATTCGCTTGACTTATGACCGGGGACAGCTAGAAGTTATGACACCTTTAATTCCGCACGAAAGTAACAAAAAGCTCATTGGTCGGTTGGTCGAAGCGCTGACGGAAGAATTGAGTATTGAAATTCGCAGCTTGGGTTCTTTGACGTGCAAGCGTGAAGATTTAGCCCGAGGATTAGAACCGGATCAATGCTACTACATCCAGAATGAGCAAGTTGTGCGAGGAATGCAAGAAATAGACTTTAGTCAAGATCCGCTTCCCGATTTGGCAATTGAAATTGATATTACCAGCAGTTCTATTAACCGAATGGAAATTTATGCGGATTTGGGTGTACCAGAAGTCTGGCGGTATGATGGCAAATCTCTGAAGATTTATATATTAGAGAATAAAACATACAAAGAGTGCGATGCCAGCCCTACTTTACCCCAGTTGCCACCTGCTGAAATTGTTCGATTTTTGGAACTCAGCAAAACAATGGGTGAGACAAGTTGGATTCGCTTGTTCCGCCAGTGGGTTAGAAGCAAGATACAGCAAACTTAGAGGTAAATATGCCAACTGCTATTGATATTTCCTACTCAGATATCCGAGGCGCAAAATTTACCAATGTCATTAACTTTCCTTTAGCTGCCGAATAACGCGACAAGGATTTCCGGCAGCAACAACATTAGCAGGAATACTTTTGACGACAACACTACCCGCGCCAATTGTAGTATTATCCCCAATAGTCACTCCTGGACAAATTATTACACCGCATCTCTTAGAAACGAAACAATAGCCGAATTAACTGCATCTGGACAAGTGGCGGCAGCATCATGTCCGCAATTTGGGAGAATTTGTAATTTGGAGTTCGGTAGGTGTGCTTGTAGTTTCTCCCCATCTTTGACAGGAAACCAGCGATCTTGTGCGCTCCATAATATCAGCGTAGGAATTGCGATCGCACTTAAATTATCTTGTATATTACTAATAATATTAGGCAAATTTTGTTCTATTTTCTGAATTTCCTGAGCCGCATTTTGTAAATCCTCGACATATTTTGTAAGAGCATTGGGAAACTCAATATACGGATAAGTTATCCAATACACATCTTCCTCTGTAATTGCTGCCGCATCCACAACAACTTCGCTCCGTTCGATTGCCAAAATTTGCCTGACTAGGGGGGCAAATAAGCTTGCCAACCGCAAATTATCAACGAGTCGAATCAGATCCAGTGGCAGATCTGAAAGCAAGCGCATGCCCCTGCTTGGCAAGCGTTCTGGAAAAATTGGTACATTAATTACTACTAATTGGGCGAATAACTCTGGGTACGCCTGTGCTGTAGCAAGTGTTATTAATGCTCCTAGCGATTCTGCAACAACAATAGCCGGTTCATTGCATAAAGCTTGAATAATCCGCGCCAGTTCAACTACTTGATGACCTGGTATTTCTGGCTGTGGTGGCTTATCAGAAAAACCATTTCCTTTGGTATCAAAACAAATTACGCGAAAATGCTGTGCCAATGCCTCTATGTTATGACGCCAACCATAGCTCCAACTGCCGATTCCATGTACCAAAACCAGCGGCTTACCAATTCCCTTTTCGCCATAAGCAATTTTTACGGGATGTCCGCTAGCGTCAGTAATTGTCAGAGTTTGACGCCCTTTCGGAAATGTAGCTTGCCACCAGTCTGATTTATGCATCAGCCACTAATTGCTTGCAGTAGTAGTCTCAACATGAAAATGCTGATGGCAGTTATAGCAACCACAAACAGTATCAATACACCCAACAGCAGGATAATAAACCACCAGTCTGCTCTTTTACTTGGCTGAGGAGAAGCCATATGAGCTTCCAGCAAAGCCATATTTTTGGTATTGGCTTTGAAAGCAAAATCAAACCAGTCTCCCAAAAGGGGTACAGAACCCGCCAATTCATCTAAAAGGATGTTGATAACCATTCGGATCAAGGTTTGTCGTGGCAAACCAAGCATTGCGGCTTCCATGACAATATAGGCGGAGAAAGCGGTTCCCAAGAAATCGCCTGCACCGGGTAGCAGTCCCAAGATAGGATCAACGCCAACCCGATGAGATGTCCCAGGAATAGGAATCGCGTTATCTAGGATATAGCTTAGCGATCGCACGCGCTTCAGCCTCTTAACCTTGGAGTTAGCTAGCTTAGATGAAGGTGGGATAGGAGACTGGGACATAAAAATCAAGTAGTTCAGGACTTGACTAAGAGCGGTTATAACCTATACGCAAAACATTAGAGAGGTTTTTTACCGCAGATGAAAGCAGATAAACACAGATAAACGCAGATATTTGGTCTGAGAAAATTATTTCTGGGATAGGCTTTTATAGCGATAAGGCACTTCAGTTGTTTATCCAAAGCTGGCTTGCCCGTCCTATATCCTAGTCGGGGGAAAGTCCTTTAGCTGCTAGCCATTCCTGGTTAAACAGCCGCGACTGGTAACGGGAACCGCTATCACAAAGTATGGTTACAATCGTGTGACCTGGACCCATCTGCTTGGCTAATGCTACTGCTGCTGCCACATTAATTCCTGTGGAACCGCCCATAAATAGCCCTTCCTCTCTCAGCAGTCGGTAGACTACGCGCACAGCCTCAGTGTCATCAATCTGGATAGCGTCGTCTATGGGAACGCCCTCCATATTGGCAGTTACGCGACTGTTACCAATACCTTCTGTAATCGAGCTGCCCTCAATTTTAATATCCCCACTTTTGACATAACTATATAGCCCGCTGCCCATCGGGTCTGCCACAACAGTTTTAATCCCAGGATTTTTCTCCTTCAGGTACAGCGCTACACCAGCCAAGGTGCCACCCGTACCAGTAGATGTAATCCAGGCATCAATCTTGCCCTCAGTCTGTTCCCAAATTTCTGGCCCTGTCGTTTCGTAGTGGGCTTGGCGGTTCGCTAAATTGTCAAACTGATTCGCCCAGATGGCATTTTCCATCTCGCCAGCCAGCCTACCAGAGAGCTTTACATAGTTATTTGGATCTTTATAAGGAACGGCTGGGACAGGGCGAACCTCTGCCCCCAGTGTCTTTAGGGCGTCTATCTTCTCTTGAGACTGGGTATCTGGAATAATAATCAGGCATTTGTAGCCTTTGGCATTGCAAATATGGGCTAGACCAATGCCAGTATTCCCAGCCGTTCCTTCTACCACTGTGCCACCGGGCTTGAGCAGACCTTTTTTTTCGGCATCTTGAATAATGTACAGCGCCGCCCGATCTTTTACGGAGCCGCCTGGATTGAGGAACTCCGCTTTGCCCAGGATTTCGCAACCTGTTTCTTCGCTGAAGCTGTTGAGCCGGATCAAGGGGGTGTTGCCAACCGCCCCTACAAAACCATCTTTTATATCCATTTACACCCTCACTGCAATCGCTGCCATACCTGTATGGTTGGCAGGATGAAACTTTGTCGGTGACTTTAATTTTATGGCGATCGCGCTAGGGATTTGCAGGAAATAGACTTCTTGCAAAAATATAATTTTTGTTAAAGGAACCACAGATGTACACAGATAAACACAGATAAAATACTTAATCAAATTGGCTGGGAGCACGAAATCTCATCACCCAGCAATAAGAGCCTGACAACTAACGATTATCGCTCTCGGTCAGGCTCTGGCTTAGGATATTTTCCTGGGAAAATTACGGCTTGTTGGGTTGGGGCGTCATCCGCAGGTAGGGTTTGACTTCCGTGTAACCCATCGGGAATTTCTCTTTTAACTCTTCTGGATCTTTAATAGAGGGGACAATTACACAATCTTCCCCATCCTTCCAGTTGGCTGGAGTTGCCACACTGTAGTTATCCGTCAGCTGTAGAGAATCAATCACCCGCAGCAATTCATCAAAGTTCCGCCCAGTGCTGGGAGGGTAGGTGAAGGTCAGACGCAGCTTCTTGTTAGGGTCAATGACGAAGACAGACCGAACGGTGAGCATAGCGTTCGCGTTCGGGTGGATCATGTCGTAGAGTTCAGAAACCTTCTTATCCGGGTCAGCCAAAATGGGATAATTGAGAGCCGAACCTTGGGTTTCTTCGATATCACCTATCCAGCCGTTGTGGGAATCGACGTCATCCACACTCAGAGCCAACGGCTTGACGTTGCGTTTGTCAAATTCCGGCTTGAGGCGGGCAACTTCGCCTAATTCTGTGGTGCAAACTGGCGTAAAGTCTTTAGGGTGAGAGAACAGCACTACCCAGCTGTCGCCTGCCCAATCGTAAAAATTAATTTCACCCTCAGTAGAAGCTTGAGTGAAGTTGGGGACTGTGTCTCCTAATTGAAGAGCCATAACCTATTTTCTGTGAACCTTGAGAGGGACAATTTTCTAGACTATCACACAACCCCGGTTACTCGGTCGGAGTTTAGATCTTTTTCCGATTTCCGTGGGGGAGCTGACTTTAGATTCTTGCATCTGATCGGCGTATCTGGTACAGCGAAGTAATAAGATGAGAGGATAGAAAACAAAACTTAAACTAATAGAGGGATGCTAACCTCACCCGATGCTGTGTAAGGAGGAATTAAGTTCATGAAACGATTGATTAGTATGCTAGCAGTCTTGTGTCTGTTCGTAAGCTGCTTGGGATGGCTGGGGCTGCCCCAGAAGGCAATGGCAGCCGATTTGACGGGTGTGACAATGCGCCCTACCGCTGTTTTGGCAGCGGAAACTTCCCTGCGGAATCGGGCGGACGATAAGCTGGCTACGGACTTTGGTAAAAAAATCGATTTGAATAATACCAATGTCCGAGCTTTTCGGAAATATCCAGGGATGTACCCGACTTTGGCGAAAAAAGTTGTGGATAATGCTCCCTATAAGGATGTGGAAGCTGTCCTAGAAATTCCGGGACTGAGCGATCGCCAAAAAGAATTGCTACAAGCTAACCTTGACAAATTCACGGTGACTGATGTCTCCGATGTCTTCGTGGAAGGTGGTGACCGTTACAACAACGGCATCTACTAATAAGCCGCCAAAGCTTGTAAGTCGTTCCTGAATAAGGGTAAGGGGAGAGGGTAAACTTTCTCCTTACCCTTATTCTCATAAAAAAGTATTATTTTTAACTAAAAAGTGCTACAATTGTCAACTACACCTGGTAAGAGCCTGCCGGGAACAATAACCTTAAATCCCTATCAGGGATTGAAATGAATCCCAGAGACTTCGATTCTTTAACCCAGCAGGACATACCCACCAAGTTTGACGTCTTGGTAGTTGGTGCCGGTGCCGCTGGTCTTTATGCAGCACTTTGTATACCAGACTCTTTGCAGGTAGGCTTGATTAGCAAAGATAGCCTGCCCATGTCGGCGAGTGACTGGGCACAAGGCGGCATTGCGGCAGCCATTGCTCCAGCAGATTCGCCATCTCTGCACGTTGAAGATACAATCCGTGCCGGTGCTGGTCTGTGCGAACTGGACGCTGTGAAGTTTATGATCGAACAAGCGCCTCGCTGTATCCAATCGCTGGTGGATATGGGGGTTGCCTTCGACCGACGAGGGGAACAGCTAGCCTTAACTTTGGAAGCCGCTCACTCTCGTCCTCGCGTTCTCCACGCCGCTGACACCACAGGTCGGGCAATGGTTAGCACTCTCACTTCTCAGGTGTTGAGCCGCAAAAACATCCAGGTTCTGCCCCAGGCGTTTGCATTAAGTCTTTGGATGAATCCCCAATCCCAACGCTGTCAGGGGATTAGCCTGATCTACAAAGGTCAAATTAGCTGGGTGCGTGCCTCCGCTGTAGTTCTGGCTACTGGCGGCGGCGGTCAGGTTTTTGCTCAGACCACCAACCCCGCGGTAAGTACTGGAGATGGAGTTGCGATCGCCTGGCGTGCTGGTGCTATCTTGCGGGACTTGGAATTTGTACAATTTCACCCCACAGCCCTAACGACGGCGGGGGCACCTCGTTTCCTGATTAGTGAAGCAGTACGGGGTGAAGGCGCTCACTTGGTAGACGCTTGCGGACACCGCTTTGCCTTTGATTACCACCCAGCCGGTGAACTCGCCCCCAGAGATATCGTCAGCCGTGCTATTTTCAGCCACTTGCAGAAAACCTCTTCTGAGCCAGCCACCGCTAACGTCTGGTTAGATTTGCGACCAATTCCTGCCGAAAAGATTAGTCATCGATTTCCCAACATTATCCAAGTTTGCCAGCGGTGGGGCATTGACCTATTCACGGAGCCAATTCCAGTTGCACCTGCGGCTCACTACTGGATGGGAGGAATTGCCACAGATGTGATGAACCGCACCTCCATCCCCGGTTTGTATGCGGTGGGTGAGACAGCAAGTACTGGCGTTCACGGTGCTAATCGTTTGGCAAGCAATTCTCTGCTGGAATGTATAGTATTTGGCGCTCAACTGCATCAAATTGAGCCTGACCTTAAAAATGCTTGTGCAGCATCACCTGTTCAGGATTTACCAATCAACTCATCACTTAATGACTGGGCTACTCAGAAAGAGAAGATTGCCCAAGTGCGGCAAGAGTTACCCCGTTTAATGTGGCAAAGTGCTGGTATTTGTCGGCAGCAAGATGTCTTAAAGGATGCGATCGCTCAAGTGGAAATCTGGCGGCGGCAATTTGACAGCCTTCCCTTGAGCCAATATCTGCTGCACCTACAGCCAGGGAAAACTCTTTCTTTTTCATTACCAGACGTCGATGGACAATTGCGGACTTGGGGGGAAACTCATAACTTACTGGATGTGGCGTCTCTAATTCTCAAAAGTGCTGCCTTTCGCAGCGAAAGCCGAGGCGGGCATTACCGGCTGGACTTTCCTCAACCAAATCCCACCTGGCAAGTCCACACCTTGGTACAAGAAAATCGATGGTGGAAATCTTCACCCGTAGGAGTTGAGTAACCCTACCGCAGGCGTCCTCCACCGCCTTCGCTGCGCTTAGGAGGTGGTTTCTTGTCATCTTGTGGTTCAAATTCACTTACACTCTGATTTGGCGAACCCACCACCTCAGCAGAAACTAATAAGCTGTTCGAGGCAGTGTTATGGGCTTGAGTGGGCTGGTTTGTGGCACCTACTCCCCCAGAGATGAAAAGTTGCAACCCAACCAGTAAAGTTGCTGAACCTATGAGTTGGAGGTAAGTAGCCATAGCAACCATTTTCCTCAGTTAATTTATCCGATTGCCAGTAATTTCAGTATATTTACGGTTAAAAATAGCCGTGAAAATTTTAATAATTGTTTTGCACGATACTTAATTAACATCAAACTGAACCTTTAGAAATATTTCTGTCAATTGAAAGCTGAGAAAGGAAATACGGGGTAAATCAAAAGTAATTAACCACCTCAGTCGTTTATTCACCCAACAAGCTAGATACCAGCTTGTTAGTTAAAAAACCTCTATATCATTTTAGCGTACCGTAAAGAATCAAGCGCCATACTTTGGTATTTATTAAATTAACAGACAGATGTATAAGTTAACGTATAACTTAACGTATAACTTAGCTATATCTGCTAGAAGCGCCAGGCTGTCTTGATAGGGCGGCGTAAAAAGTACATCACGGGAGTATTGAGTTATATAATTTTTCTGTTAAAAAAATTCATATCGATTTCGACCGAATTCTTTGGCGCGGTACATAGCCGCATCGGCGTTTTTAATTATGGTATCCACTGTGTCACAATCGAGGGGATACAGGCTGATACCAATACTAACGGTCACGCAGACAGTATGTTCCTCTAGCACAAAAGCCTGAGAAAGTGAGGCGAGAATCTTTTCGGCAACTCTGGCAGCATCTTCCATTTTAGGAATTGCGGGGAGAATTACCGTAAACTCATCGCCACCCAGTCGCGAGACAATATCGCTGCCGCGTAAACACCCCTTTAGTCGCTGGGCAACTACTTTCAGCAGTTGATCGCCCATGCCATGCCCCAACGTGTCATTAACCTGCTTAAAGCCATCAAGGTCAAGAAACAGAAGCGCTACTAATTGGTTACTGCTACGGGCAGCTTCTAAACACTGATTTAGGCATTCATAGAAATGTAGACGATTGGGTAAACCCGTGAGGGAGTCGTGATTGGCTTGATGACGTAACTGGTCTTCTGAAAGTTTTAATTCGGCGTTAGAACGCATTAACTCTGCCGCTGTCCGCTTCAGATCTTCTTCGATGCGTTTGCGTTCTGTGATATCTCGGATGACCCCTACTAAGAACAGATTTCCGGCAGCATCTTTGTGAAGTGACCTTTTCGTAGCAATCTGGTGTGTTTTTCCTCTGGCATCAGTAAATTCCTCTTCATTTTCCTGCTCTATGCCAGTGCGTAAAATTAGTTCATCTTGCTGCCAAAAGTTATTAGCCTCATGTTTAGGAAAAAAATCATAGTCTGACTTTTCAATTAACGTCTCCAGAGGATAGCCAATAAATTTACAGTACGCCTGATTCAAGATCAGCCATTGGTGTTTTTGGTTTTTGACAAAAATTGGGTCAGCAATGGTATTTATCACCTTTTGCAAAAACTCTTTGGAGCGTTGTAACTCCTCCTCCAAGTGAGCCAGATAACTGGTGATGGCAATAGCAGATCCTACCAGCGCTAGCAAGGGAGGAACAAGCGGTATCCAGTAACCAAAGATGAAGGCGAGGTAGGAAGTGCCGAGAAGACCAGCCCCAGCTAGGAGGAGAATAAGAGCCAACTTGGACGGCGATCGCCATCGCCAACTAATGCTGGCACCAAGCCAAGACCAGACCACAATCCATATGCCTTCGACTGGATCGGGCCAGACGTTGATTAAGGGGCGTCCGTCTAGTGCTGCACTAACGATCTGACTGGTAAAGTTGGCGTGTAACTCTACACCATAAAACGGCTTTGCAGCATCGATCAAGCCGCCGCTGTAAGGAGTGTAAAAAAGATCCCCACTACTACTGGCCTTTGAACCAATCACGACAATGCGATCGCGCATCACATCAGGGGACACCTTGTCTGCTAGCACGTCTGACATTAACACACTGCGAAAATTAGCTGGATCGCGAAGGTTGGCTAAAACCTGGTATCCTCCAGCATCAGCCCTGACGTAGGCACCATCATTTGCTTGAAATTCTCTAAATACACCCTGACCCAACTGCAAATACTTAGGATTCACCTGCGCCGGTTGGGGGGTAATACCTTCTGCCTTTAGATAAACCAAAGCCAGCTTGAGAGCAAAACTTTTCTGTGCTTTGCCATCTACAGGCCAATATAGTAGGCTACGACGCACCTTGCCATCTGCATCTACCAACAAGTTATTGAACCCAACCTGCTTGTTTTGGCTTAAAAAAGGAGGGGGTGAAACCCCTGAGTTTGTTTCATCTTTAAATCTCTCGATCCCCACTAAGTTGGGCATACTTGCAAAAGTCTTTACTAATTCTGCATTACCTGGCTCTTGGGGCAGATCGCGATAAATATCCAAACCAATAGCGCGAGGTTGGAAAGCATTTATTTTCTTGAGCAGCTGAGCCATAACAGCATCAGTAATGGGCCATCTCTTTAGCTGCTTGATGTTTGCCTCATTAATCTCGACAATGACGACCCGCTTATCAACTTGCTCTGGGGGACGTAGGCGAAACAATTGATCTAAGACTGTTAACTCCGACGACTGCATTAGCCCTGTAAGGCGGAGGATAATGATACAAGCGGCGACGGCGGAAGAAGTAATCACTACTCGGCGCTCAAGCCTTGTCCATTGCTTCAGCTTTGCCCATCTATTACTTTTCAGCATTTGCCTGACGGCACGATTATTCAAAATTTCTCTATATACGCGATCGCGCTCCACGTGTCTTTACTCCTTCGCCAGATTATCTATAGCTTATTTTTCCCAGCCTCAGTATACCCAGCCCTCTAAATATTCTTTTAACTGGAAAGGAATAAGTAGGTGTGTGTAATTAAACATATGTTGGGATTCTTAGTACTTATTAGTTAGTAATATTTATCGTTAAATTGTGAAACTTTGGCTTTATGGACAAGGGATAGAAAAGGCTTTTTTTGCCAAATAATTTAGGATTGCTATAGCAATTTTATTTGACTTTTGAGAATATTTTGTATTAGTGAACCGCAAAGACCCAAAGAGCGCTAAGGAAGAAAAAAAGGGACAATCACAGGAATCAGTTAGGACTGCTGTATAGCTATTAAACGAACATAACTTGTATCCGTGCCCAAGACCTAAAATCCCTTCCGGACTCTGTTTGGGGGACGCGGCCGTCCCCCAATGGGGGGCTTGGGGGGCTTGGGGGGCAGACCCCCCAAATCCAGGTTTTGAACAAATACCAGTTCACAAATGATTTAGGATTGCTGTATTTGCTCAATTTAACAGCAAAAACAGCAATAAGGCTTGCAGATAACATTGTCAGCTTCAGCAATTGGGCGATCGCTGTGCCGCTGTTATTAGGCAGGCAATCGCACTACTAAATTCTTTTCCCCCAAGCTAACGCCCTGGAAACGAGTACTTGAAGTTGCGCGGACCTTTATAACCGGATAAATCGGCCAGTTCCTCCAGGGTTTTTACGCCTGACTCAACTTTTTTACCGTTAATTTCCCAAGTGGGGAAACCTTTAATATCAGCCTTAGCGCAAACGTCTGACTGCGCGTTTTTGCCATCGGGAGCACACTCAATATAGTTGATTTCACTGAATGCCTGTTTACCGAACAGCTGCTTCTGCTCGTGGCAGTGAGGGCACCACCAAGCACCGTACATTGTCGCTCCCGCTTGTTTCAGATGACCTGCTAGAGCAATTTCTGCAGGACCAGAGGGGAGGGTAATCTGCCAACCTGCTCCCGGCGCGGGCGAACCAACAGGCTCTATGCTTGCAGAGCTATTTTCTTGTCCAGGGGTTGAGCCTATCGGTGCGTTGGGATCATTAGTACTGGCATAGACACCCAGGGTGCCAATCAGTGCTACCATCCCCACGACAATAGCGGTAAAGAATAGTTGACCGGCATCCTCCCAGGTGCGACCTATTAATGTCAGGACAAATAGGCTTACTGAGAACAAAGCAGAGGCAAGGCAGTAGATACACAGTGCCTTGATCTTAAATGCCAGCAGATACATCAGGTAGCCGCTGAAAACCGTCATGGCCGTTGCACCCGCAAACAACAGCAGCCAAGTCCAATTTTCTAGCTTGGAGCGGAGGTCTTTTTTGTCATCTGACTTCACCGCCAGAGGAGCCAAGGCAAACACCGCCATGCTGATATAAGCCACACAGCCTAGCAAAGTTAGGGGTATACCAAAAACTTCGGCATAGGGACTCGATAGCACTTTTTCACAGCCGTCGGTAGGGCAGGCGGCAGTGTTGCCGCTGAGTTTAACTACAGTCAGATAGGCAGTTACCAAGGCACCCAAGAGTGCGATCGCGCCTATTAGCACACGAGACCAGCGATGAATCCAGGGAGTAGAACGTCGGCGGCTCCTCATAAGACCTAACCTCTAGGAATTTTAGATTTTGGATTTTAGATTTGGGATTATTGGTTCGTTCGTCTATTCGTCTAATTGAAGTTAGAAGTTAAGAGTGGAGTTTTACTGAAGAAACTGGTTTTAGTTCTGTTCTCGCGCTCAAGCTCCGTCTGGTGGCTTCTACAAATTGGCTGACGCGAATCGGGTCAATAGGTTGCTCAATGCGCCCGTGCCGCTTCAGGGAACTCGATACAATTACGCCATCTGCTGCCTGCATCAGAGTAGAAATATTTTCCCAGCTGGCTCCACTGCCAATAAAAACAGGGGTGCCATTAGCAGCGGCAGATGCCAGTTCTAGATCTTCTAAGCTCGGAGGGCTGCCGGTAGCCCAGCCAGACAAAATTACGCCATCTGCCAGACCGCGTTCAATAGTCTCTTGCACCGCTGTAGTGAGATTAGGGGAACCTAAGGGACGCGCATGCTTTACCAATACGTCTGCCAGAATTTTGACATCACTGCCCAGTTCTCGCCGATAGCGCAGCAGTTGATGTGCCTCTCCCTCAATCAGTCCTTGGTCTGTTGCCATCACCCCGGTGAGGACGTTGACGCGGATAAATTGGGCGTTAACACAGGTGGCGATCGCCATTCCACTTTGGGGGTCATTGCGTAGCACATTAATTCCCACCGGCAACGTCACCAAGTTCATCAGCCGCTGGACAATCAAAGTCATGGCACTAACCACAGCTGGGTCTACCTGAGCTTTAGTAAAAGGCGCGTCAAAAAAATTTTCCACAATGATGCCATCAACACCCCCAGAGGCAAGCGCCGTTGCCTCCTGTTCCGCCCGGTCTATCACCGCTTTCAGACTACCCCCCCAACGAGCAGAGGTAGGCAGTGGCAGTAGATGAACAACGCCAATAATAGGATTCGGTGTCTTGAAGATTTGATTTAAGTTCACTTGTCTACCTGAAAACACCGCTCAACTCTTTCTCCGATTGGAAGGACGAGCATTAGTTGGCTTTCTTTGTTAGATTATATCCACAGCAGCGCTTTCATCTTCGTTACGCCCCACAGATGCTCTGCCACTTCTGCCCAGAGGGGGAAAAAGATTAACTCACAACGATACATTAAGAAAATTTAATATACAATAAATATTAGAGCGGGTTTTGTAACAGGGAGCAAGAAGCTCCGGACTGACTTGTGTGGGTTAACAAACCCTCAATGAGGTATAGTTTGTAACCGAGCGCGTTAACCCACTCACTTTAGCCACTTACCTGTAACTGCATGGGCAAAAAGCCAATAATTGCCATTTCTCATTTAGGCTGCGAGAAAAACCGCATCGACACTGAACATATGCTGGGCCTGCTGGTTCAGTCAGGCTATCAGGTTGATTCTAATGAAGAATTAGCAGACTACGTTATTGTAAACACCTGTAGTTTTATTGAAGCTGCACGACAAGAGTCAGTCCGCACCTTAGTCGAACTAGCAGAAGCCAATAAGAAAATTGTTATAGCTGGTTGTATGGCTCAGCACTTCCAGGAACAACTTCTGGAAGAGTTGCCAGAGGCAGTAGCCCTAGTGGGCACGGGCGACTATAACAAAATCGTTGACGTCATTGAACGAGTAGAAGTCGGCGAGCGGGTCAAACAGGTTTCAGCCGAACCAAACTATATAGCTGACGAGACAACGCCGCGCTACCGCACGACATCTGAGGGTGTAGCTTACCTGCGGGTGGCAGAAGGGTGTGATTACCGTTGTGCCTTCTGTATAATTCCTCATCTGCGAGGCAATCAGCGATCGCGCACGATTGAATCTTTAGTTGCTGAAGCCGAGCAACTTGCTGCTGAAGGCGTCCAGGAGTTAATATTAATATCCCAAATAACTACCAACTACGGTGTAGACATTTACGGTGAACCGAAGTTGGCAGAACTTTTGCGGGCGCTCGGCAAAGTGGATATTCCCTGGATTCGCATACACTATGCTTATCCCACTGGTCTGACCCCCAAAGTGGTTGAAGCGATCGCGCAAACTCCCAACGTTCTGCCTTATTTGGATTTGCCACTACAGCACTCCCATCCGGAAATTCTCCGCGCCATGAACCGACCTTGGCAAGGGCGGGTAAATGACCAGATTATGGAGAAGATTAAAACAGCACTGCCTGATGCCGTTTTGAGAACCACCCTGATAGTTGGGTTCCCTGGCGAAACGGATGAACATTTTGAACATTTGCTACAGTTCATCCAGCGCCATGAATTAGATCATGTGGGTGTCTTTACCTTTTCAGCAGAGGAAGGAACCGCCGCTTACAACCTCCCCAATCATCTGCCCCAAGATGTTATGGAGGCACGTCGGGACGCTTTAATGGAACTTCAGCAGCCTATTTCCCTGAAGAAAAATCAAGCTGAGGTGGGTAAGGTAGTGGACGTTCTAATTGAGCAAGAACATCCGCAAACGGGAGAATTAGTAGGCCGGTCGGCTCGATTTGCCCCAGAGGTGGATGGACTGGTTTACGTCCAAGGCAACGCCCGGTTGGGTTCAATCGTGCCAGTGGCAATTAAAGATGCGGACATTTATGACTTGTATGGTGAGGTGGCACTAGCGTGACTACTGTCTATAACCCTTATACCTGTCTGTCCGGTATTTAGGACTTGATCCAAAGGTAAAGAAGTGTTAAGTATTGAAGAATGAGTTGTAGTCTTTCTACTCAAATAAAGGCAAAGCCTTCAAAATTCCTATCTGGAATAGATATAGATATTTGGGTGAGAATGCTTTACCCCTACAAACTTAAAACTTCTAGCCTCGAGATTTTTCACAACAACAATCAACTAACAAGTAACAACGACTTATGACCCTTTCCTTCACAAGCCTGGGCCTTTCTGAAGCTATAGCAAGCCAACTAGAAAAACTAGGCTTTACAACGCCCACAACAATTCAATCACAAGCAATTCCCCAACTGCTGGGGGGGCGCGACGTGGTGGGTCAATCTCAAACGGGCACGGGCAAAACAGCGGCTTTTTCGCTGCCAATTTTAGAGCGGATTGATTTCAAAAAGCCGGTAGTACAAGCTTTAATTCTGACGCCAACGCGGGAATTAGCTATGCAGGTGACTCAAGCGATTCGCGACTTATCCGGCGATCGGCGCTTGGGCATTCTGACGGTCTACGGTGGCCAATCAATCGATATGCAAATCCGCCGTCTCCAAGCAGGTGTTCCCATTGTGGTAGGCACGCCGGGACGGGTGATTGACTTGCTCAACCGAGGTAATCTGAAACTGGATCAGGTCAACTGGCTGGTACTGGATGAAGCAGATGAAATGCTGAGCATGGGCTTCATTGACGATGTGGAAAAAATCCTCAAGCAGGTACCAGTTGAGCGCCAGACAGCGTTTTTCTCTGCGACCATGCCCCCGGTTATTCGGTCATTGGTGAATAAGTTCTTGCGATCGCCTGTCACAGTTACAGTCGATCAGCCAAAAGCTGCACCAGCAATGATTAATCAGCAGGTATATTTTGTGCCTCGTGGCTGGACAAAAGCCAAAGCTTTGCAGCCGATATTAGAACTGGAAGACCCAGAATCAGCCTTAATATTTGTGCGGACGCGCAAGGCGGCAGCTGAACTGACAAACCAACTGCAAGGCGCTGGTCACAGTGTTGATGAATACCACGGTGACTTAACTCAAATCCAGCGGGAGCGGCTATTGATGCGGTTCCGCCAAAGCAAGGTGCGTTGGGTGGTGGCTACCGATATTGCTGCACGGGGTTTAGATGTGGATTATCTCACCCACGTCATCAACTACGACCTGCCTGATAGTGTGGAAAATTACATTCACAGGATTGGTCGTACCGGCCGCGCTGGAAATACAGGAACGGCAATTTCTCTAATCCAGCCAATGGAACGGCGTAAGTTGCAGTTAATTGAGCGCCGAGTCCGCCAAACTCTGAAAGTTTGTCCGATTCCTACACGGGCACAGATTGAGGGACGGTATCTGCAAAAACTGCAAGCTAAGGTACGGGAAGCATTAACTGGGGAGCGCATGGCTTCATTCCTGCCCATTGTTGCTCAACTAGGTGAGGAATACGACGCACATGCGATCGCCGCTGCTGCCTTACAAATGGTCTACGACCAAACCCGTCCGGCTTGGTTAGACTCAGCAGAACCAGATATGCCCGGACAAGACCGCCCATCTCCTCCTAAACCTCGGCTCAACCGGCAGTCCAAAACTGAAGTTATGCCGAACAGATAGGACTAAAAGCAACACTTAGGCATATAAAAGGCAAACATCTTCCTTTTGTATGCCTGTCTGATTACCGCTTCGCTCCAGTTATGAGTTATGAGTTATGAGTTATGAATTGAAGAAATTAATTCTTTTTAATTCAAAACTCATAACTTAAAACTCAAAACTTTTAAAAGCGAAAATAATATTTTCTATGTAAATAACGAACCCCGTGGCTTCAACTCTGTCAGCTACTAATTCCCCTGCCTCTAAAGACACCCCTAAACTTACTAACTGGCCTGGTTTAATAGAGACTTATCGGCGTTATTTGCCGGTAACATCCTCGACGCCAGTGGTGACGTTGCTGGAGGGCAACACCCCCCTGCTCCCAGTTCCCTCAATTGCCCAGCAGGTGGGTAGAGGGGTGCGGGTATTTGTGAAGTATGACGGTCTTAACCCCACCGGAAGCTTTAAAGACCGGGGGATGACGATGGCGATTTCTAAAGCCAAGGAAGCTGGTGCTAAAGCGGTGATCTGTGCCAGTACGGGCAACACCTCAGCCGCAGCAGCGGCTTATGCCCGACGCGGGGGAATGCGGGCGTTTGTCCTGATTCCAGAGGGCTATGTGGCGCTGGGTAAATTGGCGCAGGCGTTGCTATACGGGGCAGAAGTTATCGCTATTAAGGGAAATTTTGACCAAGCGTTGGAAATTGTGCGGGAGATGGCGTTAAGCTACCCTGTGACGCTGGTCAACTCGGTGAATCCCTATCGGCTGGAAGGGCAGAAAACCTCAGCCTTTGAGATTGTGGACGTTTTGGGGGATGCCCCAGATTGGCTATGCATTCCTGTGGGCAATGCCGGAAATATCACAGCATACTGGATGGGTTTTTGTCAATACCATCAGGAGGGAAGATGCGAGCGGTTGCCGCGAATGATGGGATTTCAGGCCGCTGGTGCTGCACCTCTAGTTACAGGTAAGGTGGTGGCAAATCCAGAAACGCTGGCGACGGCAATTCGTATTGGCAACCCAGCGAACTGGGAGCGTGCGATCGCAGTTCAACAAGCAAGCCAAGGGCAATTTACAGATATCACAGACGCGGAAATACTGGAAGCTTATCGCCTGCTAGCATCTGGTGAAGGTATTTTCTGCGAACCCGCCAGCGCCGCCTCTGTAGCTGGTCTACTGAAGGTCAAAGACCAAGTGCCTAATGGGGCGACGGTGGTATGTGTCCTCACCGGGAATGGTCTTAAAGACCCGGATACGGCGATTACACACTGCAATAACCCCTTTAAGCAGGGAATTGAGCCGAAACTTGAGGCGGTGGCTCAGGTGATGGGATTTTAAAACAAAAAATAAAGGTAACAGGACTTACGCACATAAACGGTAGATAAGGGTTTGGTGAGGGGATAAGGGTAAGTAATACCTCTACCCTTAACTTTTAAACCCCCTGAGTCTTGAACCATTTGCGTAAGCCCTAGCTAAATTCCAGACAGGTTCGCCTACAAAGCCGCAATTGATGAACATCCGCTGCCCAAATTCCTCAGATTACAAAGTCATAGCTGAGTTAAACAGGCTGACCTTTGAGGGGGAAAATGAGGCTCAATTGGTGGAGTACGTTCGTCATTCTGATCGCTATATTCCAGAGCTAGAGCTGGTTGCCGATCTCGACGGTACTGTAGTAGGTCACATTTTATTTAGCTACATTGACTTGGTGGGGCAAGAACACCTACAAGTACTTGGTCTAGCACCTATAGCCGTGCTACCGGGGTTTCAAAGACGAGGAATTGGCAGCTTACTGGTGAGAATGGGTTTAAAAGCAGCAGAGGCACGGGAAGAATTGATGGTTATTGTACTGGGACATCCTCAGTTTTACTCGCGCTTTGGCTTTGAGCCTACAGTTGCTTATGGAATTGAATCACCTTTCCCGGTACCAAATGAGGTGTTCATGGTCAAACTCCTCAAGAACTATCAGGGGGCGTACAGGGGAAAGGTTGTCTATCCACCTGCTTTCAATCAGGTGTAACTTTATTGAAAATTTAACCGGAGTAAATATCAGCTTTTTCCTGGTGAGTTGCTCGTTCTCTGGCGAGCTTATCGATGGTATCGGCGATCGCTGTGGTTAAAGTCTTGCGGGTTTGGGCGTGTTTGGCTTGCTCTGCTTTCAAGACTACACGCAGGCGATCGCGCTCTAGCAGCACCTCTTTAAGTTTCGCTTTCAATTCCTCAGTGCTTTGCAGTTGTTCCACTTCCTGCTCAATTGCTTCTACAGCGGCAGGCTCATCGGGTTGGGGTGGGGGTAAACTTTGAACTTGTTGGATTTGAGCCTTAAGTTTTTCAATCTGTTGTTGCGCTAGGCTGGCTTCTGCCCGCCGTTGTTGTGCTTCGGTGTTATACAATTGACGCCAGTTAGCAGCACTCTCGTTAGCCTCATGGCGATCGCGTTGCAATTCTGCCAGCTGCTGTTTCAGTGCCCTGATTTGAGCCAACCAATCTGTAACCTCGTAGCTCATCTTTAGGAAGTTTTAAGTTTTGAGTTTTGAGTTTTGAATAATTAACTATAACTTATAACTCATAACCCTAAATTGGTCTTATGCTATCTGGCCGCTTTTGGCGTTTTTTTCGACACCTAAACTGGACAACGCTGCGGAAAACCTTTGTGCGTGCTGGACAACGGCGGTTAATGGGTCTCTCGGCAGAAATGGCTTACAACGCCATGTTAGCTTTGTTTCCAGCTATTTTAGCGATTCTGACCGCCATTGGGCTGTTTCAATCCTCAGCCTTTACGTTTCAACAGCTAGCTCGTCAACTGAGTAAGGTTGCTCCCAATGAAGCTATTTTCTTGATTAAAGGTTTTGCTCAGGAGATCGCCCAAAGCCAAAACCAGGGGTTGTTTTCCCTCAGCTTTGTGGCAGCAATCTGGGCTGCCTCTGGGGCGCTGAGTGCGGCTATGGCAGCCTTCGATCAAATGCATCAAATTCCACAAGAACAGATGCGCCCGTTTTGGAAAGCCAAGTTAATTTCTATTGGCCTCACGATTGGCACTATCGTGTTATTGATCACAGCTTCCTTTCTGGTGTTTATCAGTGACCTAATTGTGAAAATGGTGGCTGCTCAAAGTGGTGTTCTGAAGTTTGAGTTGCTGTCTGTATGGCGGCTTTTGGCCTGGCCTTTAGCCTTAAGCATTGTCGCCTCAGCTTGTGCCTTTATTTATCGCTATGGCCCTAGCCGCTGGAATCATGGTACACCGATTATGCCTGGAGCGATTGTGGCGGCAGTTTCCTGGGCTATTGTATCGGCTCTATTTCGGCTTTATGTGTCGAACTTCGGCAATTACAACAAAGTTTATGGGGTAGTCGGTGCCTTTATTGTTTTGATGCTGTGGCTCTACATGACTTGCTTAGTCTTACTCATCGGCGAGCAGTTAAATGCCACAGTTGGGGAGGACATAAGTAGGAAAACTTACCCTAAGTAACGTCCTCTTTTAATGGTCGGGCGAGGAGATGACCATCAGCGGTAATGGTTTAGTCTGAGCTATCCTGGACTTGGACTCGTCGAGTTCTCTGATCAAAGAATCACCAGTTTTGGTAACAAAATCTTTGTCATTCCCTAAACTTGTCTTAGTTTGTCAAAACACCGCTTGCCGCAAGTACGGAGCTGCCAAAGTGCTGGCGGCTTTCCAAGCATATCCGGTAAGCGGTGTTACAGTCAGCGGCAGCAGATGTTTGGGACAATGCGGCAATGGACCAATGGTACTGGTGATGCCAGAGGAGATTTGGTACAGCCGCGTTCACCCCGACGAGGTGCGCGCCGTGGTTGAACGGCACCTGCGGGGCGATATACCAGTGGCAGCAATGCTCTATGCCAAATTTCATCGACCAAAATAAAAGCGATTAGCAATTAGCAATTAGCAATTAGCTAAAAACCAAGCCGCCCACTATAAAGGCGGGACATGTACCAGGCTAATAGCACTTTTAAAGGATTGCTAACTACTTCGTCAAACTAATTTTTTTTCAAAAAAATGCTTACAGAAATATCCTAAGCAAAATATAGCAACCGCCAAGGCGATTAGGACGCAAAGCGCAAAACATCCTCAATTGCATCTCGTAGACAATCAAACTGATTGAGTTTTTTGCGGATTCGACTCTTTAACCAAGACCAGCATTGTTCAATCTTGTTGAGGTCTGGTGAATAGGGAGGTAAGTACAACACTTTACAGCCCGCCTCCTCAATCAGTTGCTCAATGCGCCCGCCTTTGTGGAATGTGGCATTATCCATCACCACAACCTGTCCAGGAACAAGTGTTGCAAGCAAACAATTTTCCAGCCAGGTCTCAAACACTGTTCGATTACACGCTCCCTCAACGGTAAAAGCAGCAATCAGGTTTTGACCACACAGTGCGGCAATCATGTTGACCCGCCCCTCGCGCCGCCCTGACTTGAGTGCATAGAAGCGTTCACCTTGTTTATTCCACCCATAAGCATACTCGTCTCGGTTATCCATTCCCGACTCATCAACGTAAACAATCTGGAATGGCGTTAGGGTAGATAACTGGGCTACAAACGCCTGTCGTTTGGCCTCATCGCGCTCGCGGTAGCCATAGGTCTTTTTTTTCGAGTGAAGCCAATCTTCTTAAGCGCCCGTGAAATAGTGCGATCGCTAATCTGCTCCTTCCAAAGTTTCGCCATCTCGACTTGGGTTTTATCCCCATGAGATGAAGCGAACTCACGAAACTCCTCCCAGTCGGTAATCTTATGACCATTCCCAGGTGGCTGATTCGACTTAGCCTGATAGTCTCCTGTTTCAGAAAGCCGTTTGAGCCACAGGCCGATGGTGTTATGACTAATGTTAAATAGTTGGCTAGCTTCGCTTTTCTTCAATCCATCAAGTTTAATGGCTTGGATGACTTTCTGACGCAGGTCGTAACTGTAGGGTTTTGCCATTGGTTAAGCGATAGCTTCTAGAACAAGTGACTCCTTCCAGTTTATGCCCTAACCGCCTTGGCGGTTGCTATAATTACTAAGGCGACAACTGCAATGATGATGAGTAACAGTTTTGAGTTGATACCGAATATAGTAATCTCTGTCTGGGACTGATTTTGATTCGGCTTGACCCTTTTGTTAGATGTATTCGTTAGTTTGAGATCTTCCTTAGAATAATCTGCTCCTTCCAACATCAGATTGCTAATTGCTTGATAGGCATCTGTCCACGCTTGTTCAACCTCTGGTGTCCAGTCAGCCCCCAGATATGTTTTCAAGGTTTTCAAGAGCGCTCCACCTACCATTGGGTAATGTCCTGGTATTACCCCATAGGTGATGTGCTTAGTTCCCAGCCCTCTTAGAGCATCTGCTAGTACATCACCATTGCGTAGATTATCAACTACGAGAACTAATGAGTCCATTAGCTTCTTCCGCTGTGCCACCATGTTGGTGTTGGCAAATAAAGGTCGCACCTGGGGATAGTCGGCGAACAAATTGTTGTAGAAGGTATTGGAAAATTCGATCGCGTTAGGTTTAATGCGTTCAAAACTTTGTTCTAACATTTCAGCATTTAAAGACATTTATTTGCTCCTAAAATACATTTTTATTAATCGAATATTACTGCTTTTAATTTAGTCGTTGACGCTCCCATCAGGCATATAATTCTTTAAAATTTCATCAGCACTTGTTGGAGTAATTTCAGGTTTTTTTCTAAAATTTAACATTTAGATAGTCCTCCAACTAATAATTCTTATAATAAATATATATTGGCAAATAATAGCTTTAAATCAGTAAATTTACGAATAAATAGCCTGACTATCAGCACAAATAAAAAAAAATACGTAAAACTACTGATAGTATTTACCGAACTGATAGGCTTTTTTATTATCGCTTAAATTTGACAGCATCGTCAGCTGTGGTAGGCGATAGGTATTGATCCCCTTGTATTGCTACACGGGCGTAGGGCAGCGCGTTTTCACTGTGTGAAGCTCCCTGACAGCAGACAGGAACTCTTGCTGCTCATGCCACCGTGGAAATGCGTAAGTGGTCTTATTGGGGGAGGCGTTTTAAGAAGGGGACTTCAACAATTTCACCATCAACGTTTCCTACTTGTACTTTTAATCCCTCACCACCAGCTTTGGTGCGAACATAAGCAAGGCCAAATGCTCCTTGGTCAGTTTCTGTGTAGCTGGTAAGCTTGCCCACCTTTTCATCTCCTACCGTCACCACAGTTCCTGGCTGGGCTGGTGCGCTGAGTCGGACACCCCAGAGTTGCTGCTTCACACCTTTGTAGGTGTTTAAACGCGCGATCGTTTCCTGACCAATGTAGCAACCCTTTTCAAAAGAAATTGTGTGCCACAGCCCAGCCTCTAAGGGATTGTAATCTTCAGTCAGTTCATGGTCAGGCACTGGGCGTCCCTGTTCGATTCGCAATTGTTCCCAAGCGCGATCGCCCATTGGTAGTGCCGAGTGTGCAACTAATTTGTTCCAGATCGTTGCTGCGGCATCTTTTGGGACAAAGAGGGTGTATCCGGACATAGCCAAGCCACTGCCCACAGCAACACGAACCTCTATATCTCCCAGCCTTACTAGTTGGTGGCTAGCATAGGGTTGACCGACAATTCCCCCAGCGCCTAACTGTTCCAAGAGAGCGTCACTTTCTGGCCCCATCAGGCTGAAAGTCGCAGTCTCGTCAGTTACATTCGTCAAGTTCACCTTGTCGGCGAAGAAGATGTAACGATCGAGCCATTCCATCAGATGCTGACGCCGATTAGGAGAAACCATTAGCAGCACGGCATCTTCCATTACATAAGCAGTTGCCAGGTCAATCGTGCGGGCGGTGGATGTCACAAAAACTGTGTCGCAGCCTTGTCCTGGTTGCAGTCGCTGGAAATCGTTCGTGCTTTGATTGTGTAGGAAACGCAGTCTGTCGTCATCGGAAACCCGAATCCGCCCCCAATGAGAGCGGTCAACTAAAGCCACCCCCTCCCGCGACGCTTGGATAGCAGCAGCATCGTTACCGAAACTTGCTGGTACGGTGATGCCTGTGCTGGACTCCTCAAAGAAAGCCCCAGCTGCCGCTTGGACGTCATGCAATTCCTGAATCATGTTTTTATCTATACAATCCGTCAATTTAACCTCTTTCGCGGAATTCCCCATTCGCCATGCGGTGGGGAGTTGTCACACGGCGGGTAAGTTGGCAAACACTTGCTCTACTATCTGGCGGGCTTTGGCATCTAGACGCTGCCAATCCACATCGTTAGTTTCATCATCAATTAGGCTGGTGTCAATCTCGACTTCCCAGCTGGCTGATTCCTGGCTTTGTAGCAGCTTTGCCAGCGAGAGGTTGTAGTTACGAAAACAGACTTGAAAACAAAGATCCCACAAATCGATGCTCGCTGAGGCATCTTTTTTTTGTAAATATAAGTGGTAGCCGGGATAGGGCGTCTGCACTTCCTGGTATGTTCCCTTCCAAGAAGATTCCTCTAGCTGTTTGCGAATCTGGTCAATGATGCGGATATAAGCTGGTTGCATCAGTAGTTCAGCCTGCTGCCATGCGAGTGTGTTTGTAAATTGCGGCTTCATGACTCTACCTAACAAAAGAAGCGAACACGCTAAGTCCTGCGGACAGGTTACGCCAACCCGTGGGCATAGCCTGCAAGAGCGCAGCGTGTTGCTCTATGTCAACATCAGCTGTTAAACCAGGACAAGGCATCACCCCTATGGCTGGTATCTAGAGACAAAATTAAATTGGCACAGCAACATGCAGAATGCTGAAAAAAAATGGGTGGCGACGATACGTTACTCCACAACAAGCAATTCTTTGGAAACGCCTCCAGAGATAGCACTCCAAGTTTCCCACAGGGAAACAAGCGATCGCCACCAATTTCCTTACCTGCTTCCTGAGGATCGGGAGGTAGCGATCGGGCGCGATCCGGGGTGCCAGATTGTCATCGATTCAACTCGGTATACAGGTGTTTCCCGCAATCATGCCAAAATCCGACCCTTAGCCACCAAATTACAACCAGCTTGGCAAATTTGCGATCTCAATACGGTGAATGGGACTTATCTGAACGGGAAGCGAGTAGAAGGGTGGCAGCTTTTGCGAACGGGCGATCGCATCACTCTCACTCAGAACGGCCCAGAATTCATTTTTGAGTGTCAGCACCTCAGCACCCCAACCCCTGTTTCCATCCCCCCTAAACTCGCTGTAGCACCTGCCTCTGTACCTGTTAATCCACTCAATGCCACCCAAGCACAACCAAAGCCAGTTTCCCAGAGTAGCCCTCCAGTAACTCCAGCCTCAGTACCAATTTCTCCTCCCACCCAGCCGGAAGCAAAACCAGCTTTCCAAAGTAACCCACAAGCAACTTCAGCCTCGGTGCAAAATGCCCCTACCCTACCCCTAACCACGAGGAAAAGTTTGTGGAACCTGAATACTGACCAAGATATTCGCACTCTGGTTGGACACTCAGATCCAGTTCGTTCAGTAGCATTTAGTCCCGACGGTCAAATCCTAGCTAGTGGGAGTGCCGACAAGACTATTAAATTGTGGAACCTCAGTACTGGTGAAGAAATCCGCACTTTCTCTGGGCATCGCTTAGCAGTGAATGCTGTAGCCTTTAGTTCCGACGGCAAAATCTTAGCCAGTGGAAGTGCCGACAAGACTATTAAATTGTGGAACCTCAGTACTGGTGAAGAAATCCGCACTTTCTCTGGGCATAAGTTGCCAGTTAACTCAGTTGCCTTTAGTCTTAATGGTCAAATGCTTGCCAGTGGCAGTTCAGACAAAACGATCAAACTGTGGAACCTCAACACTGGGGAAGAAATTTCCACTTTGACTGGACATCGCCTCGCGGTGAATGCCGTTGCATTTAGCAGTGATGGCAAGACTCTGGCAAGTGGCAGTTCAGATAAGACGATTGAACTGTGGAACTTCAGCACTGGTGAAAAAATTTCTACCCTTTCTGGGCATCGATTACCGATTAATTCATTAACATTTAGTCCTGATGGTCAGGTGCTTGCCAGTGGCAGTGAAGACAAGACGATCAAACTATGGAACCTCAGCACTTGTGAAGCAATCCGCACAATTTCGGGTTATCCCTGGCAGGTGGGTGCGGTGGCGATTAGCCGAGATGGGCAAATGTTTGCCAGTGGAAGTGAGGACAAGACGATCAAAATATGGCATCTTTAAGCTCCCAACCACGGATGAATCTGGGGGATTTCATGTTAGTTGTTAGTTGTATTTTCTACTAACAACTAACAACTAACATAGTTGACACTGTTATAAGAGGGGCGGTAACGGTTTGGCTGTTGCAGCATCGGCTATCAAAAGCGTAAAAGATGGAGTGCCCGCACTCAGCGTCGCCCGGAGAGCGATCACACTTGACAAAATTGGAATGTAATGCATTAGGATTCGCTCTTCCAGCTCGCTTGAGCCGTCAGAATCGCGGGATGCGATCGCTCTTATTTAAGATTTGCTAAATTTTCCGCCAAGTAGTGAATTCTATTTGTTAACTTAGGATACTCTCCAAAGAGAGTAGTAAAAATTTCAATTAAATGATATGTCGGGGTAATCATGATCGGTCAGTTGCTAGATGGGCGTTACAAAGTACTAGAATCCCTCGCTGCCGGGGGCTTCGGTCAAACGTACATCGCCGAAAATACCCGCATTCCTGGCAATCCCAAGTGCGTTGTCAAACAACTCAAGCCTGCTAGCAATGACCCCAAAACCTTTGCTGTTGCTCAACGTCTATTTCGTAGCGAAGCCGAAACCCTAGCCAAGTTGGGAAGCTATAGCCACAGTAACCAGATTCCCCGAATTTTAGATTTCTTTGATGAAAACCAAGATTTTTATTTAGTACAAGAGTTTGTTGAAGGACATACTTTAGAAGTAGAACTGACTCCCGGAAAAAAATTAAGTGAAGCTTATGTAATTGCACTATTACAAAATGTTCTACCAATTTTAGAGTTTATTCATCAGCAAAATCCCATCGTTATTCATCGGGATATTAAACCGGCGAATATTATCAGACGTAAGCAGGATGGGAAGTTAGTTCTAATTGATTTTGGTGCGGTAAAAGAAATACAAGTTTTAGCTACTACGGCTCAAACTCAGCAATCGCCTCTGAGCGTAGCGATTGGCACACCGGGATATATGCCCACAGAGCAAGGGCGAGGCAAGCCGCGTCCCAGTAGTGATATTTATGCTTTGGGGATGATTGCTATTCAAGCGCTAACTGGGTTACCTCCATATGATTTAGAAGAAGATCTCCAGACAGGTGAAATTCTTTGGCAGCACCAGGCATCAGTGAGTCTGGGACTGGCACAAGTGCTGACAAAAATGACGCGCTTTTACTTTAAAGATCGTTATCAGTCAGCAACAGAAGTATTGCAAGCACTGCAACAGTTACACAATCCGACGACATCTACACCGCCACCAACTATTATCGGGTACACGTCAACTAAACACGCCACAATTGCGGCTACAAACTCAATACACGAACTCACTTTAGAGTGGGTGGAAGCAGGAGGGCTGAAAACGCTAATTATCCGCGACCAACAACCGACTAAAAATCCAGGTACGGTTCGGATTGGGCGAGATCCCCAACAATGCGATATTGTCTTGTCGGAGCCAAGCGTATCGGGGTTACATGTGGAAATTTTTTTCAACCCCCAACAGCAGCGTTTTTATCTGCGGAACTTACGCCAAACTAATCCGCCTATTGTGGATGGGCGATCGCTTCCGACTGGAGAAGTGGCAATTAATCAAGGTAGCAGCCTGCGTTTGGGGCAGATAGATCTGAAAGTGAAAGCAATTACGCTTCAGCAATACCCAGGGGGATACATACCTACGCAGTCTGTCGCCCATGAACCGATTACATCACCTCAGCCCGTAGCCCCGACTGTTCAGCCACCGCGATCGCCTGATACAGATATTAATCAGGTCTTGGCGTTCCAGCCTCACCCCCAAACTTGGCGATGTATCCGCACCCTAAAAGGTCATGTTGCCTCAGTTCGTTCTGTCGCCATCAGTCCAGACAGCCAGACAATCGCTAGTGGCAGTGATGACAACACTATTAAGCTTTGGCATTTAACCAGTGGTAGCCTGATTCGCAGTTTAACTTGGCAGTCAGGGGTGTTTCAGTTTCACCGCGAAGCGACCTGGTTTACGTCTGTTGCCATTAGTCCAGATGGTCAGACTCTTGCCAGTGGGTGTTTAGACAAATCACTCAAAGTATGGAATTGGAACAGTGGACAATTGATTCGTAACATCAAAGGGCATTCTGATTCAGTTAATGCTATTGCTATTAGTCGGAATGGTCAGACACTTGTCAGTGGCAGTCGGGACAACACAATTAAGGTCTGGAATCTAACGACTGGCCAACTGATTAGCACTCTACGAGGACATGCCAACTCGGTTCTTGCTGTTGCCATTAGTCCAGATGGTAAGACTATCGCCAGTGGGAGTCGGGACAATACAATTAAACTCTGGAACTTATTTGATGGAAAACTGTTACGCACCTTTACAGGGCATTTAGACCAAGTTCGTGCTGTTGCTTTCAGTGCGGATGGGAGGACTCTGACCAGCGGTAGTAATGACAAAACAATACAGTTATTGCATCTTGGTAGTGGAACAATACTTCGCACTCTCAACGGGCATTCAGACTTTGTGACTTCTGTTGCCATCAGCCCTAACGGTAGCACTCTTATTAGTGGTAGCTGCGATAAAACTATCAAATTGTGGCATTGGGAAAGTGGTCAACTGATTGATACCCTTATAGGACATTCAGAAACAATTCATTGTGTCGCTATTAGCCCTGATGGTAATACTATTGTCAGTAGCAGTGATGATGGGGCAATTAAAATTTGGCAAGTTAATTAGCTGAATTATTATTGAGAAGTTCAGTGCGTTAAACAATAATATTTAATTCCAAAAGCAGGAACTTTATTATGACATCAATGAATCAATCAGTAGATAATCAACAGTTTTCTAATGTTCAGCCCATCTGGAAGTTTTGCTTTCTATATATTATTACGTTTGGAATTTATCAACTGCCTTGGGCACATAAGCACTGGAAATTTATCAAAGAGCGCGAGAATTTAAAAATAAGTGCTTGGTTCCGCTCTTGGTTTTTACCTTTCTTTCTGTACAGCTTATGCCAAAAGGTTTTTGCTCTAGCAGAAGAACAAGGATATCGAGAAAAGCCTTCACCTTTTCAGATAACGTTGTTTTATTGGATATTTGTAGTTTTATCAAGATTACCCGATCCATTGTGGTTAATATCGTTGTTATCTTTTGTTCCTTTGTTAAGTATTTTGAAAGCAATAAATTATTATTGGGAGCAAAAACAGCAGCATTTGCCGAAAAGAACATCTTTCACGGGAAGAGAGATTGCATGGATTGTGTTTGGTGTAATTTTTTGGCTTCTAGTCATTGTGGGGCTGCTAGCACCAACAGAGGTATAAACAGGTGATTGAAATAAGTTTGGTATGCCATTGATGGGAAGGTAAAGGAATGCGATCGCACTCTTCCTACCCAAGCAAAATTTAAAAGCACGCTCATTCTTCTATCCATAGACGGTAGTCAAACTTACAGTTAAGTAATATTGCGGGGTAATCATGATCGGTCAGTTGCTAGATAGGCGTTACAGGGTACTGGAATCACTCGCCGCCGGAGGATTTGGTCAAACGTACATCGCCGAAGATACCCGCATTCCTGGCAATCCCAAGTGCGTTGTCAAACAGCTTAAGCCTGCTAGCAATGACCCTAACACCTTTGCTATTGCTCAACGTCTATTTCGTAGCGAAGCGGAAACCCTGGCCAAGTTGGGAAACCATAGCCAGAATAACCAGATTCCCCGAATTTTAGGTTTCTTTGATGAAAACCAAGAGTTTTACTTAGTACAAGAGTTTATTGAAGGACATACTTTAGCAGTAGAACTAACTCCCGGAAAGAAATTAAGTGAAGGTTATGTAATTGAACTGCTACAAAATGTTTTACCAATTTTAGAGTTTATTCATCAACAAAAGCCGGTTACTGTTATTCATCGGGATATTAAACCGGCCAATATTATCAGACGCAAGCAGGACAGTAAGTTAGTTCTGATTGATTTTGGTGCGGTAAAAGAGATACAAGCCGTAGCTACTACGGCTCAAACTCAGCAATCGCCTCCTAGCGTAGTGATTGGCACGCGTGGGTATATGCCTCCAGAGCAAGGGCAAGGTGCTCCACGCCCTAGTAGTGATATTTATGCTTTGGGGATGATTGCTATTCAAGCGCTAACCGGATTATCTCCAGATAACTTAGAAAAAGACTCGCAGACAGGTGAAATTCTTTGGCAGCACCAGGCATCAGTGAGTCCAGGACTAGCAGAAGTGCTGACAAAGATGACGCGCTATCACTTTAAAGATCGTTATCAATCAGCGACAGAAGTACTGCAAGCATTGCAACAGTTGAACAATCCCATAGCACCTACAGCGCAAGCAACTACTCCAACCTACAAGCCAACTGAACCTATCACCTTTGCGGCTACAAACTCAATACACGAACTGACTTTAGAGTGGGTGGAAGCAGGAGGGGTGAAAACGCAAATCATCCGCGACAAACAACCCAGTAAAATTCCTGGAGCCGTTCGCATTGGGCGCGATCCGCAACAATGCGATATTGTTTTATCTCACCCGACAGTATCGGGGTTGCACGCGGAAATATATTTTAATCCTCAACAGCAAAGTTTTTATTTGCGCTCTCTGCGACCGAATAATCCGCCGATGGTGAACGGGCAACGCTTTCCTACTGGTGAAGTAATGTTAGACCAAGGAAGCACTCTGCGGTTGGGAGAACTAGATTTAAGGGTAAGTGCGATCGCCCTCCAGCAATACCCTGCCGGTTACACGCCAACAACCCCCATTTCCCAGCCATCGAATACGCCACCTCAACCAGTAGCACAGACCTTACAGCCGCATCAACAGCCTAACTTTGGGCAAAACCCAACTCCAGTTTACCCGCCAACTCCACCAGTTCCACCTATTGTTGTACCCCCAAACC
The DNA here is from genome assembly GCA_019359765.1 of Aphanothece sp. CMT-3BRIN-NPC111. Classification (GTDB taxonomy): domain Bacteria; phylum Cyanobacteriota; class Cyanobacteriia; order Cyanobacteriales; family JAHHGU01; genus JAHHGU01. The sequence continues at coordinate 132,815 of JAHHGU010000007.1, forward strand.
CTCCTCCTGTTCCGCGTCCCCCTAGTAAATTGCCACTGGTGATTGGGGTAGGTATTGCAGCTGTTGTGAGTGTTATTGGTGGTTATGCCTTCATTCAGTCAAACAATTCCCTAAATCCATCAGGTGGAGGTGTAGTTACACAACAAAAAAGTTGCACAGTAGCAATTGGTTCATTAAATGTACGCGCCACAGCTGGCGGCGATGTTATCGGTGCAGTTACACAAGGGACGAGCATATCCCCAACGGGAAATGAGAATGGTATCTGGGTCGAAATTAGTGCGCCAAAACAAGGTTGGGTTGGCAAAGTTGATAAGCAAGGTAATCAGTTAATTAACTGTCCTTCAAACAGTAACACAGCTTCTCAGACAACAATAGTCAACCAGCCCGCTACTGGTTCACGCTCAACAAAGAAACCAGATTCGCCATCTGATGAGGCTTCTAGTTCCTCTTCATCATCTAGTTCTAACAAAGATAGCAATGCCTCCTACCAAAAAGGCTTCGATGTGGGAACTGCTAGTGGTTCAAAAAATGGCAAAGCAGATGGCGCGGCTAATGGAGGTCAGGGAGCGATGCATATTGAAGCCGCTTGTGATAAAGATGGGGTAAGCCAAGTAACTAACGATGAAGAATATATCCGAGGCTATCTGAAGGGTTGTGAGACAGCTTATAGAGAAGCTTTTAATCTAGCCAGTGCTGAAGCTAGATCCCAAACATCAGAGCAACCTTCTGATAATTCGTCAATTACATCAGAGCAACAGGAACCACCAACTGAAGTCGTAGAATGCGTTTGTCAGCGTACTGAAGGATGTGGAGAAGTAGCCTATGGAGAAAGCACCTATGCAGAATCTCCATGTACAAATTTTTCGGTTCTTCCTTCTAGAAACTACATAGCTCAATTAGCTAGAACTAACCTGAAATCCAGAGTATGAACCGCACGATGATTATACCTAATATTTACTCTATTAACTTATGTCGCCCAAAATTGACAAACTAGACCGACGTGTTCAGGAAATTCACACGTTCATTGCTACCAGGATTAATCAAGACGCGACGTACTCATTTGTAGCTCAAGAACTGGGCAATATTAGTAATTATCTTAAAACAGGTAAACTAACTATCCAAATTTATAGTCGGTTTCCCTTATTATCTCAAGCCCTACAAAAATTTCTAAGCACTAGCCAAAAACTGCCAAATCTATATCACTTTAAAATAGATAGTATTCCTAGTCAATCGCAGCTAACTACACAAAAATCGCCAGCTGCACTTATTCTTCAATCCTATAGTAATATTGGACAACAGCAAACCCGCTATCCGCTTTCTACCACTCAAAAAGTAGTAATTGGGCGTCGCCCTGATTGTCAAATTAAGATTCCAGATAACTATGCCAAAGTTTCTGGACATCATGCTGAAATTAAACTTATATCTAGCCACCCATCACCTAGCTGGCAAATTTGCGACCTAAACGCTGTAAATGGTACTTATATTAATGGCATAAAATTGCAGGGATGCCAGACATTGCAACCAGGAGATAGAATTTCCTTAGCCTATCCTTCTGCTCATGAGAAAAGCATAGAATTTATTTTTGAGTGTCAACCAAACGCCGCTTCTGAGCATGAAGACGAGATTGATTGTGATGTTTTGTGTTTAGTTGTTAATCCCAATCAGCCTATTTCAGCAGATGAAAAGCAATTTATAGAGAAATATAGTAAAACTCAGAGTGCCAAGCTAATTGTAGTTGCCGATATATCAGGAACTAGCAATCAAACCACAAACTTTGCTGGATTGAAGACAGGCATTCAAAACCAGATACATAATTTATTGGTAGATGTAGTTCCTTTACTACTACGACCTTTTTATCCGAATGGTCAAGTTAGCACAATTGACTCTAATTCTCAGGTAGAATTAGATAATTTCTGCCAGTCTCTAGAAACGCTAGCTAAAGGTGAAGCCGAGAATATTATCATTAAGCGCACTACTACTAAACTGCTATTTCAACTAGCCATAATTGAAAGGATACTAAATTCACAAGAATTAGTCCTGATTAAAGAAATTCAGAAATTAGAAGCAGAGTTAGAGGTAGGTGGGCAAAGTGAATTGAAAGAGCAAATTCGGAAAGCTATAAAGAAAGCTAATGATGAAAAAGATAAGTTTTTCAGACAAGCTAAAGTTGATTTGGTTCAATCAAAATCTGTTTTACTAGATGAATTTAATAAACACAGCATTCTCACTCAAATTAAGGTATTTATAGATAACCTAAGACCATTTGTAGCGAGACAAGGAGGTTACAGCTACATTCGGCTGTGGTCAGAAAGCGCCTCTAACCCTACTGAAGTCAGTAATACTATAACCTATATTTGTCGCTATATTCTTATCCAGTGGGGGACTGAGGAATGGCAGCGAATTTGTACTGTTTCTGCTGAAGGAGGTTTAAATGGTCTTGTTCAAAGAATTTATAATATGGTTAATCTCATTTCAGCGGTGAGATTATCAGATTTGTTGCTTCAGCAAATTCCGAACATTGATATTGAAAGAAGCCTCCAATTTTCAGTTGTAGAAGCGGCTAGTGAAGTTCGTTATCAAGAAGTTTCATTAGCAGGATATTTACTGAAAAATACTAAAAGTCAAGTTACATCACTAGTTACAACTATAGTATGGGTTATTGGTGCGATCGCAGCATTTACCGGAGGTGGGAAGCTTGGGAATAAGGCAATTATTGTAGCTGGATTAACAATGGTGGCACTGATATTTATAATTCCTTTTCTAGTTTATAACTACCATCAAGAAAAAGTATTGAGGTTAGAGCAAGAAGGAGAGAAGCTGAAAAAAGATTTATGCAGTTATCATCAATCTCTTTCCAAAAGTTTGGTTGACAAGCTAGTGCAAGCATTTAACATGAGGTTGGAAGCGGAAGAACGGCGGTTAAAAGAAGTTCTTGATACAGCCAATGAGCAGTTTACTGCCTACTTGGTCGAATTAGAAAAATGTCAGGCTCTTATTAAGAGCCGTTTGGTAGAATATAAAGCTAGACAAACTGATTTAAAAAAGGAAAAAGTTGATTTAGAAAAACTTAAACAAATTTAATATAAAACCCTTGACAACTTATGAAAGACAAAAATATGATTGCAATATCAGTTAATATCCTTCTTATACCAATTCCCAAAAATGCTGCTACATATCCTTGTCTCGACGCGCCATGGCGCGTCGAGACAAGATCCATCTGTAGCATTATTAAATGAAATTGGTAGGAGAAAAAAACTAATTTTTTATTCAGTCTTTGTCTCGATTTAACCAAAGTTTTTAAGATCGTTATCCTTTCGTATACGAAAATCATCTTCTATGAAACTTGCGTATAATAAATAGCCAATCTTGGCTGCATAAGAGTTTTAAACCCCAACTTTACTACATGGTGCTGGGCACTTTTTTAGAATTTTACAAAATTAAACAAGTTATGAACGAAGATAATGAATACAAGAAATACTTCCGCGATGAGGGGCTTGATAAAGGTGAAATTTCTTATGATATTCCTGCTGAACAAAAGCTTCCATTCCAAGAAAAGCTTCCTTCCGGATACGACCCGATGGGGGAAATTTATCTTGAAGGCAGAGCTTACAGCAATATTTCTGAAGGCAACTCTAAATGGTGGATTATTATTTCAAGCTGGATAATTTTTGGACTCCCAAATTTATATGTATTTTTTTGGTCATTATCTGAGTTAATTAGAGGAGTAAAAATAATATTTACGGTCGGATTTACTGCCAGGATGTTTTTTATAGTTGCGCTCGTGTCATTTGTGCTTTTTTGTAGTAGTTCATTTTTGGCGCTGTTAGGGAAAGGTACTGTTAGGAAATTGTATAAAAAACGTAAGAAAAATAGAATTAAGTAGGTAGATTCCGGCTTTTTGCAGCATCATTTTTGTGATAGATAACGATGGGTGTATCTTAACTCACCCTCTCCAGTAATTCTTTAATCTCCTTAAATACTCCTATCACGGTGCTGACTCCGACATTAGTTGTGCTGACACCTGTTACAACGGTATCTTTAGCGGTGATGGCTGTCGAGCTAGTTGTGTCAATCGTTTGGCTAAGTCTATCCATTAATCTTTCTAAATCTTGTGCTGTTTTCAGCAAATCCCCAAACATTTTATCTTCAATCTCGTTACTCACCTGTTCTAGAGATTCTTGTGCAGCTTTTTCAGTTGTATCTCCTATTTCTTCCAGCTTAGCTGTAAGCTTTTCCATCACTTCATCAAGGTGCTGGGCAAATTCAGTTGCTTTTTCTGTTATCCGAGGAATACATTCTTCAGTAATGTAAGACTGTAAATTGGTTGCTCGTTCCTCAATTTCTGTTTGATGAGTTTGCAATTCGCTGGTGACATCGTTTAAAAGATAGTTCTGTGTTTCCGACAAAACCTGTTGCAGTTCTTGCTCAACTTGCTCAGTTTTGTCTTTGAAAGAGGTGATAGATTCCCCAAGTCCTTCTAAGGTACTTTCTATTTCTGGCACTAAATTTTCTACCTGCTCATCAAGAGTAGAGATAGCCTCCTTAGTTTCCGCTAATTCTGACTCCATCTCGCCTTGTAGCGTTTCCACACTGGTTTTAGCTTGCGTGAGGGCGTTACTGACTTCCTCTGCTTCTGCTGTCAGTTCCTCTTTGTTGGTGGTAATCTGGTCTAGAAGAGACTGGGCGCGATCGCTCAACTCAGCCCAATTCGCCTCAACTCCATCGGAAACATCCGATAGCTGTGTTTTTGCTTCTGCTAAACTCGTTTGTACTTGTTCTGTTTGCTCAAGTAATGATGTCAAATTAGTAACTGTAGCTTCAGCCGCCGCCTCAAAATCAGCCATTGCAAACTCCTTATTTTTTCTAAAAATATAAAAACTTTGTCAACCTTTCCTAAATTATTAATAAACTACTAAGAGACGAAAGATCTACTTGTTTATACCAATTTCATTAAAGACTGCAACAAATTACTTCTCCTGCTTCCCCTGCTCTTTAATGGAGTTTAGCCCTTAGTCGATGTTTAAATTGATGATATAATTGACATCAATTTGCTCAACACCTTGACAACCCCATGAAACGACAAACGGTTCGCACCACCTTAACCCTACCTTATGAACTTCTAGAAGCCACAGATCTAGCAGTCAGCCAAGGAAAAGCTAAAAGTCGCAATGAGTTTGTCGCACAAGCACTCCAGCATGAATTAGCTGCTTTCAAGAGGGCAGAAATTGATGCAGCTTTGGCTGAAATGGCTCAAGATGCTGAATATCAGGCAGAAGTGTCAAAAATGGAGGCTGAGTTTGCCACAGCGAGTTGGGAAGCTTTGCAGCTAGGGGAACAAGAAAAATGAAGCGAGGGGAAGTTTATAATGCTCGTCTTGAACCGATTGAAGGTTCTGAACAAGGCGGCACTCGTCCTGTAATTATCGTTAGCCGCGATGCGATCAATGCCTATAGTTCTGTCATTTTAGCTGTCCCCTGCACAACTTATCAATCTGGCAAACGAGTCTACCCCACTCAGGTACTAATTCCAGCCCAAGATGGAGGATTGACAAACGATTCGATTGCTATGGCAGATCAGGTGCGGGTGTTATCCAAAACACGTCTCCTGGGTCTGCGAGGGATACTCAGTAATGCGACTATGACCCAATTAAATCAGGCTTTGTTGGTTGCTTTAGATTTGCCTGGGCAAGACTAGTTAGTAACTGTAGCTTCAGCCGCTGCCTCAAAATCAGCCTTTTATATAAAGCTTGTCAGTTGGTCAACTAAATCTTTCAACTCATCAATTAAAGGTTCTATTTCTGCTCTAACAGACGCTGCATCGGATTTGCCACTTCTGAGCTTATCGCTCATTTCTTTAATAGCTTCTGATACCTTATTGACAGCACTATCAAGCATATCTTTTAGTTCTCGTTCTATCTTTTCCTGGCTAGTATTCAGTAAGTTATCTACTTCTACCTTAACAATGTCTGTACTAACACCAGTCAAATTGGTGGCAAACTCGCTTTGCTGAGTAGTCAAACTACTGACCATCTCTTGAATCTTAGCAATAAACTCTTGTTGTGCCTGTTCCATATCCTCAGTTAACTTGGCAACCTGTTCGCTGGTAGTAGTCTTAGCTAAAGAAATCTTCTCTCGCAGTGCTTCAACTTCCTGATTTGTTGAATCCAGTGCAGCTACTAACTCCTCTTGACCAGATTGAATTGCTTGTTGAGTTTGTGCAAATACTGCTTGCACTTCATTACTCGCTGTTTCTACAAAAGCTCTACCTTCATCTAACTGAGTCTTAAGAGATTCCACTTTGCCTTGAGTAGCCTGAATTTCAGCTACTAATTCCTCTTGAGCTTCAGTAACTGAATCCTTGAGTACCTCAATACCGCCTTCTAGCTCGGAAATATCTTCTTCAATTTGACTTTGTTGACTGGAAAGTTCTTCTTGTAGCTCATTTAGAGCCGTTTCCACCTGTTCCAGAATTTCTGCGGCTTGATTTTCTTTTTCTTCCAGACTGGTTGCTAATGCTTCGGCAGTATCCTGAGCTTCTGTTACTTCCTGAACCAAATGATTCATTTGTTCAGGAGCGAGAGTAGCTTTCTCTTCTAGTTCTTTCAGAAAATTAATATCCATGAGTAATAATTTAAAGACCAATTACATCTAATCCGGCCTTTGCCAGTTCAGCAGCTTTTTTAGCAATGATTAACTGTGGTAAAATATAACTAATTGAAGTAGTTATACTTGAACCTATTGCCATAAGCGTAATATTTTCAATAATTTCTTCTAGCATCTCCTCAACTGCGGATTCTATGGCATCTTTAAAAGCCGTCTCTAGTTCATTTTTAAGTGAATCCTCGCAGTGGCTGCCGATATCCTGAAGAATTTGAGAACATCGATCCTTCAATTCGTCGCCCAAACCTTCAACCTCACTGGTGAAGCTGCTGTAGATATTAGTTAGATTACTTTCAAAGCTACTAAACTCATTACTAATTTCAGTTAGTTGAGTCTGACTCACTTGCTCACTAAAAGTGCTAAAGCTACTTTCTATGCCTGTTGTGTGTGTATCAACAATTTCACTACTTAACTCCTCAAAGTCTATTTCTACTTCAGATTGGAAGGTTTGTACTTGCTGTTGTAGTTGCGCGATCGCAGTAGTTAACCCCTCTAAAGATTGCTGGGTTGCTTCCCTTGCCTCTGTGAGAGACTCTTCCAAGCTACTAATTGATTCTCCTATTTCGGCAAAAGCCTCTTTAACTTCATTACAAGTTTCCTCTAACTCTGCTTGTACATTAGTTACTTCTGCTTCAAAAGCGCCGGAAATATCGTCAACAGACTGAATAAATTCATCTAATTTAGCTTCAGATTCAGCGGTAACTTGCTGTAAGTTATCCAGTCCTGAAGCAACCTCTGCTTCAACACTATCAAGACCATCTTGAGTTGACTGTAATGTTTGTTGTATCGTTTCTATGCTCGTTTCCACAGTCTCAGCGAATTGGCTAAGAGCATCCCTGCCAGAGGACAGTTCTGAAATAGCCGCTTCCAAATCATTACCACCTAGATCTACTGCACTAAAAAGCTGATTTAAATTCTCAGTTGCTTCTTCAGGTGTGCTGCCAAATGTCAAGTTTTGGATCATTTTTGATAATGCTCTAATTTAACAATTTGTAACTTTAATTAATTACAAAACTGATTTTACTAAATCCAGAACAGGTTTAATTTTTTCAATTATATCCGTGACATCACCAACTTTATCTAAGACATCTCCAACTTTTCCATCCATAAGTTCCTGAGAAGTTTCTCCAGCATCACTCAGAAATGAAATAGCTTTGTTCAACTCACCCGCTGAGGTAGATAGTTCACCCAGCGCTTCTTCTATAAATTTTTTACTAATAGCAGTGGCAGCCTCTGCCGATGTGGTGCCCAGTGCTGTCTCTAGTTCTGTTAACTTGCTGTTTCCTTCTTCTATTAGGGTGCTGAAATCACCCATTAAAGATTGCAACCGCTCGTTTACACCTTGTTCAAAAATTTCAAACTGCTCCATCAAGGTTGTTTTCCGGTCATTGAAGCTGCCTTTGACGGTATCGACTAACTCCTGAAATTCTTCAATGCTACTTTTTGCAGTTTCTAATTGGCTATCAATCTCAGTCTCAAATTCTTGAACCTGCTGAGACAATTCCTCCAAGTTATTTTTTGTTGTCTCAGCGTCTGATTCAATCTCCGCTAGCGCTGACTCAACGCTACTTTTCAGGTCACTCAACTGGCTTTTCACCTGGCTAGCCATCTCCTCAACCTGACTTTCTACTTCACTGGCTCTCTGTTGCAATCCGCTCAGGTTGTCTTTGGCACTTTGCAGTTCACTTTCCAGGTTTTGTTCAGTCTCGGCTAATTTGTTACTTACTGCTTCAAAGCCTGCTTGAGCGGACTGGCTGGCAGATTCAACAGTGGTGGTTAAGGTAGTGGCGAATTGACTAATCTGATCGATCTCTTCTAGGGCACGGTCAGCTTCCTGGGAGAGTTCCTCAGTTCTGGCTGCGCTTTGTTCAATTAGGGCGTCTAAATTTGACATAGTTACAAAAAATTTTGCGGCGAAAGGGCGAGGCAAATTCTTTAACTAGGGAACTTACTTGCTTATACAAGAGGTATACTGCTGGCTACAGACTTTACGATAAAAGTTGAAAAGTGAATAAGCAGGTGGATGAAAATAAACTTAACTTTTGATGGGCTGGTGATTGATAAGGCATCATGACAAATGATTAATGACCACAACTCTAGGGCACATTCCCCAACAGGATGCGTCCATATCGACTGTTGAACCTCAAAGAGGTGTCAGGATATCCGCATCTGTCACAACTCCACTCAGTGGAATGCGGAATCAGCCGGATCAATCTGGAAGATATTACTATTAAGTAAAAATTTAAAATCGCGGCGAATTGCATTATGTTAAGCCAGTTGCTAGACGGGCGTTACCAAGTTATCCGAGCCTTGAGTGCTGGTGGATTCGGTCAAACCTACATTGCTCAAGACACCCGTCGTCCTGGCAACCCAACCTGCGTCGTTAAGCTTCTCAAGCCTGCTAGTAGTGACCCCAACGTTTTGCAAACAGCCAGACGCTTGTTCCAAAGTGAAGCAGAAACTCTGGAACAACTGGGTAATCATGACCAGATTCCCCGGCTATTAGCTTACTTTGAACAAGACCAAGAATTTTACTTGGTGCAAGAGTTCATCGATGGGCATACTCTCACAGCGGAACTGTTACCTGGTCAGCGGTGGACGGAAACTCAGACTATCCAAATGCTGGAAGACGTCCTGGGCATTCTGGAATTTGTGCATAGCCGAGGCGTCATTCACCGAGATATCAAGCCGGATAATCTCATCCGGCGTACCGCAGACAATAAGTTAGTGCTGGTTGACTTTGGCGCTGTTAAGCAACTGCGGACTCAGATCATCGGATCTCAAGGACAGATGAGCGCCACTGTTGCTATTGGCACCCCTGGATATATGCCCAGCGAACAGGGGCGAGGTCAGCCGCGCCCTAACAGTGATATTTATGCACTGGGTATCATTGGTATTCAGGCGCTAACGGGTCTGTTACCGCTGCAATTACAAGTAGACGCCAATACTGGCGAGATTCTCTGGCAGCACTTGGTGCCGGTCAGCCTTGGGCTGGCAAATGTACTGAGCAAGATGGTGCAATACCACTTCAAAGACCGCTACCAGTCGGCAACAGAGGCTCTACAAGCGCTGCGGCAATCTAATAATCCCTACCCGTCAGTGCAGTATCCTACTACCGCTGGATACGCGCCGGTAGTATACGCGCCCACGTTCAATGAGACGCTGCCCACGCAACCACCACCCTCAGCGTCGGTACAGAACACCATTCCCGCTGCTCCTGCCAATTCATATATACCGCCAGTCCGCCCAGTTCCTGGTTATGCCCCTGATTCTAGCTCCCCTAACAAACTGCCCCTAATAGTTGGAACCAGCATTGCGGCTGTTGTGGTTGCGGCGATGGGTATGGCGATCGCTCTTAATCAAGGATCGTTTTTTAACAGCAATGGAATCTTAGGTAAAAATAATCAAGCGGGGAATTCTCAGCAAGACACTTGCACGGTTGTGATCGGCACATTAAATGTTCGTTCTGGACCTAGTAAGGACGCTAACCGTGTTGACGGTATCCAAAAAGGCACAAATGTCTCTCTTACTGGCAGCGAGGAAAATGGCTGGGTGGAAATTAGCTCGCCAACAAAAGGTTGGGTTTTTAATGATCAGCAATATATCGACTGCCCCACTGCAAATAATACGCCAGCTGAAACGAAAACTAATACAGGATCTAATAATAATTCCCCATCGGGTTCAACCGATCGGGGAAGCAGTACTTTGGCAAAAGCAATAGCTAAATATCAGTCTGGAGATCTTGACGGCGCGATCGCTCTAGCAAAATCGATTCCCTCAAGCAGTTCTGCTTCCGGGAAGGCAAAGTCCGCGATCGCGCAGTGGCAGCAAGACTGGGATAAAGCTAAAAGTATAGTCAATGAGGCGCAAAAAGCGTTTAATGAAGAAAATTGGGATGCTGTGCTAGCCTATAACCCAGAAACAATTCCCATTCAGTATTGGAGGGAACAGCTGGCACAACTGATTAGCCAAGCAGGAAAGAAGAAAGCACAGACACCGAAACCGAGTCCTACAGACAGCCCTGAACCAACCGAAACTCCTAAGCCAACTGATAGTCCTAAGCCAACCGAAACTCCTAAGCCGACTGATAGTCCTAAGCCAACCGAAACTCCTAAGCCAACTGATAGTCCCACGCCGAAAGAAAGCCCTGAATGATATTCGGTCGTTTTTGGTGACAGTCTCAGTAGGATTAGTTAACCGAGGCTCCTAGGCGATCGCTCTTGGCAAATAGGACGCATCGCTGAAAACTTTAACAAAAATAAACGCTTGGATTTGTAAATCTGGAAAACCTTACTATATATATAGTAAGGTTTAATTTCTTTCGTCACGCATGCCTTATTCAGCTTGTCAAATCTATGTCATCCAAATCTGAAAAACTGGCACAGCGCATTCAAGACATTCAGAAGTTTGTTGCCGCCAGGGTTAATCGAGAACCAAAATTTGGTGCAGTTGCTGAAGAACTAAGCAAGCTAGCTGACGCTTTGAAGCCCAGGAAACTGACGGTTCAAATTGTCAGCCTGTATCCCATGCTAGCTCAAGCGCTACAGAACCTTGTTAACACTCGCAATACTTTAACCTCGCTTTACCAATTTAAGATTGCCACCTTACCCAATCAACACCAGCAAACTGAAATAGCATCGCCTGCCTCACTTATTCTGAAATCTGCTAGCACTACAGGAGGGCAGGAGACTCGTTATCCCCTGTCTACTACTCAGAAGGCAATAATTGGGCGCAGTCCAGACTGTCAGATTCAAGTTGGGCTGCATTACACAGAAGTTTCTAGGCATCACGCAGAATTTCTGCCCCCTGCAAATTTGGATTTTGAGCGCATTAGTTCTAACTGGCAAATTTGCGATCTTAACAGTGCTAATGGCACATATATAAATGACCAACGGTTACAAGGGGGGTGTCATACATTGCAACCAGGCGATCGCATCGTACTGGGTAAACTACAGGCGGCTGCGACAAGCCCAGAACTTATATTTGAGTATCAATCTAATACACCTGCTGCACCTGACGAAGAGTTTGACCGACTGCTGACTGATTGCGATGTTCTGTGCTTAGTTCTTAACCCTACACAACCCCTTTCTGCGGATGAAAAACGGTTAATGGATCGGGCTAATAAAGCTAATATATTTAAGTCAATAATTGTAGTTGATACATCAGCTGCAAGCCACGCTTCTGAAATTGTCAAAACGAACGTATCTGCATTATCTGCATGGCGGCAAAGTCAGGTATATAGTCAATCATTGCATATAAATTGTTTGCTACTGAAACCTTTTTATCCTCACAATCATGGCAATGCCGTTGAAACCAGCGCCCTACAAGAACTAAATCAGTTTAGCGAGTTTTTAGAGAAATTAGCTAACAGTGAATCCGAGGATGTTGTAAAAGAGCGAGTAAAAAAACAATTTATAGCTCAACTTGCCACTATGGATAGTATTTTTAACGAAAAAATAGAAACTTTAAACAAAAAGACTCAGCAACAACAAGAAGCTTTGGGGAACAAAAATATAAACGAGTTAAATGAGCAACTAAAAATAGCCTTAAAGCAGATAAGTGATGACAAAGAAAAAACTTTTCAACAAGTAAAAGTTGATCTAAGCCAATCGAAAGCAGCTTTAATCGATCCTTTCAGCAGAGAAAGCTTACTTTATAAAGTTAAAGTCTTTACAGATGAACTGAAGCCAGTAATTACCAAGGAAAGTGAGGGAGTATACCTGCGCTTGCGGTCAGAGATAATGAAGAATTCCGATAGTATCCACACTTATATAACTCGTCTTTGCAATATTGAAATCGTTCACTGGGCAAAAGAAGAGTGGGGGCAAATATGTAACTCTTATGGCAATGATGGTTTAAATGGATTTTTCCAGAGAAGTTATACAGCGCTTAACTTTGTTCCGGATCTGGAATTATCTAATTTATCATTTCAGCCAGTCCAACAAGTTGAAACTTCCAAAGTGTTGAAAGAATCAGTATTACAATTTTCTAATACTCATATTAGTTTACAACAGATTTCTCCAGTTGGCGACCTGATTATGGGAGGAGGAGCATTAGCAATAGCAGCAGCATTTGGCAACCCGATACCATTGATAATGGCTGGTATTAATATTTTTAATAAAAATTCGCTTCAGCAACAAGCTCAGGCAGCGAAACAAGAACAACAAACAGAAAATCTAAAAAAAGGTATATGCAATCATTACCAATTGCTGGCTAAAAGTCTAGTTGAAAAGGTATCGCAAAACTTAATTTTATCATTACAAGCAGAAGAACGGCGGGTAAAGGAAACTATTGAAAAAGCGGGCGGTCAGATTACAACTCACCTCACTGAGGCCAAAAAACGTCTAGATGAGTGCAAGGCTCAGCAAAACAATTTAAACAAAGAAAAAGCTGAACTACTGGAACTAATTAAGGGAGCATAAGCTGTTGGAAGCCAGCAGTCATTCGATTTTGGATTTTGGATTGTCCCCACGCCTGATGAAAGGGGGGCTTGAGACCTATGCGTGTTTTTGGTCAGGAGGACGCTCTTCGCCTCAAGTGGCAATACTAACTACATTATGTTGCGTAATAAAATTTTATACCAAGTTGCGGTCAAACATAGTAGACTGGCAAGAGCGCATGGCTGTTGAGAAAAGCAGTAATACGAAATCTGGGTTGACTATCGCTTGATCAAGAAAGATAGTCTCCAACTTTCGCGATCGCGA
>JAHHGU010000009.1 GCA_019359765.1 Aphanothece sp. CMT-3BRIN-NPC111
CCTAAATTGCGGCTACAGATTACCCCTCCTGCTCCCCCTACTCCCCCTGCTCCCCCTGCCTAATTTTCAGGGTAGTTGTGCCGATCTGCTATAACGGAACTAGGGTATAAACCATTGCTCGGCAACGACCCCTGCTATTGCTACGTTGACAAGATTTCGCTCCTTAACCCTAGGTCTATGCTTGTATCGCAATCCTCGAATTACGAGATCGCCAGCCTGAAAAACTTGGAGGTTTACTCCTCCAGCAATGTTCTCCCGATGGTAGTGGAACAGTCTGGTCTGGGTGAACGGGCCTTTGACATCTACTCCCGGTTGCTACGAGAGCGCATTGTTTTTTTGGGAACGCCGGTGGATGACACCGTGGCTGACTCAATTGTTGCTCAGTTAATGTTTTTAGAATCCGAAGACCCAGAAAAGGATATTCAACTGTACATAAACTCTCCAGGCGGCTCAGTAACAGCTGGTATGGCGATTTATGACACAATGCAGCAGATTCGCCCTGATGTGGTTACTATTTGCTTTGGTTTAGCCGCCAGCATGGGAGCCTTTTTGCTAGCTGCTGGAGCTCCTGGTAAGCGCATGGCGCTACCCAGTGCCCGAATCATGATTCACCAGCCTCTTGGAGGTGCCCAGGGACAAGCTGTTGACATTGAGATTCAAGCCAAAGAAATTCTTTATCATAAGAATAAGCTGAGCGAGTTACTGGCTCATCATACGGGTCAGCCGTTTGAAAAACTCGTGGCGGATACCGAGCGCGATTTCTTTATGTCCTCGGCTGAGGCCAAAGACTACCGTCTCATCGATCAGGTCATCGACCGGCAGAACCTTCTCAACCCAGAAGCAGCTGTCACTTCACTGAAGTAAGAGGCAAATATGTCTAAATACGACTCCCATCTAAAATGTTCGTTTTGTGGCAAGTCTCAGGAGCAGGTACGCAAATTGATTGCCGGTCCGGGGGTCTACATTTGCGATGAATGTGTTGACTTGTGTAATGAGATTTTAGATGAGGAGTTGCTGGACTCAAATTCTCCAGCACCCCAACAGGTTCCCAAGTCAGAACCACCACAGAAGCGCCGCGTCCGCTCTAGCAACGTCTCTTTAAGTCAAATGCCCAAACCCAGAGAACTGAAAAAGCATCTGGATGAGCATGTTATTGGTCAGGAAGAAGCCAAGAAAGTTCTCTCAGTAGCGGTTTATAACCACTACAAGCGCCTCAGTTTTGTTCAGAATCAAACTAATGGCAAGGGAGCGGCAGATGATTCTGTGGAGCTGCAAAAGTCCAACATTCTCTTGATTGGCCCTACCGGCTGCGGAAAAACACTTTTAGCGCAAACACTGGCAAGCATATTGGATGTGCCCTTTGCGGTAGCGGATGCCACTACCCTGACAGAAGCGGGATATGTGGGGGAAGATGTGGAGAATATCTTGCTGCGACTTTTGCAAGTGGCAGACCTCGATGTTGAGGAAGCGCAGCGAGGGATTATCTACATTGATGAAATTGACAAAATAGCCCGTAAAAGCGAAAATCCCTCGATTACGCGGGATGTTTCTGGAGAGGGCGTCCAGCAGGCGCTGCTGAAGATGCTTGAGGGGACAGTTGCCAATGTACCGCCGCAGGGTGGGCGCAAGCATCCTTACCAAGACTGCATCCAGATTGACACCAGCAATATTATGTTTATTTGCGGTGGTGCTTTTGTGGGGCTGGAGAAGATCATCGAACAGCGGGTTGGCAAGCGTAACTCTTTAGGCTTTGAAGTTGAGTCAGGGGCAGAGATTAGTCAGCCACGCGAAAAGCGAACGGCAGATTTGCTCAAGCATTTAGAGCCAGACGATTTGGTGAAGTTTGGTATAATTCCAGAGTTTATTGGTAGGGTTCCGGTGACGGCAGTGGTTGATTCACTGGATGAAGAAGCACTGGTGCAGATCTTGACAGAACCTCGCAACGCACTGGTGAAGCAGTACCAGAAGCTGCTGAATATGGATAACGTGCAGCTAGAGTTTAAGCCAGATGCGATTCGCGCGATCGCGCAGGAAGCCTATCGCCGTAAAACCGGGGCACGCGCCTTGCGAGGAATTGTTGAAGAATTGATGCTGGAAGTGATGTACGAGTTGCCTTCTCGCAAGGATGTAACTTGTTGCACTATTACTAAAGAAATGGTGGAGAAGCGCTCTACAGCGGAACTATTGGTGCATCCTTCTTCTCTGCCAAAACCGGAATCCGCTTAAATAATTTAAGTGCTCAAGGTGATGAGTTTTGGGTTAAATTAAAACTCAAAACTCAAAACTCAAAACTATTAGAATGTCTTACATTCAAGTTCGTGGTGTCGAGCATTATTACGAATGGATTCGGACACCGGCAACCTCTGAGAAGAAGCCAGTAATGGTCTTTATACACGGCTGGGCTGGCTCAGATCGGTATTGGGAAAGTACAGCTAAGGCTCTGGCAGATACGTTTGATTGTCTTCTCTACGATATGCGGGGGTTTGGGCGTTCTCGTCGCGTCTCCGAAGTAGAATCCCCATTACTAGAACATCCACCTGCTACGGCGGCAGAGTTTACCTATGAAATGGAAGAGTACGCTGAAGACTTGGCGGCGTTATTAGACGCTTTGCAGTTAAGTCGCGTATATATAAACGCCCATTCCATGGGGGCGTCAGTAGCAACTTTTTTTCTCAACCTGTATCCAGAAAGGGTAGAGAAGGCGATTCTCACTTGTAGCGGGATTTTTGAATACGACGAGAAATCATTTACAGCCTTTCATAAATTTGGTGGCTACGTCGTCAAGTTCCGTCCACCCTGGTTGGCGAAGATTCCCTTGATGGACAAGATGTTTATGAAGCGATTTTTACATCGCCCTCTGCCCCGTGCGGTCAGTCTTGCTTTTCTTGAGGATTTTCTGGTAGCTGATTACACTGCGGCTATGGGCACAATTTTTACTTCTGTGAGTAAGAAGGCTGCGGAAGTGATGCCCTCAGAGTTTGCTAAAATAACCGTGCCAACGCTGTTAATCGCTGGAGAACACGACATTATCATCCCCGCAGCAATGGGGCGTCAGGCGGCAGAACTCAATGATTTGGTGGAGTATTGTGAGATTTCCGATACGGCTCATTTTCCCATGTTGGAAGAGCCAGTAACTTATCTGGAGCGGGTTCGGGGCTTTTTAGGCGTCATGTCGCTGCGCTCCAATTCGTAATTCGTAATTCGTAATTAATACCCCATAAATAAATTTAGGGGCTTGAAACCGGGGATTACGAATTATTTTGGTCACCTGTCCTGCTCAGCTATAGGTGCGATCGCCCCATAAAGTTATAGAGCTATGCACTCTCTAGAACCTCTAGGGCTTAAGCATTATGACCGCCACTACCTTTGAACATGGTAGATAAATCTCTATAACTTTTGTCTCAAATTAGTTTCCCCTTATTAAGCAGGGAAGTATAAATATGGCTTTCTTCCCTTACTTATGGTAGGTCAGGATAGGGGACTACAGGCGCTTTTGCTTATTGGTCTACTGCTTTTGAGAAAAAAGCTTGAAGAGCAGTGTGAAAACAATCCCGCTTAATAATGTCGCCCAAGTTGCTGGTGAAAAAGTTTGATTCATGGCGATCGCAATAGCTGGATTGAGGATACCTTCAGTTATGAGCACCCCAGCGGTCAAAGCAGCACCGATAGCAATACCAGAACCACTTTTGGGTACGTTCTTTTCGTACACGGCTACAACAGTAAGCATTAAAATTCCGAAGCCGAAGAATTCACCGAAGGCTCCTGCTGCCTGATAATTGGGTGCCAAGCTGCCGATAAAGCTGCCCAGCAAGCGTGCTAATAGCGCTCCCACAATTTGTGCCACTATATAAAACACGCCAGTGGCTAAGGGAAAGCGTCTTTCTAGGAGGAGACCAAGCGTAACCGCAGGGTTAAGATGACAGCCGGATATATCACCAATGGCATAAACCAAGGCACCCAGCGTTAGTCCAACCGCATAAGCCGTACCCCCTAGCAGAGCAGCCAGCGTTAAAAAGAAAGTGCCAACAACTTCAGCCGCAGCAGCTTTCAGCCTTTCTGATGAGAAAAGCCTGGTCGTTTTGCTGTCCATGTAACTCCTCTAATAAAGCTCAACTATTTATATCAACTGTAATTAAGCTAAATGGCAATTTAGATCAGCTTGAAGTAACAAAACTCAATGGAGGGAAAAATTTTATGGGTAACTCTCACCCTCTACCCATCTTACTAAAAAATATATTACGGCTTATTGATTACCGCCTTAGAGCCATTAACAGCAATCAACTGACAATTTTGCCTCAAATCAAAATAGGGGAAGCAAAGCCATTCTGGAAGTTTTAGTTAAATATTCAAGGATTGGCAAGTCAGCTATGCTGAGATATAGGTGCGCTCTGGGCGTATAATATATTGCCATAGATAGATTTATTTGTCCTAATACCTATGAAAAAAACTGCTGCTCGTTCCTCCGCGTTATTGGCTGCCTTCACATTGCTGCTTACAGCCTGTAGCGAGACTAACACTGGTAAAAATACTACAAATTCCGCTCAATCAACTAGCGGTTCATCTAACACTATTCCTATTGGTGTTGCCTTAGCTCAAACTAGCAATGTTGCCTTACTTGGTCAGGAGGGCATCGCTGGTGCCAAAATTGCCGAGAAATATTTTAATGACAAAGGTGGTATTAATGGCACTCAGATTAAATTAGTTATTCAGGACACGGCAGGCGATGAAGCCGGAGCAATCAACGCTTTCCAAACCTTAATAACCCAGAATAAAGTTGTGGGCATTGTCGGCCCAACGCTCTCGCAGCAGGCTTTTAGTGCCGATCCTATTGCCGATCGTGCCAAAGTTCCAGTAATTGGGCCATCTAATACCGCCAAAGGAATTCCAGAGATTGGGGATTACGTTGCTCGTGTCTCAGCCCCCGTTTCTATCGTCGCTCCTAATTCCGTGAAAGCGGCGCTTAAGCTCAATCCGCAGATCAAGAAAGTAGCTGTGTTTTATGCACAGAATGATGCTTTTAACAAGTCGGAAACAGAAATATTTCAGAAAACAGTTAAGGATCAAAAACTTGACTTGGTTACTGTCCAAAAGTTCCAAACTACTGACACTGATTTCCAAAGTCAAGCCACCAATGCGATTAACCTGAAACCAGATTTGATGATTATTTCTGGACTAGCGACAGACGGTGGAAATTTAGTTCGCCAGCTACGGGAATTAGGCTATAAAGGCTTAATCATTGGGGGAAATGGCTTTAACACTTCCAATATATTCGGGGTTTGTAAAGCGCTTTGCGATGGTGTACTCGTTGCCCAAGCTTATAGCCCTGAACACGTTGGGGAAATCAATAAAGATTTCCGCGCCGCTTATGTCAATCAATATAAGAAGGAACCGCCGCAGTTTAGTGCCCAAGCATTTGCAGCAGTTCAGGTGTTTGTGGAAGCTCTCAAGAATGTGGATAAAAAGACTAAAGTAAGCCAATTACCAGTGGATAAGCTGCGTACAGAACTGAACAAAGAACTATTGGCGGGGAAGTACGATACGCCCTTGGGTGAGATTGCCTTTACCCCGGTGGGTGAGGTTGTTCAGAAGGACTTCTATGTTGCACAACTGAAAGTAGATGGAAACGGGAGCAACGGTAAATTCGCGTTCCTGAAGTAGCTGTGATTCGAGTAGAGCGATCGCGTCCCCTAACCTCATGCAAAAACCTGCTGTATATACATCAACATTTCTAGGGACTCTGGCTTTACTTTTAACAGCTTGTAGTCAGCCTAACAGTAGCACTACTGTTACAGGTAATAGCATCCCCATTGGCATTACGGTGGCACAAACAAGCAACATTGCTTTAATTGGTCAAGAACAAGTCGCTGGGGCCAAAATTGCCGAGGAATATTTTAATCAGCGGGGTGGCATTAATGGCACACCAATTAAACTGATTTTTCAAGATGCTGGAGGAGATGAAGCTGGAGCAATCAACGCTTTCCAAACCTTAATTACTCAAAATAAAGTGGTGGGTATCGTTGGCCCCACTACTTCGCAGCAGGGTTTTAGTTCTCTTCCTATTGCGGAACAGGCTAAAGTGCCAGCGATCGCGCCCTCTACAATCGCCAAAGGTATTCCAGAGATTGGTGAATATATTTCTCGCCTCTCAGCAAGTTCTGAGCTAGTGGCTCCCAAGTCTGTGCAAGTAGCGGTGAAGCTAAATCCGCAGCTCAAGAAAGTTGCTCTATTTTATGCTCAAGACCAAGAGGCTATGGTATCTGAAACCCAAGTTTTTCAGAAAACAGCTAAAGATTTGGGGCTAAATATTGCAACTGTGCAAAGGTTTCAGGTCACGGATAGTGACTTTCAATCTCAGGCTACAACAGCTATCAATCTTCAGCCAGATTTGGCAATTGTTTCCGGTTTGCCTGTAGATGGGGGCAATTTAGTGAAGCAACTGCGAGAACTTGGTTATCAAGGTACTATTGTGGGGGGCAATGGCTTCAGCTCTTCTAATATATTTCCCGTATGTAAGGCATTGTGCGATCGCATTTTGGTTGCCCAATATTATAGCCCTGAGCAACAAAGCCAAATTAACGCAGCCTTTCGTACTGCTTATCGTCAGAAATATCAGAAGGAGCCACCTCAGTTTAGTGCCCAAACTTTTACAGCGGTGCAGGTGTTTGTCGAGGCTCTCAAGGCTGTAGATAAGAAAACTAAGATTCCTAAATTGCCGCTGGCTCAACTACGTACAGAACTAAACAAACAGGTGCTATCTGGAAAGTATCAGACGCCTCTAGGTGAGATTGCCTTTACTCCAGAGGGTGACATTATCCAGAAAGAGTTTTATGTTTCCCAAATCAAGATGGATGCAGACGGAAAGAACGGTCAATTTAAGTTAGTAAAATAGTTCCAATCAATTTATTTATGGATATAACGGTATTTTTACAACAATTTCTCAATGGGTTATCCATTGGCACTGTATATGCCATTTTTGCTTTAGGGTATACCCTAATATTCTCCATCTTAGGGATTATTAATTTTGCACATGGGGCAATTTTTACTGTTGGTGCCTACTTCACATACGCCCTGATGGGGGGAGCATTTGGTTTTAATGGATTGCTGGCTAATGCTAAACTGCCTGTGGAACTTCCGTTTGCAGTAGCGTTGATTCTGGGTAGTACCCTGGCTGGGTTAGTTGGCGTTGCTGTTGAAAGAATTGCCTTCCGCCCTCTGCGGCGTAGAGGCGCTGATCCACTGCTGACGGTTGTTTCCAGCTTAGGTGTGGCATTGGTAATTGTAAATTTAATCCAGTATTTGGTTGGTGCGGAAAATTATACATTTCCCTCAGATACCTATGGCAATTTACCAGCGGCAATAAACTTTGGTACGGTGGAAAAGCCGATTCCTATTCGTAGCGTTCAGGTAGTAATTTTTGGAGTCTCTGTAGTAATTCTGTCAATTCTCACATTTTTAATAAATCGCACTAAATTTGGTAAGGCAATGAAGGCTGTAGCGGAAGATCCAATTACTGCTAGTTTGC
The DNA here is from genome assembly GCA_019359765.1 of Aphanothece sp. CMT-3BRIN-NPC111. GTDB lineage: Bacteria > Cyanobacteriota > Cyanobacteriia > Cyanobacteriales > JAHHGU01 > JAHHGU01. The sequence goes on from JAHHGU010000009.1 coordinate 7,523, forward strand.
TCGGTATTAACACAGATTTCTTTATAGTCCTTACCTTCTTTGTCAGTAGCTTTCTAGCTGGTTTGGCAGGTACTTTGGTAGGTTCTAGTGTGAGTATTGCTGGCCCATATTTTGGCATTGCTTTTGGGCTAAAAGGTTTAGCTGTTATCGTGCTGGGAGGTTTAGGCAGTATTCCCGGTGCAGTACTAGGTGGTTTGGTAATTGGGCTAGTTGAAGCGTTTGTACCCTCAGATTACTCGGCTTATAAGGATGCTGTTGCTTTCGGAATCTTGTTTATCATGCTCCTAGTTAGACCTGAAGGTTTACTAGGGCGTCGGCTTATCCAGAAGGTGTAGCTAAGCATATTAAAGTTATTGTAAAAATCAAAATTTTGTTTTTGAAACGCACTAGACGTGCAGCGGCTTCCCGCAGGGTAGGACGCAGAGGTTAGCGCAAAGGTACACAGAGAATAAATTGACTTTTGCAAAAGGTCTATTCTCACGTAACAATTAGCTCAAAATCACTACTCTGATAAATTCCCCTTTTTCTGAAATTATCTTCGGCTAGAGTTGGGATAAGGGCTACAATACATCCGGATCGATGCCGAACGAGCGCAACCTTTCCGCCAGCATTTCGGCGCGTTGTTCTGCTTGCAGTATGCGTTCTTCTGGTGTCAGTAATCTTTGTCCTTGTTTGTCATACCAATATAGCCATTCTCGCGTTATGCCTTGATACGTTCCCCGTTCTCGCCCAATTCCTAAGTTTATCTCTGGTAGCCAAACAGGATTTCCCTCCTGTAATACATATTTCCCATCCAGCAAGCGATACACTTCCAGAGGTGATTTTCTACGTCGGTGGGGATTATAGACCGCATAGTATAACACTCCTAGATTGGCATACTGTTGCTTCTTGTCGCTGTATTCCCCTCGACGCTTTTGGGAGACGACTTCTAACACCAGAATCGGGACGCGATTTTCTTCCCAAAGCACATAGCTGAAGCGCAAATCTTCATCAATAAACCGTTCTACCCCTAAACTGAGAAAGCCATCCGGTACTATGGGGGGTTCGTTGGGGTCATAATATACCCCCATGTCAACCCCAAAGAACCAATCCATGCGCTCTGCCCAAACCAAAGCTAGTATCGCTTCCAGCAATCCGGGAATTAAATGTTGCAGTTGATTATCCACAGGGGTATCGTCAGAATCGGGTAGCTCTTCGGAAGAAGGTAAGCAGTCTAGCGGGTTGTACTGTAACATAAGGTCGTTTCCCCACAATTAATAATTCAATCTTAGTTTGTATGATTAATAGCTATGGCTGATTTTTTTACTACTTACGGGTTTCTGATCGTCTCTATGGTGCTGGGGGCGCTACTGGGACTTTCACTATATTTGCCGCTGATGGCTGGGCAGCTGTCTCTTGCTAGTCCTGGCTTCTATGCTTTGGGTGGCTATATTGCGGCGATTATGTCTACCCAGGTATTTCATTCCACTAGCGATTTGTTCCCTATTCCTCTGCTGCTATTGGAGATGCTGATTGCTGGTGTAGTCAGCGGTATTTTGGGCTTAATGGTAGGGCTTCCAGCACTACGGTTGCGGGGGATTTATTTAGCGATCGCTACCATTGCTTTTGTCGAAGTTTTGCGCGTACTTTCTCTAAATCTGGATATTACTGGCGGCGCGGTGGGTATCTTTGGCATTCCCCAACCTTTCCAGACGCCTATCGAATATTTATTTATTGTCGTACCGCTACTACTTGTGAGTATGTTCATTCTCTACCGTCTAGAGCGGATTCGCGCTGGGCGGGCGTTTACAGCTATTCGGGAGGATGAACTTGCTGCCGGGGCGATGGGTATTAATCCGACTTATTATAAGGTTCTGGCTTTCACACTGGGCGCTATCTTGGCTGGGGTGGCGGGTGCTGTCAGTGCCCACTTTCTTAATACCTGGAACGCTCGCCAAGGCACTTTTGATGCCAGTATTATCTACTTGACATCGGTATTGATTGGGGGGACACGAACTTTTGTCGGTCCAGTGTTGGGGGGTATGGTATTTACAGCGTTGCCAGAAGTATTGAGAGCGATCGCAGACACTGGCGGTATACCTACCTGGCTGGCACAATTCCTGCGCGACGGACGCTTCATTATTTTCGGCTTGCTAATTGTCTTGGGAACAATATTTTTCCCTCAAGGATTGGTGACGCCGGATTTATTTAAAAGGCGCAAAAGCCTTAAATAGTTTTGAGTTCTGAGTTTTGAGTTAATCCCTATATCTCGCTTTAATCACGCTGCCAAATTTTGAGGCTTCCGTCTTGACTGCCACTTACCAAAGTCTGCCCATCCGGACTAAAGGCTACAGATAAAACCCCATTTGAATGTCCTGGAAGGGTGCTAATTAGATTACCACTTTTAGATTCCCACAACTTGATAGTTTTATCTTTACTGCCACTAGCTAAAATTTCACCATCTGGACTAAAGGCGACAGAATTAAATGATTTTGAATATCCTCTAAGAGTGCGAATTAAAGCCCCACTTTCTGATTGCCATAACTTAACAGTGTTGTCATAACTGCCACTAGCTAAAGTTGCCCCATCCGGGCTAAATGCGACGGATAAAATTCCGTTTGAATGTCCTGGAAGGGTGCGAATTAACTTGCCAGTTTCTAGCTGCCACAGCTTAATGGTATTGTCTCCACTGCCACTAGCTAAAATTGCATCGTTTAGAGTGTTGGTATAGCTGGCACTTGGTGCATAAGCGACGGACAAAACTAAATCTAAATGCCCTCTAAGAGTGCGAATTAGCTTACCTGTGCTTAGTTGCCATAACTTGATAGTATTGTCATAACTCCCACTAGCTAAAAACTCGCCGTCCGGACTAAAAGCTACGGATAAAACAGAGTCTGAATGCCCGATAAAGGTTCCTATAAGTGCGCCAGTTTCGGATTGCCACAGCTTAATAGTGCTGTCCACACTACCACTAGCGATGATTCCACTATGAGGATTAAAAGCAACTGATACAACAGGGGCTGAATGTCCTGTAAGGGTATAAAGGAGCTTGCCAGTGCTTAGTTGCCACAGCTTAATCGTGTTGCCATGATTGCCGCTAGCTAAAATTGCCCCATCCGCACTAAATGCCACGGAAAAAACACATAGTGTATGGCCGGTGATATTGCGGACGCATTTCCAAGCTTGGTTTTGAGGCGGCGGTGTATGTGGGAGATTAGATGCTATTGATGTTTGCAAAGAGGATTTTTGAGGAAAACTTGGTTGATGATATGGAGGTGCTATAGGCGCTAATTGTAGAGATGCGAAATTTTGCTTTTCTAAAATATTCAAGTCTTTAATAATTTCTTCTACTAATTGATAGCGGCGATTAGTAGGACTTTCCAGCATTTTGTCTAAAATGCGCCCCAATCCATCACTAACTGGATTGTTGTCTAAGTATTGCCCCCACACCCAATTACCTTCGTTAGCATCATAAAGATCCCAGGGGTTAACTTGAGTTAATAAATGGATACAGGTGACGCCTAAACTGTAAATATCACTAGCAAAAGTTGTTTTTCCAACTGCTTGTTCTGGTGCTATGTACCCAATAGTACCTATTACTGTACCAATTTTGGCAAGTGTGGTTCCACTAACAAATTTAGCAGCGCCAAAATCTACTAAAACTAGCTGGCTTTTTCCTACCTTTTTTGGCAAGAGTGAGGATAATTGATTTATCTCTGTCTCGGCAATGAGGGCGCGACGAATAATGTTTTCTGGTTTAATATCCCGATGAATGATTTGTCTTGAATGGACAAATTGCAAGACGGGAAGAAAATCATGTAGCAGTTGGCGAATCTGTGTTTCTGTAAAACACCCGTCTGCTTCCAATTCTTGGGCTAAGTTTTTCCCATTGATGAATTCTTGGGCTAAATACTGCCGACTATCTTGGGTAAAATATGCCAAAAGTTCCGGTATCTGAGGATGATTGCCCAATTCATCCAACCGCACGGCTTCCTGGTGAAATAGTTGTGCCGCCTTCTGAATAGAATTATTACTTTCGGTAGATGTAATATTTGCACTTATGGGAAGAAGCTGCTTAATTACGCAAGGCGGCTTGGAGGGTTTGTACTCATCCACGGCTAAGAAGGTTCTGCCAAAGCCACCTTGTCCGATATGCTTGATCAGACGATAGCGATCGCCTAAGAGCAACTTGGAGCCACAAGTTTGGCAAAACCTTGTACTAGGGGCATTTTGGGGCTTATGGCAATTGGCATTGAGGCAATAAGTCATAATTGGCAGCAAATCAGCCGATAGAACCTATGCTAGTCTCTGGGTTTGGACTTGGCTAATGGCAGCGGTGAGGGTGCGATCGCATTACGATTTAACGCATCCTTGCATATCCCCAGACCTGAGAAGAACAGAACTTACACAAAATAGAAAATTACTAAAGCTGGAGATTAATACCTATGAGAAAATTGCGGGCTTTGATTTTTGACGTTGACGGTACTTTAGCAGACACTGAGCGAGATGGGCATCGAGTTGCTTTTAATCGCGCTTTCGCGGAAGCTGGCTTAGATTGGGATTGGCCGCCTGAACTTTATGGCGATTTACTTTCTGTAGCTGGAGGAAAAGAACGAATTCGCTTTTATTTGCAGCGATATCGCCCCGAATTTCAGATCCCCTCAGAAAGCTTTATTGCTGACTTGCACGCAACTAAAACAAAGCATTATCAAGATTTATTAGCTGAAGGTAAGATTCCCCTGCGTACTGGGGTGAAGCGATTAATTACAGAAGCTCACGACCAAGGAGTCCGTTTAGCGATCGCTACCACTAGCGCCTTACCCAATGTTATGGCTCTATTAGAACATACTCTTGACCCAGCTTGGTTTGAAGTTATTGCAGCTGGAGATATTGTACCTGCTAAAAAGCCAGCCCCAGATATCTATTATTATGCGCTGAAACAACTGAATTTAGAAGCACAGGAGTGTCTTGTGGTGGAAGACTCACTTCACGGGCTGCAAGCTGCAACTAAGGCAGGTTTACCAACGATTGTTACTGTCAACGAATATACTAAAAACCAAGATTTCTCTGATGCTCTATTAGTGCTCAATAATTTGGGAGAGCCAGAATTACCGTTCACTGTTTTTTTTGGTAATGCTTTTGATGCAAGTTATGTAGATATGCCAATGCTGCATCGTCTCCATAACTCTATAGATTGAATGAAAGCCTTAATCACAGCGCCAAATCTTAATATTCTTGTCGCTACTGCCACTGACTATAACTCGACCATCTGGGCTAAAGGCGACGGAATTCACCCAATCTGAATGCCCAGTGAGGGTGTCAATGAGCTTGCCAGTGTTAACTTCCCACAACTTAATAGTGTTGTCTCCGCTACCACTGACGAGAATTTGACCATCCGGGCTAAAGGCGATCGCATAAACTGAGCCTAAATGTCCCTTAAAAGTATTAATCAATCTGCCAGTGTTGACTTCCCACAGCTTGATAGTGTTGTCTCCGCTGCCACTAACGAGAATTTGACCATCCGGGCTAAAGGCGATCACATAAACCAAGTATCCATGCCCGGTGAGGGTGTTAATGAGCTTGACATCCTTTAGCTGCCACAATTTGATGGTGTTGTCTCCGCCGCCACTGGCTAAAATTGCACCATCCGGGCTAAAGGCAAGGGAACAAAACCTGTGTGAATGCTTAATAAGTGTGCCGATAAGCTGGCTATTTGAGCTTTCCCACAGCTTTATGGTGTTGTCTTTACTGCCACTGACAAGAATTCGATTATCTGGACTAAAGGTGAGGCAGTCAACTGAGGATGAATGCTCGGTGAGGGTGCTAATTAGCTTGCCACTTGAGGTTTGCCACAGCTTAATTGTCGCGTCAGACGACCCACTAGCTAAAATTTCACTATTTGGGCTAAAAGCGATCGCACAAATCGAGCTTGAATGTCCTGTAAGATTATTGATCTGCTTGCCACTGCTCGGTTCCCATAACTTGATGGTGTTGTCTTTACTACCACTGGCGAAAATTCCACCGTCTGGACTATAGGCAAGGCAATTAACTGCATATAAATGCCTTTTTATGGTGTGTACACATTTCCAACCCTGAACTGGCGACTTTGTAGGGGCAGGTGGCTGGGCAGAATTTACAACTACAGTGGGCGGTACTGTAACAGATTGATTTGGTGCCTGAGTTTGAGGCTTTGGTGCAGGTAGATTGGCAGAATTTACAATTACCGTGGGCGGTACTATAGCAGATTGAGTTCGTGCCTGAGTTTGAGACTTTGGTGCAGGTGGCTGGGCAGAATTTACAATTACCGTGGGCGCTAATATAGTGGCTTGAGCCTTTATATCCTCGATTACTGCATCCGCTGATTCGTAGCGGTAGTTAATATCCTTTCGCAAAAGTTTCTCTAAAACCCGCTCGATTTCCTTACTAATCGGACTGAGCAAATAATTCCGCCAATTAAGAACCCAACTATAGCCATCTTTAGAAAACATTTGAAACGGATGAATCTTGGTTAGCAGATGCAAGCAAGTCACACCTAAACTGTAGAGATCTCCAGATGGGGAAGCTTTACCATTCTGCATTTGTTCAATTGGGGCATATCCTTGCGAACCAATGGTTGTACCAGATCTAGCAAGGGTAGTGCGGCTTATTTGTTTAGAAACGCCGAAATCAATCAGCACTAACTCACCACCTTTTGCGCCCCATTGATCAGGGGGGGAGCGGCGCATAATATTCTCTGGCTTAATGTCCCGATGAATTACCCCTTTCTCATGGATAAACTTCAGCACTGGCAGCATTTGTGCCAAAAGCTCCCGAATTTGGTTTTCTCTAAAAGCTCCCTGCTGCTCTAATTCCTGGAGTAGATTTTGCCCAGCGATCGACTCCTGCACTAAATAGAGGCGTTGATCTTGTTCAAAGTAAGCGATTAATTCAGGAATCTGGGGATGTTTCCCCAGTTGATGCAGCCGCTTCGCCTCTTGGTTAAATAATTCCACAGACTTCTGGAGTGCCCAAGTGCCTTGGGCTTGAGGTAATAATTGCTTAATTACACAGGGTTCATCGAACTTGCCGTGATTCACTGCCCGAAAGGTTCTGCCAAATCCCCCTTGTCCTAGTGGTGCGATCGCACGGTAAAGCTCTTTGAGCAACAATTTTGAGCCGCAACTTTGACAAAATCGATTACCAGCAGGATTCTGGGGCTTCTGGCAATCGGGATTGAGACAGTAGCTCATATAGCAATTAGCTTGTAGCAATCCTTCAGTTATAGCAGCAGATCTGAGTGCATAGAGGCCGATTGTCAAGAGCCATTCAGGAAAATCTTAATTTACGCAAGGAGGAGCTAATCTTCTATTCTGGAGGTCTGTTAGTGCAAAATTTTAGAATGACCCAGCAGGAACTTATTGATAGCATCCCAGAATCTAACGGTAGCCCTCTACTAGAAGCCAAAGCCCTAACTCGCCGTTTTGGCGGCTTAATTGCCGTTAACGATGTCTCTTTTAGCGTGCAAAAACACGAGATATTTGGACTAATCGGCCCTAACGGTGCCGGAAAGACAACGCTGTTTAATTTGATTACGGGGATGATTCCGCCTTCCAGTGGGCAGCTAGTTTATCAAAACAAGAATATTTCTAAGCTGCGCCCACATCGCATCGCCGCTTTAGGCATCGCTCGGACGTTCCAGAATATTCGCTTGTTTGGCGAACTATCCGCACTGGAAAATGTAATCATTGCACGGCACATTCATACTAAAAGTAATGTTTTCACGGGTGTACTGGGCTTACCACCTGCACCTAGTGAGGAACAGAAAAGCAAACAGAAAGCTTTAGAGTTGCTGGATCTGATGGGGTTAGGCGATCGCGCTCAGGAAAAAGCCCGCAATTTTCCCTATGGCGATCAACGGCGTTTGGAGATTGCCCGCGCCCTTGCCCTGAAACCGCAAGTCTTACTTCTTGATGAGCCTGCTGCTGGTATGAATCCCAGCGAAAAACACCAGTTGAGCGGATTTATCCGGGAAATACGCAGCAAATTTAATTTGACTGTGATTTTGATTGAGCATCACGTTCCCCTGGTGATGGGCTTGTGCGATCGCATTGCGGTGTTGAATTTTGGAAAGTTGATTGCTTTGGGGAATCCTGCCGCCGTTAAATCCGATCCTGCCGTGATAGAAGCTTATCTAGGAGCAGAATAAATCGTTTTGAGTCCAAGCCGTCAATTTTAAAAAAACTTTTGTAGCGTGAAAAAGATGTCCACCTCTGGCAGGCTAGAAGCTTTCTATACAGGAGATAATTTTGACACTCCCACCGACAAGTCGGGGGATTCTTGGTTCGCCGAGTCCACTTAGCTTAGACTCCTTGCGGTATCTAAGCTAGAGGTGGTTCTCTCCCCAAGCGTTAACTTTCCGTATGCCCTACGGTAGTTGCATTGCTACAAAATTTGTTTGAGTTTAAATGCTGCTCGTCCGGTTCCCGTGAATCTTTTACCTACTTTCGGGACTACAAAAACGTAGAAGCCGGAACAACCAAGTAGAACCCGTTAGATTCAATTGTCAAGGTTCAGCGTCACCGTTACGGTACTAGGTTTTTAAAGAGGTTGATTACCTTGCCTCTGTAGAGGATTATACGACAAGGCGAATACCTTTTCAATGCCCGTCATTCATCCCTCCTATAAATCGGGGGTCTTCTGACGGTTTAATGATAAGTTGGCTTATTGAAAGCAAACTATACATTTATAATTCAACAGTAAAAAATTATATGAGCCAACTGCTGGAAGTTAGAGGCATATACGTTAACTACGGTGGCATTCAAGCCCTGGAAGATGTCAATATAGTCGTCAACGCTGGCGAAGTTGTTACTTTAATTGGTGCCAACGGTGCTGGTAAAACCACTACTCTACGGGCGATTTCTCGGCTGCTTAATACTCGCAGCGGACTTATATCCTACAACGGCCGTGACATTACCCGGTGTCCTGCACACGACATTGTTCGCATGGGTATCGCCCACTGCCCTGAAGGACGAAGAGTGCTATCTAGGCTGACGGTGTTCGATAACCTCGAGTTGGGCGCATACATCCGTTCTAATGCCAAAGAAGTGAGTGCGGATATTGAGCGGCAATTTGAGGCTTTCCCGCGTCTAGCAGAACGCCGTAACCAGCTAGCTGGGACACTCAGCGGCGGTGAACAACAAATGTTAGCGATCGCTCGTGCCGTAATGAGCCGCCCAAAACTCTTGCTAATGGATGAACCTAGCCTGGGGCTTGCCCCGGCGATTGTGCGCGAGATTTTCTCCATCATTGAGAATCTACGTGCCACAGGTGTCACTATACTTTTAGTTGAACAAAACGCCAACCTGGCTCTACAAATTGCTGATCGAGGTTACGTTCTTGAGGCTGGTCGTATCACCCTTACCGGAAAAGCTTCAGAACTCCTTGATGATGAGCGAGTGAGAAAGGCTTATTTAGGATAAGGTCATGTCGCTGCGCTCCAATTCGTAATTCGTAATTCGTAATTAATACCCCATAAATAAATTTAGGCGCTTGAAATCGGGAATTATGAATTACGAATTATTTTAATCAAAGCCAATGCAAAAATGCTGTATTATAAACTACATTCTTAACATCAAGTAAACAAGATGAAACGGGGATTGTTGCTTACTTCTACTGTCTTGATTCTTTCGTTGAATGTATTTATATTGCCAGCTCTATCTCAAACATCTCAACAAAAATGCGAACAACAAGAAGAAATCTTTACCTTTCAAGTACCTACCTACGCCATCCAACATCAAGGAGGAGCTATCCTCAACATTAAAGTTGCCTATCGCTTAACACCAGAAGCCATCGCCCAGAAAGATTACCCGGATTTTGTCCCCATTAGAAAAGATATTGATAAGTTTCTCGTAAATTATCCAAACGAGACAGATTATTGGGAAATTGTTAATAGAAATCTAGTCAAGTATCTCTTAGATAAATATCCACAGATGTCATCTTTGAGTCTTGAACTGGGCGTGATGCCTACCCCACAAGAGCCTTTTGCTCGTTCCAGTATTATCAAAAGTACTCGACCCCAAAGCTGCCAGCTTACTCTTTAACTGTTAGCTACTAGAACCTATATGCCGCTGTCAAGGTCAATTATGGCAGCGCTATGTTAGTAGGCAAGGGTAGTTTAATAACTCAGTTCTTCCCGCAGAATCCGCTGGCAGGTGAATGACTTAGGCTGTAGCCTCTCTTTTTGCTTAAGCGATCGCGAACTTTTTTATCAGAAGATGGCATCCTCTTAAGAGCGCTCGCGCTTATTCCCCTCTGAGCAATTGTCAAAAATCCGCTCTGACTACAACATTTCTACTGGTTCTTTTTCCACTGCCTCTCCTGTGATGTCAGCAGTATGCGCGTTAACCATAGCCTTAATGGATTCAGGCAGATGCAGGCAACAATCGATCAACTTTCTCAAATTCTCATCTTTCGAGATTTAACTCGCTCAGAATTAGAGCCTTTACAACCCCACACCCAAGTACAGCACTACCGCCAAGGAGAGATTCTCATGCACGAGAGCGATCGCCTTCCAGACAACAGTTACAGAATTTAGAAATTGTAAAAATTCCCGGAAAGTGACAGAAGAGGGATACCTTTAGACAACAGATTTCTCGACTAGTAAAAGCAAAAAGAAAATTGGTTTTCCTCGAAAAAAAAGACCTACGGAAGACAGCGAACGGGATGAAGAAAAACGGCAGGCATTTGTAACGCAATTGTCCACAATACCCCCTGAGAAGATAGTTTACCTTTCCGGAATCAGGGATGGATAGTAGAGATCAATATGATTATGGTTGGAATGATAAAGGGCAGCGCTTCCATGCCCTGAAACCAGGTCGGCGCGAGGGACGGGTAAACATGATTGCCGCCTGGTGTAACCAAAATCTGATAGCTCCCTTCACTATTGAGGGGGCGTGTAATCGAACAGTGGAAAGAAACCTGGCTGGAAAGTTGTTTACGTCCTACACTCACAATTGGACAGGTTGTGGTGATGGATAATGCCACGTTCCATAAAGGTGGGCGCATTCGAGAACTGATTGAGACTGCGGGCTGTCAACTATTGTATTTACCCCCCTATTCTCCAGACCTTAATAAAATTGAGAAATGTTGGTCTTGGTGAAAAAGTCGCATCCACAAAAAACTCTCTTCAGTTTGATTGTTTACGAGATGCCATTGAAGATGTCTTGCGTCAAGCATCTTAACCGCCTTGGCGGTTGCTATAACCCTCTTTTGTCACTCTGATGAGATAAAAATATAAGTCAAATGGTGAGAAGCTTCCCCAATGGGCGGTTTAGCGATCGCTTTCCTGATAGAAACGTTGAAACGTAGCTTAGTTGGTAGAAGTCCCTCAGTATAATGATTTCAGATTTTCCTCTGCTGAAAGTGACAAAAGAGGGATAATTAGACTGTAGCCTCTCTTGTTGCTAAAGCGCTCACGAACTTTTTTTATTAGAAGATGGCATATTCTTAAGAGCGATCGCGCTTATTCTCCTCTGAGCAATTGCCAACAATTAGATCTGACTACAACATTTCTACTGGCTCTTTGTCAACTGCCTCTCCTGTGATGTCAGCAGTATACGCGTTAACCATAGCCTTAATGGATTCAGGCAGATGCAGGCAACAATCGATGAACTTTCTCAAATTCTCATCTTTCGAGATCTAACTAGCTCAGAATTAGAGCCTTTACAACCCTACACCCAAGTGCAGCACTACCGCCAAGGAGAGATTCTCATGCATGAGAGCGATCGCCTCCCGGCGAAGCTATATGCTCTCCTCAGTGGTGCTTTGCAAATAACCAAAACAGCAACAACGGGCAAGGAAACGATTCTGCGTACCTTACCACCTGGAGAAATTTTTGCAGCCCCAGCATTATTAGGTGATGGAATTGCCCCAGCAATGGTGACTGCTGGGTGTGATTCCATAATTCTCACGGTAGAGCGAGATGCTCTTATAGAAGCAATTAGGCAAACCCCAGAAATTGCCTTACGAATGCTGATGGTTTTTAATTCTCGGCTGCAACAACTCCATGAAACAGTGCATGGATTAATTTCTGAACGAGCGATTGTACGCTTGGCGAGGTTAATTCAAGATTCTGCAACTCGATACGGTATTGATACCAGAGCAGAGGGCGAGTGTTTGAAGGCTAAGCTGCCCTATTATCAAATTGCTCGCAGCATCGGCATTACCTATGAAGAGTGCGTGCGGCTGTTCAAAAGCCTGAAGTTGGTTGTGGCTTACAGTCGCGGTGGCAAGATTACAGTGCTGGATGCGGAAAAATTGAATGCGATCGCCTCCGGCATCATAAATTCTTAACCTTAGCTCACAAAAGGTTAGATGTCCTTCTCAGCACGAGCAGAGATATTTAGCTAACCAGACTCGCCTATATGCTAGACAGCATAGGGCTTCAGACCATTCAGCACCATATGAGTGTCCCAGCGATAACCACGTACTTGATGTGAAACTTCGTCAGGAGCACGCTCAGATATATTTCTTAAGGATTACTTAAGGGATATTCCCCTTGACAGAGGCAGTAACGCCGTTTAGCATATATCTAACTGAAAAATCCAAGTATTTCTACGTACATGTTTTCCGAAACAGGCTTAATGAATTTTGGAAAACACTCAACAACAAATTTAGGAAGGAGGAAATCTCATGAATCTCTCTACAAAACTCATGGTAGTTGGGTTAGCTGTTGCTGCGAGCGCCTTAAGTTTTGCTTCAGTAGCTTCTGCTCAAGCAGTATCTGCTGGTCTAGTACTTAAACTTGAAGGTCTTTCATCAGAAACTACTGAGACAGGCAGCACCACAGGTCTTGAAAGCTTAGAACTTTCTGCGGCAATAGCAACTGGCGAAAACACTATAGCCAATCTACAAGTCACACATAATGGACCAGACATTGATACCTACAAAGCTTTTGCAGCTGCAACCAACGGAAGCGATTTTAACAATAATTTGACGGTTTCTAATACCTCAACCACCGCCATAACAGATTCTGTTGTTACCCTTGGTACGCCGTAATAACTCTATTCCATTTTTCCATGAACATATATCGCGACAACAGCTGAAGTCGCAAATATATAGTAAAAAAAGCTCCCCCTCTGGAGGCTCAGTGGGGGAAATTTTTGTATAAACTCACTCGCCTTCAAAGGCGATGTCGCCACAATAAAAACTACAATAGACCACCCGAATACTGGGTCAAATATCTCCTTCTCTTATCCGATGATACTAAAGCCGCATTTATGTAACGCCTATTACTAGCACGGATGCCTGTAGTTTGTGTCTGCCACTTTGGATAACGCTGGAACATTGACAATGAAGGTAACCTATCACAGCACAATATTACTAATATACTAAGTCTACCTTGATATTATCAATTACCCTAAAGCAGCCCTGTACTAGGTTAGCTGTTATATTTTATGAATATGAAAAATACTGCTACAACAAAAAAAACAAATAAAATTTTATTTTGTAATTACACTATTTACTTAATTTTGGGAAGACGTTTAATTGTGCTTTCCAGCGCTTTTATTATAATCTTTTTCCGCCTTCTTCCAGCGAAAGCTGTTTTGACTAACTCAGAAGCAGCCTCTAATGAGGCTTCGTCAAAAGAGTTACAACAACCCAGGGAACTCCCCGTATCTATTCAGAATTTAACAGAAAATATATCTCCAATTTTCCAGCAATCCAATCTGAGGGAAAATCCCTCAATAGTGTCAGAATTGCAGGTGACATCAAAGGAATCTAACTTGCCCTTATCCTTCCAATTTAATTGGGTAGAGAATTCTCAGATGGCATCAGAGTTAGAGGAGACATCAAGAAAATCTAACTTGCCATTCTCCCTCCAATTTAATCAAGCCGAAAATTTTCGGCTAGCGTCAGAAGTAGAGGCGGTATCAAATAAATCTAACTTGCCATCCTCAGCTAATACAGAGCAACCTCAATTGACAAATCAATTGAATTATTTGCCTAGATCTAATCTGAAACCAGCTGATAATGATAAACGGCTATCCGAAGTCGAGCCTAGCCCGTCTATAGAAAAATTAAATGAAGATCGAAATTATATTATTTCTCCACGCATTGTTGATAACAATAAAATTAATCCGATTACAACCGTTTTACCTCTTAATGGAGTACAAATTACCCACTTAACTGAATTTGAAACTCTTACAGGATATGAGTTTGGCAATAACAGGAGCGATAATCTTCTCTTCAATGGTATTGCTAAACTTAACAGCCAAATTCAGGAAAGCTTAACAAGAAATAATATTTTGAGGGTAGAGCAGAGAGGAGATTACTTACAGTTACAAACAGTTAGGCAATCCAGAGATATTTTGGTCAATCGAGTAGAGCCTCGGACTTTAGTAGGTCTAGAACTCCAGTTTAGCTTAACAGCTTCTTGTTTATTTATTGGGGGAAATCCTAACGAGCAGTGTACCTACACTCCCGGATTAGAAACAGATAGGAATAGCATCGATCCTAACGCTTTAGTGCCAACTAACTTTATCCTAACTTCTCAGATAGGTGATGTTGTCACGCCCGAATCTCTTGCAGCTATTAGTTTGCCTGGTTTTCAAAGAGGTGCTAATGGCCAACAAATTGGTCTAGACTTCTATCTTCCTAATGTTGGCTCATTTGCAGGCAATACTCAATCAAATACAACCGAAATTACCAGAAGAGAAGAAATTGAGAACACCCCAGCAACGTTTTTTTCTCAAGTTAGGCAAGTTATCAAAGCTAATGATGAAGAAGCCGTAATTGGACGTACTGTTCGGGGCTTAGGTTTTGTATTAGATGACAAAAATACACTTATTAACTCGGGTTTGCAACTAGGTGCTGAGTTTCTTCCTGATTTAATTCCAAATCTTAAAGGCTCAAACAATGCCGTTAACAGAAATATTAATAGAAATTTGTTTTTTGCTGCCAACAATACACGACTACCTGTAAATAGTTTTATTATTTACCATGCTGGTCTTGGACGAGCATCAAGCCCCAAAACGTCTGTAACAAATATAAGCGAAATTCCATCTGCTACTTTTAATAGTGTTTGGTTTGGGATTTCTCCAGTTACAGAAAGAACTTTTTCTGCTCGCCAAAGTTTCCAATTAACTGGTGCCGAAAGGCTAATCGCCTCAGGAGGTGCAGAAGGAGGAGCGAATTCTAACCTAGATTTAGATTTTATTATTATAAATGGTGGCGATATTTTTTCTAATGGAAATTTAGTAAACTTTTATCCTCAGCTTTATGCCTCAGTTTTTAATCGAGATATTAATTTAATTACTAGCAGCCGACTAACCGAGAAAACAAGTTATTATCCCCATATTAGTTTTACGGGAGATATTACAAGTGGTAGTGATGTATTTCGTTATTATACAGGCTCTATTTTTTCTGATAAAATTAAAGCTTATCTGGGCTTAGATTATGCAAAAACAACGTTAGACGGATGGAGATATAAGGTAGGAGCTATCGGCTATGTTAATCCAGATCGTGATTACTATAGTCAGCTATTTGGGAATGCTTCTAAAAGAATTGCTTTGGGTCGCAATTCCAATATTGTTTTTTCAACTGCCTTCGATTACGAGCTGGATAGAGAAACTCGCATCGGTGAGCAAACGCTTATCTCTGCTGGTAGTTTTGTAAGAGTAGGGGCAGCGGTAAATTTTGGCTCTACTTCGTTTGAATTAGTAAATTATATTGGCGATATATTACCCAACTCCATTGACAATACTTTATTATTAAACCTGGGAATTACACCTATCAAAAATTTGCGCTTATCAGCTTATTTCGCTCCAATTAATGAAAATGAGAGCCGAACGCGCTATGGTGCCAGCGCCCAGCTACGCTTGGGGAATGCCTATAATAGCCCTACTTTGAGCTTAAACTATACTAACTATGAGTATGACTATGGTAGCGATCCCTTTGGGCGAGAATTACAGACAACTGAGGATGTTTTTAGAATTCTGTTTAGGTTTGGAGAGCCAGCACAACCTTTTAGCGCTCAACCCACTCAAAGGGTAAGAGACACAGTAGAAGGTACTCCCACTGTCCCGTAGCTAGAACGCTGATCAGAGGCAGTGCCTACCAATTTCTAAGAGTTTGTATCGACGCGCGATCGCTCCTTACCTACTCAAAAGCTGCTGCCGGGGTAAGCCCATTTCCTTCCTTCCTAGCTAACAATTGCTTCTAGGAGTTAGCAACATTCCCGATACCACTCACATTTGCTTGAGCAACAGAGTTTCTTTTTGCCTCATAAAATCGGCAGGCAACAGTTCCTAGCGAGTAAAGCAAAGCGGCATTATTGGACGCTCCCGCCACAGCACCGATTACAGGCAAAAGTTCTACAAAGCCCAGACCCACCTTTAGTACTCCAGAACCTCCCACAGACAAGCCAAAAATTGCCAGAAGTTCGCCTCGTCGAGTGGGGTCTTTTAGGGAAAATCCGTATGCAGCAGCAATGCGATAGATCATCTCTGCTTGCAATGCTGTAACCGCAGCTAAATCGACTGCAAACAAAGTTAACGCCAAAGGAGGCACAAAGTTAGTAAGTAATCCAATTCCCCCTGCTTTTACGGAGGTGTCAACAATAATTCGGTGGGCAAGTTGCTCCGGCGTTTCTAGGGGGTATTGCTGGCGCAGCTTTTCTACCTCATCCTGAGCCTTCTCCACATCAACCTGACCGAGGGCAGTCATTAGCACGTTAATGCCTGGAACTTTAACGGCATATTTGACCATGGGATTTTCAGCTATGGGGGTAACAAATTTCCCCATATTTTCTGTCCCCTCCTCCACAAATCGCATCGTCGCTGCTCCAACAGTTTCTCCTACGGCGGTAGTAGTGCTGGTAATGTTGTTAGTAGCAGACTGGAATGCCTCAGAAGCCAACTTAGCAAATTGAACTGCTGTCCCTATCGCTTCACTGACTTGGTCGCTACCTGAACTTTCTGTATTTGGCGCTGCCATAGACGTTGGTTAAGTTTAATACTTTGTGCTGAACTTACATTCACTCTATAAACAGCAAAGACTCAAAATCCTCTATCCACTGGTAGTAATTCGACCATAAGCTGTTGTGATGGGCAATGCATACTTTATTCACCTGTGTGTACCTTGATGAGTGACAAGATCAAGCCAGATTGGGCGGGCGATGACCTGCTCTCCCGATTCGTCAATGTCCTGATCCAGACCAAGCCCATTTATGCCGTGATGAAACAGCAAGCGAGGCAGGTACTCGTGAAAACGGCTGAGAAAAATGGCATTCCCTGGCGCAAGAACTACGAAGAACTGGAAGTGTCAGGGGCTAAAGAGCGTCTGGAGTCGATTACAAATCCAAGTATCACCTACCCCGATTACTACCAGGTACCCTTCCATGCCTACGAAAAAGGCAACCTGTGCTGGCCTGCGGCCTTTGAAGCCGAGTCAGCCACCTATGCTATGGCTTTAAGGGTATGGCCCCAAGAATCTCTCTCCTGGCAAGAGGCTCAAGCGCGATTGCGGGGGAGCTTCCACCAAGTCCTGGCAACACATGGCCCCAAGCTTGTGCGGGACATTCTAGACATTGGTTGCTCAGTAGGTATTTCCACATTAACGCTACATCGCTACTACCAAAGCAGCCAAGGCACCCCAGTTCGCACTGTAGGTCTGGATCTGTCCCCCTATATGCTGGCGGTAGCCCAAACCCAAGATGTAAATGGCGAAATTGCCCAATGGCTCCACGCTAAGGGAGAGGAGACAGGGTTAGGCGATCGCTCTTTTGACTTAGTGACGCTCCAATTCTTGATCCATGAACTGCCGCGCCAAGCTACTCAAGCAATTTTTCAGGAAGCTTTAAGGCTGTTGCGCCCCGGTGGGTATTTAGCCATTGTGGACAACAACCCGAAATCTCCAGTAATTCAAAACCTCCCACCTGTGCTATTTACCCTGATGAAAAGCACAGAACCCTGGGCTGATGACTTTTACACGTTGGACGTGGAAGCGACGATGCAAGCGGTAGGATTTGAAAATGTGGTCACAGTAGCTAGCGATCCGCGTCATCGCACGATTATTGGTCGTAAGCCTGAATAGGGATTAAATGCGATCGCTCTTTGTGTGCTTAAGCCCGATAGATGCGATCGCTTTTCCACTCAGCAACCGTGAGACGGTAAAAAACATGGGGTAGTCCTACATGGATAATGTCCCGCTCATAGCGAAATCCCACTTTCTCCATGACTCGCTGGGAGGCTCGGTTGGTTGTGAGAGTAAAGCACACTAAGTTAGATAAGCCAAGTTTCTCAAAACCTATGGTCAAAATTGCCTCAGCCATCTCTGTAGCTAACCCTTTGCCCCAGTATTCCGATATCACTGCATAAAGTAATTCCACCTCATCATTACCGCCGACATGGGAGTGCTTCAGTCCAGCGCGAGCGACAAATTGCTTGTCTAATTTGTCTCGAAATATCCATACCCCAAAACCGTAGCGGTTCCAATGATCTAAAAATTGCTGAAGACGCTGCTGCACCTCCTCTTCGGGAAGGATCTTGCCATCAGCTGAGAGGGTTGCCATCACAGAAGGATCTTGATACAGACGGCAAAATTCACCGAAATCTTCAGCGCGCAGGCGTGAGCCAATCAAACGGTGAGTATGAACAGTTTCTATCAGCTGTGCCATTAGTCGTCCTGAAGCTTAAACGGTGGAGGTTGGGTACCGTCGATATCGGTAAATCCATACTCCTGCGCCAGTTCGCCTACTAATAGAATACTTCCCGACATTTGCATCACATTTGAATCGGCTGCCAGGGCGACGACGGCTCGCCCGATGTACTCTGGGGACTCGCTGGCGCTCAGTTCCAAGGAATTTTTGGCGCAAGCTGCCAGTACCCGTTCCGTACGCATAAATCCGGGAGCGAGTGCCACAGCAGCAATATTTTCTGAACGCAGTTCCCGTGCCATGCCATACGCCATGCGCTTGGCAGCATTCTTCGCCAAATCATAGAACAGATTGCCCAGATATACATCCCGATACCAAGCGGTGGTATTGACAATCAATCCCTGTCGATGCGGCAACATCAGCGGCACCGCAAAGCGGCTAGATACAAGATGCGATCGCACACCCGCCACAAACATTCCCTGCCAGCGTTCAAGGGATTGTTCCCAGAAAGGGGCATCAAAATTCGTACCATCATCAAACGTGGTGCCATAGTAGTTGGCGTAGCCCCCCCAGGCGTTGTTCACCAGAATGTCCAGGCAACCCTGCTCCTGCTTAACCTGTGCAAACAAAGCTTCGGTTTCTGCATCTACCGTATGGTCACATTGCACAGGAATACCCAAACCACCCCGCGCGGTGACGGTTTCTGCCGTTTCGTCAATGGTTCCTGACAGGTTCTCCGTTGTTGGCTTGCCTTTAACGCTGCGCCCGGTTACATAAACCGTAGCCCCCGCTTCACCCAGCGCCAGGGCAATACCACGACCCCCACCGCGACTTGCTCCTGTGACAACAGCCACTTTGCCCTTTAAACTTGGCATCGTTCACCTTTATTGCGTTGTACTTTCAGTTAGCGATTCTTATATGTGATAGCTATCAAACGGATTCAATATTACAACTAAATTCGAGCGAGAGATTTCCTTCAGTCTTTGGCACTATCACAAAACTTTGACAGTCAGATTGCTAGGTGCAAAATCTGAGCCTATAAAAAATGAGCAAGGAAATTTAAATGAAAAGAATTATGCTCCGAAGAAATAATAGCCTGGTTATAACAGCCTTGATTAGTGTTTCATTTATGCTCCTTTGCTGGCTGATTTCGCCAGTACTTCCAATGGGAGCGCCGCACTCTGAAATTTTTAATAAAGTTTGGCAGACTGTAAACGATAACTTTTACGACCCAAACTTTAATGGCGTAAATTGGAAAGCCATGCGGTCTAAGTATGCACCTCAAGTAACGTCAGCCCAGTCTAATGTAGAAGCGGCTGCTGTCATCAACCAAATGCTCTCAGAGTTAAAAACCTCTCATACCCGCTTCTACACGCCGGATGAGCCTGCTTATTATCAGGTTTTGGGGATTTTTGAACCAAGAATCCCTAATTTACGAAAGCAGCTCCAGAAATTTTTTCCTCAAGGCAAGATTGAATATAGTGGCATTGGCATCTTTACTAAAGACATCAACGGCAAGACCTTTGTGAGCGCCATTCTCGATGGCTTTCCAGCGGCTTCTTCAGGGCTGATGGTGGGAGATCAATTGCTCGGCGTTGATAATCGCCCGTTTCAGCCGATTCAGTCTTTTGCGGGCAAAGCTGGACAAAAAGTTAAGCTATTAATTCAGCGATCGCAAGATCCCGCCACTCAGCAAGAAATCGTTGTTACGCCGAAGCTACTGGATGCCAGCACCATGTTTTTAGATGCCATGAAAGCCAGTACCCAAGTGATTGAACGGCAGGGTAAGAAAATTGGCTATGTCCATATTTGGTCTTATGCTGGTGACCAATACCAGCCGCAGTTGGAGGAAGACCTGTTTTATGGTCGCCTCAAAAATGCAGATGCGCTAGTTTTGGATCTCAGGGAAGGATGGGGAGGTGCCCCACTCTCTGCCCTGAATATCTATACTGCCAGAGGACCAAGCGTCACCAGTATCCGCAGAGATGGTACAAAATTTACGGACATCGCACACTGGAACAAGCCAGTGGTGATGCTGGTGAATGAGGGAAGTAGGAGTGCCAAAGAAATTCTGGCGTATAGCTTTCAGCAGTATGACATCGGCCCTGTTGTGGGTGCTAAAACGGCTGGTGCAGTGGTTGCTGGTACTGCGTTTTTGATGCCGGATGGCAGCTTACTTTACCTAGCTGTGGCTGATGTTTATGTTGACGGGAACCAACGGCTGGAAGGAAAGGGTGTGATACCAGATGTGATGATTCCATTCTCCCTAGAATACGCCCGGGGAGCAGATCCGCAAAAAGAGCGGGGGCTAGAGGTGGCGCTAGCAGCAGTACAACAACAGAAATAGTTGGTGATTGCATTCAGAGCGATCGCTATATCTCAAACACTCAGGGCGATCGCAAACTCAGAAGCACGGCATATTAACTAGATAATAGCTAGAATGAACAACTATTTTGCTACGGTGGCCCGTGGTCTAGAACCTATTGCCGCCCAAGAACTGGAACGTCTAGGGGCACAGGAAGTCCGTCCTGAATTCACTGGGGTACATTTTGCTGGCGATAAAGCTTTACTTTACCGAGTGAATCTGTGGGCGAGGACAATTTTTAGAGTCCTAGTACCGCTCCGAGAATTTTACTGCTCTAACGCCGATATGCTCTACCGGGAGGTGCAAAAAATCGCTTGGGATGACTACCTGCAACCTGACAACACCCTGGCAGTGGACTGTACAGGAGGCAATCAAAAGCTTAACCACACCCATTTCACGGCTTTGCAGGTTAAAAATGCGATCGTAGACCAACAGCGTCGCCAATTTGGTCAAAGGTCTAGCGTTGATATTGAAAATCCCGATGTGCTGATCAACGTCCACATCCATCAAGACCGTTGCATCTTAAGTCTAGACAGTTCCGGTACAAGCCTCCATCGTCGGGGATATCGACCAGCAATGGGACTGGCACCCCTTAAGGAAACTCTCGCGGCAGCACTCCTGGACATGGCAGAATGGGATGCTTCTTTACCCTTTTTAGACCCTATGTGTGGATCTGGAACTTTGCCCATAGAGGCGGGTTTAAAAGCCTTAAATATTGCGCCGGGATTGTTTCGTCAAAGATTTGGCTTTCTCAGTTGGTCAGATTTTGACGAACATCTATGGCAGGAGTTACGGGAGGAAGCCAAAAACAGCCAAAAACTAGATTTGAATGCACCAATTTATGGTAGCGATCGCGATTATGATGTCCTCATCCAAGCTCGCACTAATGCCGAACGGTGTGGTATTGAAAATAAAATAACCTTTACTCTAACAGAGTTATCCCAGCTTGAAGCTCCTCAAGACTGTGGCGTTATAATTTGTAATCCCCCCTACGGAGAGCGCCTAGGGGATGCTAGAGAACTGGGTGATCTCTACAAAATGCTCGGCGATGTCTTCAAGCAAACCTTCAAAGGTTGGACTGCCTTTATTTTGACAGGGAACAAGGAGTTAGCTAAAAAAGTTGGACTCAAGGCATCCCGTCGCATTCCTGTTTATAACGGCTCCTTAGCTTGCACTTTACTTAAGTACGAACTGTATTAGCACTGCAAGTATAAATGAACGTTTGTTTTTCTATGCAAACTAGGGGTAGCTGGATATCTGGATAAAGTGCGATCGCTCTTATTGTTGTTGAAGAGGTAACGAGAGTACAGGCTGACAACGCTAAAATTACAGATACTGCCTGATTGTGAGAAAGCGTGATGGAAGTCACTAAGCGAGAATTCTACGTCATTATTGAACGGGATGAAGATGGCTATTATGTTGCGGAAGTTCCTCAGATCAAAGCCTGTTATAGCCAAGGAGAAACCATTGATGAGTTACTCTCCAATATTAAGGAAGTTATTGAACTCTGTTTAGAAGAAGAAGGGGATGAAAATATTCCAGAGTTTGTAGGCATTCAAAAGGTTGTAATTTAATGCCAAAACTTCCGGCTTTAACAGGTAATGAAGTTATCAAGGTTCTTGAAAAAGTAGGCTTTCAAGTGATTCGACAAAAGGGTAGTTATGTACGGATGAAGCATGAGGATGGAGGGGTAGTACTACGTGATGCTGAATTGACACCAGAGGAGTTTATATAATTGCTCGAATCAGACAGATGAGCGATCGCTCTTTTCGTTGCAGATGAGGGGAGGTGCGATCGCAAACTCAACCTGTATGATATCAAGTCCGGTTGATCAACCACAATAGGCGTAGGGGCGGGTTTATAGATAAAATCTGCTACCGACAAATATTTTGGTTAAACCCGCCCCTACAAATCAATCGGTTTTTATTACGGGTAATCAAGCGGACATGATATGAGATGTCGGGTGTACAATAATTTTACTTTAGCCCAGAGCTTACCTTTTATTTATGCTTTAGCTGCAATGTTATATGTTCTTTTAACCGGAAGAGTTCCACCGTTTGCCACAGATAGAGAGCGATGCTAAGCAAATATCGGGGAGAGGTCAGGACAAACGTTATTCTTATTCATGGTTATTAAATAAGGTTGATTAGTAGTAACCAGAAGTCAATTAAATAAATAAAAGCCCCAACACTTCCTTAGCTAGGGATTGGGGCTTTATACAGCTACTATTGTTATTTACTGTTCAGCAGGCTTTAACTCTTCTGGCTTAGCTGTTGGAATCGGAAACCGGAAGACAGCAATAATTGCCCTCACCGTAAACAAGAACATCGTCATAGCACCGATCGCAAATATAATGTCACCCGGAATTCGCAACCACACTGTCCAGCGCATCCAGGGGCTACCAATCACTTCAGCACTGCGAGCGAACCAAGTACCGTGATTAATTGACACTGCTAGTTGATGGAAGCCATTCGGAATTAAGCCGAAAACTAACATCATAACTAAACCACCATTGATTGCCCAGAATGCAAAGCGCAGCATCTTCTCATTCCATGCTTTATCTGGGACAAATTCCCGCAAGGAAAACAACATCAGCGCCAATGCCAAACAGCCATAGACACCAAACAAGGCTGAATGAGCGTGAATTGGAGTTGTATTTAGCCCCTGAGAGTAGTAGAGAACAATGGGCGGATTAATTAAAAAGCCGAACACTCCTGCACCTATCAAATTCCAAAAACAGGTAGCAAGGAAAAAGCGTAACGGCCAACGGTAAAATCCTTCTGCTTCTTGAGAGAGTTTCAAAGTTTTCAACACCTCGAAACCAATCAGCGTTAGGGGAACCACTTCCAAGGCGGAAAAAACTGATCCTATTGCTGCAATAAAGGATGGTGTACCAGAAAAGTAGAGATGGTGCAGTGTTCCAATCACACCACTACCCAAATACAAAATAGTGGTGAGGTAAGTTGCACGCAACGCCGAGGATTTTTTGAGGAAACCTAGTTCGCTACAAAGATAGGCAATAACAACCGTGGCAAATACTTCAAAGAAACCTTCAACCCACAGATGAATTACCCACCAGCGCCAATACTCCGCAATGCTCAAAGGTGTGTGATTGGTATACGCCAAACCTATTGAGTAAAACAGGGGAATTGTAATTGCGCTGTAAAGGAAAAAGTGGCTCAAGCCAGTAGGACTTTTTTCTTTTACCAAAGCAGGCTTGAAAGCCCGGTACATTAGCCATAGCCAAAACGTCATGGCACCAATAAGCAGCAATTGCCAAACACGGCCTAATTCTATGTACTCATAGCCTTGGTGTCCCCATAGAAAGCTATTTTTAACATCGAGAACTCCAGTCACCGCCTCCCAAGTGCCAATCATCGAACCGACGACAATGACGGTTAAGGCGATGAGAAGAATTGTATTACCAAGTCCTTGATATTTGGGTTCGTAATTTCCAAAACGTGGGGCAAAGTAAAGTCCCGCTGCTAGCCAGCAAGTCGCAATCCAGAAAATGGCTAATTGTAAGTGCCAGGTGCGGGAAGCAGCATAGGGTAGGAATTTACTCAGAGGAATTCCGTAAAAACCTTCTGCTTCTACGGCATAGTGAGCGGTGAACATTCCCATCAATATTTGCACTAAAAATAGTGCCATTGCTACGCCAAAAAATAAAGAGGTTACTTTTTGGCTAGGTGTAGGAATTCGCACCGCTGGACGAGCCGGAACTGCTTGGACTTCATCGTCTTCTTCTTGAGTCAGGTAGACAAACAAAAAGATACCACTGCCAGCAATGAGAGTGATCACCGACACAATCGACCAAATGATAAACTGCCCTGGCGCTTGGTTGCCTACTAAGTCATCATGAGGCCAATTGGCGGTGTAAGAAAAGGGTGCATTTGGTCGAGTCGCTACTGCTGCCCAAGCTGTCCACGTAAAGAAGGCGGTGACGTTGTGAATTTGGGTATCGTCTTTAAACCAGCCATTAGGAATTGAGTGAATAGGAGAGCCGTGGGCTAATAGTTCGTGATAATCTTGGAATACCTTATTTAATCCTTGCGTTTGTGCGTTAGTCAGGATTAAATCGTGTGTTTGCGGATCGTAACGATTGGTTTTGAACTGTTCGCTAACTTGGGCTTGCAGGCTGGCTCGATCTGGTGCTGGTAAAGCCTCTAAATCGGCTTGGGAAAAATCAGGCTGACTGTTGTACAAAACCCCAGCAGTTGCTAGTCCCCAGCGGTGGAGAACATCAGCGCTCCAATCGGGCGCTAGATAGCTTCCGTGTCCCCAAATGCTGCCGATGTGCTGACCGCCGCGAGCCAAATAAGTTTCTTGTCCAGCTTGAATTTCTGCCTTTGTGAGGACAATTTCTTGTTGGGGAGATAGTACTCTTTCTGGCAGGGGAGGGGCATTCTTCCAGATTACAGCCCCGGCTGCTAGCAAAGCAGTAAAAGTGATAATGCAAATCAGGACTAGCCAAGCAGGTAAACTAAGCGATCGCCTGCGGGTAACTGTTGCAGTATCGGCATTAACTAACGCAGTATTAGCCATAGCCAAACCTCTAAAAATTGTGGCAAATTTTCTTAGATTCGTTATTTGGATTTAATTCCAAATAAACCCATCACCACAGTGTTTAACTTGGTGATCAGCAAATCGGCATAATTACAAATCACATGTGTCGCCTAGATGCTTACTTTCAATTTGCCAGTAATGCTCAATTAAGTCTCTGAGCTAGCTCATATTGCTGGCAATGAAAGAGAGGAATGCGGAGAGTGAGAAGATACTCTGGAGCGCCGCTGCCTCTCAAGCATCTCCCCGTCCTCTTCATAAAAATGCTGTTTCAGTTACTACGATATTTCTACTGGCTCTTTCTCTGCTTCCCTTACGATATCAGCAGTCTGTGCGTCAATAGCAGTCTTGATTGATTCAGGTAGAGGTAGTTTATTGAGACTGTGCGGACTTTGAAAAGCTTGTTGGGCTTCAGGTTGCTGGCAAGCAATCATTGTTTTGACGTGTTCTAATTCGTCATCTCTGATGGCAAGGAATACATCATAGAGATTTTCGATTTTGGGACGACGTTCTTCGGGAGGACGAGTGGTTTGAAATTCATCAAACATATACAAATCGCCTTCCCGGTAATAATGGATGGCAACTTGAGGTGCTGGCAAAGTTTTGAGTTCCTCACCATGCTCTTTCAAAAAAGCGTCATAGGTGTGGTAGGCGTGTTCTTCTACCTGCTGCATAAACTTATAAGCAGATCGAGGTGAGACTATATACACCAAGACAATAATCCAGTAGTAAACAAAGGCTCCCGTATGAGCAACAAAGCGGTCAATCCAATATTTACTACCACCGAGAGACTCGGCAATTAGCAGGTGATGTAATTCGTTCCAGGATTCGGCAAAGTGGACTTTTAGCCAGTCGGCTTTGCGCCACCACCCCATTGTTTCATACAGGTGCAAAACTGAGGTGTAAGCAAAATAGGGGACGCGGGCAACTGTCTCCAGTACAAAAAATCGTGGGTAGAGGCGCGTGCGATAAAAGGTGTTCAGAAGCGCTTCTAAAAAGTTAACGAGGAGTCGGATCATTTGGGCATTCTCCTAGATCGCTTATTTCATGGAAATACTTCTATGTGGTATCGCCCTCTCCATCAGGAGGTAGACCAACCGATGTACATTGGACACACTGAATTAATAAGGTGTCAAATGACACATCTGGCTAAAGAGTTGTTAAGCGTGCTGGCAAAACTGAGAGGGCAATAATGATGAGAAAACTACAAGCAGTCACAGTTTCGAGCATCGCCACAAATTCAATTTTAGCGGTGCGATAGCATTGCTGATTTGAGGCAACGAAGCCAAATTTGAGTAGCGCCACCCCGAAAGCTAAAGCTGCAACAGGTGGTAGCCAGCCAAACCAGTAGAGGGTAGTGACAATAAGAGTTGCGATCGCGTGGTAAACCATCCCTGGCAACACAGAACTAATTTTTGGCTTACGCAGCTTGACGGTGAAAATGGTGCTGGAAAAGTTGAGAGTATTCAGCGCCCATAATCCTATTGTATCGGGTGATATTGTCCCAGTAGTAGCAGCGTAAGCTAGGGGAGCAGATAAGCAAACGGCAGCAAAGGTAATTAGCTCGTTAGCAATTGATTTTTGTTCGCGGTGGAAAACTGAGATTCCATCCACAATCAGTGCAGCAACTGCACCTCCATAAATCCAGAGTAACACCGGGAAGCTGAGGTAGAGCCACAGCGCGATCGCCAAGGACACAATGGCATACAAACTACCCCAAATTAGAAACCGAGGTTTGAGACTCCGCCGTTGCTTAATCTGAAGTACCAGAGGATGTTCTGCCTGAAAACCACAGAATGCACACACTAAAGCCAGCGTCGTTGCCAGTGTCCAGTCTTGAGCCGCTGCTGCTCCCGTCAGGAATGAAACCAGCAGCACCACGTAAATACCATGCTCTGGGGAAAGCGTCGGTCTGTACCAAGCTTGCAAGTTGTGTGAACAATGCTTTTTAGCTTCTGGTAGCGTGGTTGAGATGCGATCGCTGACTTGCTGAGTCATGGTTTTTTCTACTTACCGCACTGGAGAATATGAATCCTGAGGAAGGACGACGACAATGCAGCCGCCTTCAACAAAATAAAGCAACTGCTTGGCGAGACTGAGCTTGTTCGCGGGCATCAACCGCAAGTACCAAACACAAAGCAGCGATCGCTTTTTGCCATTCCTGACGCACTTGGGCATCCTCTACAGACTCAAACAACCCCACCAGACGAGGGATTGAGCGTTCTATTGCTGGACTTGGAACTGGACGATGCAACTCGACCAAGCGCATCAGGCTTTCCTGCTTTTTGAGGAAGTTAACCACCCACTGGGTCGTATGATTTGGACTATCCGGGACGCGCTCCACTCCCAACTCATTTTGCAGCCAGTCATAAAAGGGCGGTAGCTTATCTGCTAAAACAGTCTTGGCGGTAGGCAAACTTTGTTGTAACAGATTAATATTTAAGCTATTTAGCTTCTGCTGAATTGCAGGTGAGTTGAGCAAGTCCTGTAAGCTAAATGAAAGTAGCGTTTCTACTTCAGCAGTCGATAGGTTGAGGTATTGAGTAAAGACATCAAGCATGGCTAGTTCCTTTGTTACTTAGACTACTATCCCTTTGGAAGGATGAAGAAACTATGAGCTACCTCAGTTAGCCATCATTTATCTACCTTAATGCTAGCGATTATCCGAAAGCGTCAGCAGAAAAGCCAGATTATCCTTTGCTTTCACAGCGTGAGGAGCATGGGCGGGCATGAAGACAAAAACGCCCGGTTCAAGTGGTATTTCTTGCCCTGCCAACGTTAACAGCCCACTTCCTTCAATTACGTGGACAGTTGCATTTCGAGCCGAGGTGTGTTCAGAAATATCCGTACCTGCTGCTAGACAAAACAGCGTGTATTGACAGCAGGAATCTTTAATTAACACTTTGCTGAGTACTCCCTGCTTGGGATACTCAATTTTTTCTTGCAGTTGGATCGCTAAAGATGGATGAGGAACGAGTGTAGTAGTCATGGTTGATTCACCGCTAGCACGGAGTTATTTAATTCAAAACTCTGTACGGGCGGGTTTAGCAGATGAATCTGGGGTGGAAACAGAACAATCCTCAACAAAACCCGCCCCTACAACTTAAAACTTTTAAGACCTTAGGCTCGTGTTGCACATAGGACGATGTAACCTAAGTCCTGCTGATATTGCTGAAAGACACGGCGCATTGCCAATATTCTTTCCCGAAGCTGTGGGCGTGTCAGCACATTCCACAGAATTCGAGCTGTATCTACAACTCCCTCGTCTTGAAGCATCCGGCGCAGATTTAACAAAGCCATTGCTCCGGTTTGATGCTGTTGTACTTGCAGTCCCGCAGTTTCACAGGCAGCAATCCAATTTGTCTCCGACAGGGGGGTGGAATTCGCGCGAATTACCTGTGCTAGAGCTTGATGAATCTCTGCTTCCTGGTTACGGGCTAGTAATTCATGGGAAAGAAATTTGCCTCCTGGTTTCAGGCGATCGCGCACCCCTGCCAAAATCTTCGCTTTCCCTGGCGCAGACTGCATGGAGAGAATCGCCTCTGCCAAAACGTAATCAAATTGCTCAGAATTCCCTTCTAGGTGGAATACATCGCCCTCGATCACCTCTACCTGACCTGTTAGTCCCGCCGCCTCAATGTTGGCACGCGCACGGGCTACGCTGTCCGGATTTTTCTCTACGCCAACCACTCGCACGCCAAAGCGCTGAGCCAGTGCGATCGCACTATAGCCAAAACTAGAAGCTAGTTCTAGAACTGTCTCACCTGCTTTGAAGTCTGCCCACTCAAACAACTGTTCTGTGGCAATTCGTCCGCCTGGTCGCAACATTTTTTTCCCAGCGGCTGCCAGGATTTGGTGCCCAGTCGCGTTTTGGAAGTTGAGGGTAGCATTGGTCATAACCTTGTCCCTGAAATTCGCTGCTACCTTCTACTTTCCTAGGATTTCTCAATCTTCTCTATGAGTTAGCTCATACTCCGATAAAAAAGTTTGGTTCACGAGGTGCTATTCGGCGAATCTCCAGGTGTGTGGCTAGTACCTCAGCTTCTCAAGCTCGCCTGGAGATTTTCTTAAGTTGCAAAAGCTTTCTGGGGAATTAAGCGCGATCGCCATGCACAGAGTTTGCTTTCGGGTCTCACATACTCAAAACTACATATATAGTTTTTTCAATATTCATAAACTAATTTATTCAAAAACTCCCATTTCTCCTCCACTTTTTTATAATGAACTTAAGTAAAAAGTTAGAAACGGGAACATCTCGCTTTAGCTTCCCACATTTTCTTGTAAGTAGACATGCTGCTATCTATCTATTCTGGTAGAAATGTCTCTTACATAAGAGGGATATTTATACTTACTGGGATGCTCCCTTTTAACCTGTGGAGATTCCTATGATCAACAACTACGCGAAAAACGGCTCAAAAGCAACAGAAAATAGCAAGCCGAGAAATGCGGAAGCCTATCGAGCAGTTACTACAAGAAACTTAACAGCAAATCCTGGGGATAGGATTGCTGATGAACCTCAATCAATTGAGGAAAAAGCAAAGCAACTTGCTGTGGATGCGCCGGACATCACCGGAGACCATATTAAAGTTCCCACTTACTTTATCGTGGAATATCCTAATGGTGAGAAAAAGGCATTACATCATGTAAAGGATGCTAAAGAAATATCGGATGTGATTCGGCAAGCGCACTTTTATGAAGAGGGAGAAAAATACAAATTAGGGGAAGTAAAACAACAGAATAACTTTAATTTAGCTCCCATAATCTTGATTGTTGCCTTGTGCCTGTTGTCTTTCCCTATTCTTATAGGGATTTTTTAGGTAGGTTAATAACCTTACCCCATGGCATTGTCAAGTGCGCTGTATGGGAATTGGCATCATCCACCGTTTTGAAACTTTCAGTAATGGCAGTGGATGAGGCAATTTTTTGTATGAGTGCGATCGCATTTCCTGAGTTCTGCTACTACATTTGCCTGAGCGTTACAGAATGCGATCGTGTCTTTTTCCTCAATACTCCACTCTCTAGGGAGGTTGGGCAATAGATTGCTTAAGAATTAGGCAACGATATTCTCTGGAATTTAGTTAATCAACCACACTATTGTTACTGGATTACTCTTCCGGTCACGCTTTCAACCCTAAATCCACCGCAATCCGATGGGCACAGGCAAACCCCGAAAACGCGACTGCATTTAAACCTTGCCCCGGAAACGTACTATCTCCCACACAATAAAGCCCCGGTATAGCTGTTCGGTTAAACGGCATCCCCAACAACCCCGGCAACTTGCGACGGGGAATCGGCCCATAGCTGCCATCATCACGCCCTAAAAAGCGGCGATGGCTGCGAGGTGTCCCCACTTCCATATAGTCTAGTCCTGCATCTAAGCCGGGAAAAATCTTTTCCAGCCGCTCAATTATACGCCCAGCGGCTTCTTCCTTCTTTTGTTCGTACTCATTGGCAGATAATCCTTGCCAATCTTCCATCCAGCTAGGCGTGAAAGAGTGAATGATGTGATAACCTTTGGGTGCCAAATCCGGGTCAAGCAATGTGGGAATTGACACAAAGATGGTGCCTTCAGGTGCTTCCATCTTGTCCCAGTCTTCCAGCAAGATGTGGTGGCACTCTGTACCCGGCGGCAATACATCCGCCTCTACGCCCAAGTGCAAACTGAGAAAGCTAGGTGACTTTTGGTAACGCTGCTGCCACTTCTTCTCAGCCGTTGGCATTTCTTCCGGTGGCAGTAACTTCTCAAAAGTATCCCAGCGTGTGGCATTAGAAACGACGCGCTTAGCATGATAGATTTTCCCATCAGCTAGCTGCACTCCCACTGCTCGCCCCTTTTCTGTAACAATCTTAGTTACTCTGGCTTTATACTCGATTTTCCCTCCAGCTTTCTCGAGTCCTTCCACCAGTTTCTGGGCAATTTGACCCACGCCGCCTTTGGGGTAGTTAATCCCGCCGTAGTGCCTGTCTGAAAATACCATCCCAGCATTAATCATCGGTGTCAGGTCAGCTGGAACAACAGACCAGCAATAGCACTCCATATCAATAAACTTCAATAGCATTGGGTCGCTGATGTAGCGCCTAGCAATCTCTCCGGCATTTTGAGGCAGGTACTTGACTAAACCAAGACAGGCAAAGGGATGCTGGAAAAACGCGCGAGTTAGATACCGGGGTTCTTCCAGTGAGAGCAACTCCATCGCGTTGAGGCAGTTGAATACTTTCCAGCATTCATCATAAAACTTGCGGATGCCTTGACGTTCGTGGGGAAAATGATCTATCAGTTCTTGCAAAAATTTCTCATAATTGCGATGAACTTTTAAATCAAGATGGTTAGGCAGGTGATAGTCAATCTGCACTGAATCTGGGATAGTTTCCAGGCTGGCATTCACAGCATCAAGAGCACGGGTGAGGAGATTGGTGGTGCCCTGAGTGCCAAACCCAAAAATCATCGACGCCCCAACATCAAAGCGATAGCCCTCTCGCTCAAAGTATCCGGCACTGCCTCCTGGGATGAGATAGCGTTCCAGCACCAGCACTTTGGCTTTCTTGGCGGCTAGCTGAGTTGCCGTTACCAGCCCCCCAATTCCAGAGCCAATCACGATCACATCAAATGTTTGTGGCTGGAATTGATAGCTGGGTTGGGATGAGGTGGAAGTAGCAGGCATGGAGTCAAATAATTTTAGATTTTAGATTTACCTGACCCACTTTTGGGGCGAGGCTTGAATTAAATTTTACGTATTAAACTGTCTCGAAACATTTTTTAACATATCACATTAGGCGGGTATACCCTCCTACCCGTGAGCACGGTGAGGATAAAAGCCGGGTCTGCGTGATCGCACTTCTAGATTAAAATTGTCCAGAGAACGAACTCATAGATTTATGTCTAGCCTTTACCGGACAGTAGGCCACTGTGAAGTTCTAGAAGTTTAAAAAAAAGTGGGGACAAGCTTGCTGCTGCTAACCCGTCCCACCTGCCGATCCTTAAATTTGAGAGGAGAACACTAAAAGCAATATAGCTTTGTTGAAAATATATGTCAACACTAATGCAAATAATTTTCAACAAGTAGATTTAGGCTTAGGTAGGGAAGCAAACAAGCAGCATCCGAAGAAACGGAAGGGAGCTATGATAATTCAGGCTTTAAAGCTGGTATCTTCTATACAAATATGGCTCTGCAACTGCGTGTCTATGTTCCCCCCCATCCACTGATTAAGCACTGGCTCGGCGTCGCTCGTGATGCCATGACACCACCAACTTTGTTTCGCAGCGCTATGACGGAACTGGGACGCTGGCTCACTTATGAAGCAATTCGTGACTGGTTACCTACCGTGGAAACAACAGTGCAAACTCCACTAGCTTCCTGCCCAGCTACGTTTGTGAATCCAGAGGTGCCACTGGTGGTAGTGCCAATTTTGCGAGCAGGACTGTCGTTGTTGGAAGGGGCGCAGACTTTGCTGCCTTTAGCGTCAATTTACCATCTTGGCTTGGTGCGAAATGAGGAAACACTAGAACCCAGCTGTTACCTCAACAAATTGCCAATGCAGTTTGACCCTCAAACGCGGGTTTTAATCACTGAGCCGATGCTGGCGACGGGTGGGACAATCATGGCTACAATGGCAGAATTGACCAAACGAGGCGTCGATCCCGCAATGGTGCGAATTATTTCTGTAGTTGCAGCACCACCAGCTTTACAAAAACTGGGGACTAATTATGCTGGTTTGAATATCTATACAGCAACTATTGATGAAGGTCTCAATAGTCAGGGATTTATTGTGCCAGGGTTAGGAGATGCGGGCGATCGCACTTTTGGCACTTAAGACAGCGATCGCTCCTTCATCGCTGGGCACCTAGGTCAACAAGGAGCGTTGTAACTGCTAAGCTGGGACATAAGTAACTAACAACTCTACGGGCGAAGCTTTCGTGCCCAGGTTTATTGAATGCGAAAGCCCCTAACAACTCACAACTAAAAAGTAACAGCTTATGAGTCAGGGCGATGGTTTTACGGGCGGATTTCTGGCTGGAGCAATAGTGGGAGGCTTGATCGGTGGAACGATCGGGGCGCTGGTTGCTTCAGGACGCGCAACCGATAGTGGCGATGCGGATGCATCTTTACTTAATCGCGGCCTGTCAGAAGCCAAGGCTACCAAAGGTAAAAAACGTCAACTTAAGGACTCAGACAGTATCGAAGCTTCTCGCCGCAGCTTAGAGGATAAAATTGCCCAATTGAATGCGGCGATTGACGAAGTGCGGTTGTCTCTGGGTAATGTGAATGGCAACGCTATAGAGACTGCTATGGAGCGCCCTATGCAAAGCGAGGAGCGTTAGCGCCGCAGGGCTTCGCTAACGCTCACCCCTGAAGCCTAAAACTCAGCTTTTTAGTCGCCGTCAGGAAAAGCGTTTAGCTACTAGCTAAAATCCTACGACTTTTATATCGGGGGTAAGAAATTCTGATGCTTTGCTTTTTTGTTTTCCATAATTAAAATAGGAGCACTGCCATGCTCCTACTGGAAACTCCTTTAAACTAGCTATCTCAAGGATTGCTAATTGCTTTCTCGATCAACCCTGCTTGACCGATGCAGAAGGCAAGGATATCCGTTAAACTAACTTCAGAAATTACAAAGGAAGCGGCACCATCCATGAGTTCCTCAGCTGCGTTGCTGACCAACAGTCTCTACTACTTTCTGCAAATCTATATAATTCTGCTAGTAATTCGCATTCTCTTGACTTGGTTTCCCACAGTCAACTGGATGAACCAGCTAGCTTCTGCCTTGAGTCCCGTAACCGATCCCTACCTAGACCTATTCCGTTCCTTTATTCCGCCACTAGGTGGAACTCTAGATATTTCCCCAATATTGGCGCTTTTTTTGCTGCAATTTGTGGCTAGCCTGTTTGATCCTGGCGCACAGTCAAGCATTGGGTTCTAAGTTTCACAGGCTAGGTAATAGTTCTCCTGCACTCATAGGGCGTCAGCGGCGAACTCTGCCACTAAAGCCAGACGCCTTGAACTGCTTTAGCTGAAGGGGTGTCGGTAGAGAAGCAGGCACAGAGATTCTCATCTCGAAATCACTGACTCCCGGTGGCACCTCTTCGATGGAGCCGAGACGAGTGCGGTTTTCCATCACTGAATTATTATCAGCATCATAAATGCGACCATAGATATCCGCATCGTAGACAGGCTTACCAGATTTATTTTCTGCCTTGCCAGTAACGATAAAGCAATTGGCAGCCTGGGTGATACCACCGCTGGTTACAGCCCCTTGAGCTAATTCATCTGGGCAGTTGTGATAGGAAAGGTCTAATAGTTGAATCTGGGTCAATGCCAGAGCCGAGGGAGCCAACACCCAGCTCGCACACCATAGCATACAGGAAACAACAACGATAGCTAAGGCTCGAAATCGCATAAACCGCACCATGAATTAATCTGTGCTGTAATTTTAACCTCAGCTGCTCGCTAATTTAGAACCAACTGGCTTGGGTAGTACTTTCAACCCTCTGCTGCGATAATAAAGGATTAAGCAGATTGGCTCCAAATAAATATAACTGTGGGAGCGTAGCTAGTGATTAGTGGTAAAAATCCTACTAACTTCTAACTACTAACAATTTCCAGCCTAAGTTTAATTACAGCCACCTACTTAATTTCTGCTTAAAAATCAAGGACGCAGCACGGTAAGAGTCCAATTTCTCTAGCCGCCATGACCCCAGCTGAGATTGAAGCCGCAATGCTTGCAGCATTTAACCAATGTGATGCGGCGTTCTGCCCTCTGAGTGAGAGGCAGAAACAAATCCTGCTGGAAGTGGTTACCCAGGAATTTAGTGTAAACCAGATGGGCGCTCAGGCGACGGGCGATCGCAGTGGTGCGACTATTAATCCTTTAGACGAACTGGCTGCCGAGGAACGCCAAGCCTTATTGCAATTCGTTAAAGAACAAGAAAGACAAAATCGCTCCTGGAAAATCACATTACTGAACGACTGGCTGCACAATCGGGACTCTGGAGCGATACAATTCATTCGCGATCGCTACGGGTTCCAATGGCTCAATCGTATTAAGCAGATTCACTTAGCTGAATATTTTGAGCAGGAAACAGATGGAACCTTAAAGCTCAAAGTGGGCGATCGCATTGAAGTCTCGAATGGCCTCTGGGAGTGGGTACAAGAGACGGGGCCCTATAGCCAGGAATGGTTTCCTTGCACGGTAATTGGGCTGTACGAAACACCACAGGGCGAGCGTGAAGCAGCGACCGAAGCCACTCGCTCCCATACCAATTGCATTATCCGCTTCGAGAGCGGCATTGAATACGAGATTCAAGGTATCTATGAATGGAATCGCTATAAATGGCGCTGGCCGACGGGGTGAGAGCAGGGGGAGCAGGGGGAGCAGGGGGAGCAGGGGGAGCAGAGAAAGAAAAATCAATTAGGTTGATAAGCCTAGATGCTGTCGCAGGGATTGGCGCATGATGTCCACTGGCACTGGCTGCTGCAACCAAATTTGTAGGGCGGCGGCTCCCTGTTGTACTAGCATTTCCAGCCCATCAATGGCGCTCGCACCTTGGGCTTGAGCTGCCCTGAGAAACTGAGTCGGGTTGGGTGTGTAAATCAAGTCATAAGCGATCGCACCCATAGGCATTTTTGCCATTACAGCTTCATCCACTGGCGACTTATCAACATGGGGATACATGCCGATAGGCGTTGTATTCACCAATAAATCTGCCTGAGATATTAGACTTGGTAGTTCCTCCCAGTTATGAACGCTGAGTTTAATAGGTAGGGGTGAATTAACCCAGCTATTTAAAAATTGGTTTAACTTCTCTTGGTTACGCCCAACGACTCGCACTTGGGCGCAACCTAGTTGGGTACAGCCTGCCACTACAGCCCGTGCTGCGCCGCCATTGCCCAAAATCACTGCTACAGTTTGACTCCAATCTCGGTTTTTCTCCCGTAGTGGCGCAACAAATCCCTCTACATCAGTGTTCGTGCCACTCCAGCCGGAGCTGGTACGCCAAACCGTGTTCACCGCCCCTACAGACTGGGCGATGGGGGAAATTTCTGTTAACAGCGGCATAATCGCCTGCTTATGGGGAATTGTGACACTAAAGCCCACAACACCGATGGCGGCAAAGCCTGCGATCGCAACCTCTAGATCCTCTGGTTTAACAGGAAGGGGTACGTAGACATAATCGAGTCCTAAATTTGCCTTTGTGTGGGCTACGCCTATCGCAGCATTGTGCATCACGGGCGACAGGGAATGCTCAACGGGATAACCAATGACCCCCAGCAGTTTGGTTGTACCTGTAATTACTGACATCAATGTTCTTGTTTTTCCTGTTTCACTGGTGCTTCTTGCTGCGCTGTAAACTTAACTTCCCCTGGAACAGAACTTAGGGCTATATTACCTTCTAGGTTTTTTTCCTGCACTCGACCTTCAATATTAACTGAGGGAGAACCTGACGCTTCTGTTTGAGCGGCTGAATTATTACAACTTTTTAAGTGCGGCACTGAACCAGACAAATTCAACTGTTGATTCTGCCACAGACCAGATAAGGAGGGTTTCTCCTCAGCAGTCGTATGTTTTTGGTCGCCTTTGTCAGCAGGCAATAAATAGCCGCTTAAGTACTGACCCGATTGCTGAACAGTTAATATTAGTTCGTCGGCTTTGAGGCATCCCGGCAAATTTTGGGCGCTGATTCGGTAGTCTCCATCTATAGCGGGAGGAGCCTTGAGCTTGCTTTCTCCGTAAGCGGAGACAACATTAAACAAAACCACAACTGAACCAATCGCCACTCCATAAAATGCCAAGGACTTGGGGCTGAAATGACTCATCATACTTCGACTCCAGACTCTTGTGTGTCAACAGGCGCTTCGTTGCTTGTAGGTGAAAGCAGCGAGGAGAGGTGAGAAGTGACCTGACTGTAGCGGCGCGTAATTAAGAGCGAGGAGCGACACTGAATAGCCAGCTGATCTGTGTAGCGTCCTAGGGTTTGACGCTCGATTCCCCAAGCACGGCTAGTGCCAGCTATAGTCAAGTCAACCGATCCAGATGCCTCAACTACGGCTTGGATAGGGTTGGGTGCTTCTACAATGGGCAGTTCAATACGCGATCGCAACGTGGCTGGCAATTGCTCCAACAAAGTCATAAACTCGTAGCTTAATTCACTGGGAGCCTCCCCTTGTTGCACTACTCGTAAAACAGTGAGACGGCGCGTATCGCGATTAACAAGGAGTCTCATGGCGAGTTCCAGTCCTAACTCATCATGAATATTAGCTGCGTACACCACTAATAACTTTTCGTAGGAGCGGACTTCCGACCCACTACTATCGTCTGGGTTGACAAACACCGCTACATCTACCGGGGCAGAGCTAAGAATTTGACCGACTCGTCCACCCAAGCGATTCGTACTAAATGCCGGACGGTGCCATCCCATTAAAATCAAATCGGCTCGATCGAGTTTAGCAACCTCTACTGTTGCCCGCCCCACATCTTTGGTAGTACGGACAATTGGATGTACTAAATGACGAATTTCTGGGGGTTCAAGAGTTTGAATCAACGCTTCCAAGGCAGCTTTGCGGGTTTGGATCAACCGATCTGCTTCTCCGGGAGTGCTTTGAAATAAATAGTCCTCTTCTAGTTGAATTAAGCTGAGCGGATGAACAGCAGCGGGTTGCATTTTTGTATCTGCGATCGCTAAGGCGATATGCAGCAGACCTTTCTGCGTATTGGGATTAGCAACAGGCACTAAAATCCGATAGGTAGGAGAACCAACTTCTGTGCTTTCCCCGGCAGTTGGATCTGGCTCTACCATATCCAGTTGAATTAGCTTTTTCGGATAAGTCCACTCTAAAAGTGGAGAGGTCATAAACGTCGTTACCAGCGCCATGATTACCAGCATGGTGAACAGCAAAGGTGAGATTACCCCCAAGCTGAGACCAATGTTTAGCACAATCAGCTCAGTTAGACCGCGAGTATTCATCAACCAGCCGAGTGCAGAGGCTTCTCTTTTGTCGATACCGCAGACACGAGCTGCGACATAGGTACCCGCGTACTTACCAACGATCGCCACTCCTAAAACTGCTGCACA
This sequence comes from Aphanothece sp. CMT-3BRIN-NPC111, assembly GCA_019359765.1. Taxonomy (GTDB): domain Bacteria; phylum Cyanobacteriota; class Cyanobacteriia; order Cyanobacteriales; family JAHHGU01; genus JAHHGU01. Next base: position 46,133 of record JAHHGU010000009.1, read on the forward strand.
TAAGAGCCACAATTCAGGCTTGTTGAGTAAGCCAATTTCAGTTCGCAAACCGCTATAGGCAAAAAATATTGGTAGCAAAAATATGAGAACAAAGTCTTCAGTTTTCTCGGCCAACTCCCGCACTAGGCCAGGGTTCTTGGGCATTACTGCTCCCAAGAGGAACGCCCCAAAGATTAAGTGAATGCCAATCAGCTCTGTTATCAAGGCTGAAGCAACCACGGCCATGTATATACCAGCCAAAACGAACTGGTTGAGCCGTCCAGCGTGATCGTAGTGTCTGGAAATCCTCTGTAGGAGCCAACGCCCCGCCGTCACCATAAACCCTATGTAGAACAACGACCACAGAATAGTTGGTATGGCTCCCACCATGCTGTTGGTACGAGTAACTGCGATCGCCAGCGCCAACAAGCACCAAGCTGTGACATCATCCACTGCGGCACAAGTCAGCGCCAAAGTTCCCAAGCGCGTACCCTGTAAGTTGTTCTCAGTGATTATCCGAGCCAGTACCGGAAATGCCGTAATCGACATTGCCGCCCCTAAAAATAAGGCAAAGGCAGTAAACCCCACGCTGTCATTAGAAACCAGAGGGTAAAGTAGCAGAGCTAGCACGCTTCCCAGCGAAAACGGTACCAAAATACTGACGTGAGAAGTCAAAATCGCTATGTCCAAGTTTCCCTTGAGATACTTTGGATCTAGCTCCAAGCCAATCAGAAACATGAAAAAGATTAGCCCTACTTGAGATAGCACATTCAAGAAGGGAACGGCTTCAGCTGGGAACAATGAAGCCGCTAAATCTGGAGCAACCAAACCAAACAAAGATGGCCCTAGCATAATCCCGGCTACGATTTCGCCGATTACTAAGGGTTGCTTAATCCAGCGGAATCCCAAGCCCACAAGCCGGGAAAGTCCTATGACAATCAAAACTTCAACGAGAACAAGAATAACTGTTTGCATAATTTCCTCAAGAGTCCTCGCGCCTGAAACGTGACGCTAACTTGGGTTGTCCTAACAACCAGGCACGTAACGTGTCAGAGGGTAACCTGTTGCATCGTAATCTAATGACGAGCAAGGAAAAGCTCCAAAGCGCTATCTGGATGATTAGCTCTAGTATTTAGCCTTAGTTTGCCACCACCAGGCACATTCCGCATCTATTGAGCAGGATAATTCCATATAGTTAAGTGTAGATGAGCGTTATCGCGAGCAACGCGCTGTGTTTGAGGTTCATCCCAGGAGCTTCTGGGGCAATACAGTTCAGTTAGCGCCTTCTACCTTTCCTTCTTCTTTGTGTCCTTTGGGCCTTTGTGGTTCACTCCTAGCCTTAGCTGAACCATATTCGCTGATGCGGCAGAGTATCATAAAGCTATGCCGTTATACCGAAAGGCATTATCCCAAACCTGATCGAGTACTACCATAGCCTCTTCTAAGGGGAGAACATGACAAAACCCTTGGCTATCGTAGGTTAATAAAGAGATTTCAGCAGCACTATTGGTTTGTTCAGTATTCCGGCTCACTTCGCCTTTAATATCTTGCAGGTTATTCAACGGACCGTGGATATCGAAGTTAATCGTGGTGCCCAGCTTCTTCTCCATCCAGGTTTCGATCTTAGAGTCTAGCTGTTCGGGATTGAGTAGTTCTTCACTGATCATTAGATGGTAATACACCAAAATAATTTCCTTACATTCCTCTTCCTCAGCAATGTCTATGAGCCGCCCGAAGGCGCTATCATTGTTAGCTAAATTTTTAAAAAAAAGCGTATCAGTTACATCTTTTTGGAATTTAATTTTTTTATTTTTGTAAGTGGTGTATTGCTTAAATGCAAATCCACCCAAAGTCATTCCTAAGGAGAGTGTTGCTACTAGAACCGGCATAACATTTCGGAGCTGATCCGGTTCTACATCCAACGCTTCTATTAGGGGAGTTGCGTTTAGTACCAGCAAAATTGCAGCGATCAGCAGTAATATATTTGGTAAGGCTTTTAACAGAAGTGGAACGGCAGCCCCAATAGCCGGAACTCCAAAGAGCAGCCGATCTTTCCAAGTCATACGGGTTGTTACGTTAGGAAAGAGCAAGTCAATATCTAATTGAGGAACATTTTTATAAAAGTAAACATACATCTTACCGGGAGTAAATTTTAGCTGATCTATCTTGGCTTTTTTGCTCCGGAAATAAGCAGCTTCTTTAAATTTAATTAGTAAAACAATTCGTTCAAAAATATCAAGAACCTTTTCTTCTTTCCAGAAAATGAACTTTTTTAAATAAATTGTTTTGTAGTTATTTCCCTGGTAATAGCATATAAATCTATCGAATTCCTCAAAATTAACCTGGGTTTTTAAATCTATTAAAGATTTATTTGCCAAAGCTTTTTGTACAGTCGCTTCAGATAAAGGAATATAATTAGCTCTTTCTAAGATATGGTTAAATGCATCAACAACCATTGACTCCATCTCTTCATATTGGTCAAGGCTCGGTTGAATTAATGGTTGAACATCTGTGTTGGGATTGAAGGGGACGTAGTTGTCTTTGATTATTTCTAGCGTATGGTGAAAGCGGAAGTGATAATACGCTGATAGGATTTGGCAGAAATCCTTAAACTTTAAAGCATCAGCAGCAGATAGCTGACCATCTTGCAGGCAAAGTTCAATAATATCCCGGCGGCGATAGGGAATGAACGCTTCTCGATTTTTGGAACCTGGCATGAGTTGATATCTAGTTACTTACTAGTATCTTAATTGACACTCCCCCAGAGTCATGCACGGGTAATTCACACTTTGTCTAAACCAATATCACAGACCAGGCGGTAGAAGTACTCCTGCCGAACCCTCTTAGAGCCGTTGAGGCGTGGGCATTTGCACTGACCACTGTACTGGTGTTGCTCCCCGAAATAGTACTTTTTGGGGGTCGATGGTATAACCGGGTTTTAATTCAATGACTAGGCGAGTGGTTTGGTCGTCAAGCTGCCCAACCCTTAGATACGCCATAGCTCCATCTAGGGGCTTTTTCACCGTCGGGCTTTTCAGAGCTGTACCGGGCAAATCAATAACCAAGCGCGTGGGGTTAAAAATCAACATTGCTTTTGGCTGTACCCCAGCGTTCGTCCTGAATTGGAGTCGGTTGGCATTGGCATCAAAATTCCAAAAGACAAGTTCACCGGCCATAGCAGGCAATGAACACACAAAAATGCTCAAACAGTTAAGTAGTAGCAAGTTTAATCTCACAAGGCAAGGCTCCTAAAATTTTTTGTTAGTGTCTAGATGAGACAAGCATCGGGAGATGTTCCAAAATTACCCTTTGGCAATTATCCCAACCCTTGCTACTACGGAAAATTCGCAGTTTCACTTTCATTGCGCCATAGATATTTTTGGTGTGGAGAAGCACCGTATTTTTGTTAACTCTAATGCCACTTACTGACAGAGAAGGCTCAGATTTCTATATTGTTCTAAGCGATAAGAGAGGCTATTTTTTGCCCCTAATAGGCTTTAGGTTTTATAGCCTTACATTTTATAGGGAACGAACCACACTTCAACACTTTTGTTGTATTGCGGGTTACCTACTAAAATCACCGCCCGAATCATTGCTCCGGGCGGTGAAGTCGAATCTGGCTGCCTAGTTTGCTCTCTTCAACGCCATTAACAGCCTAAAGCTAATTGAAACGTCTCTTGCGTCGAGCCGCAACTGCCTTGCGTTTGCGCTTTTCCAGGGGAGTTTCAAAGTGCCGATTTTTTTTTACATCTGCTAAAATTCCCGCTTTAGAGACTTGGCGTTTGAATCGGCGTAGAGCCGAATCAATACCTTCATTTTCGCCTAGTAGCACCTGGGTCATCCTTGCTCCTTTCTTCCTAGAGGTGATTCAGTTCTAAGGCCGTCTTAATTTCTACCGTTTCACAAAGTTATTTACTATAGGACTTACGCAGAGCAACAAGAAATACAGAGGTTTGCTTAGAGGGCTGATTTTCTGCTCGAGAAACTCTGGCAGATGCCCTGCTGTTTGAAGTGTAAGTCCATAATAAACATTATGAATCCAGGTTGCACGAGCGGCCAATCTTTGCTATTTCAATGCGTGATTTCCAGTTCGCGTGCCAGCAACTTAATAGCGTCCAGGAGAAGAATTTCCGTAGCCACCACCTCTGTTACCTCCGCCCCCACTGCGGCCACCACCACCTCTATTATCTTCACGGGGTTTGGCTTTGTTTACCTTAAGGTCACGCCCCATCCACTCGGCTCCATCTAGTGCTTCAATAGCTGCTGTTTCTTCAGCCTCTGTTGCCATTTCTACAAAAGCAAAGCCCCGCAGACGTCCAGTTTCACGGTCTGTGGGGACATTAACCCGTTTTACGGTTCCGTATTCTGCAAAAACAGAGCTGATGTCGTCTTGCGTAACGTCGTAGGAGAGGTTACCTACATAAATCGACATGAAATACCTCCAATGTTAAAAAGTGTAGAGATTCAGTTTCGGAGATATGCCTGCCGATACAGAATAATACATTGTTTGGCAATTCTGTAACAAAGAACAAAACCTACAACCGAATCAAATTCAACATTGGTACTTTAACATACATCACTTTCACTCTCTAGACCCTTTTTAAGCACTGAGAGATACTCGTCGGGTTGGAGTAATTGGCACAGGACTTACACAACTGGTGGCTCTGTCCGCTATAGGTAGGGGCGACACCTACGCCGCCCCTAGAGTGGTGTTTGATCTAAGACGCCGCTGAGGCTATCTCCCTGAGTTTAGTCCTCTGGAGCTTCTGATAAACGGGTAATGTCATCCTCTCCAAGGTATTCTCCATTTTGGACTTCAATCATGACCAGTGGAATTACTCCTGGATTTTCGACGCGGTGAGGCGTACACATTGGAACGTAGGTTGACTGTTTTTGCATCAGCGTTGTCTCGTCACCATTACAGATCACTTTGGCTGTACCAGAGACGACAATCCAGTGTTCGCTGCGGTGATAGTGCATTTGGGTACTAATGTGATGACCTGGCTTTACCTCTATGCGATTAATTTTGTAGCGTTGGCTTTCTTCTAAAACGGTAACTGTGCCCCAAGGTCGTATCCGCGTAGTAGTTAGATGCGAAGGTCGCAGATCAATTGGATCTGGCTCATCATTGTGATTTTGAGTCATTGCTTGCTTCCCAATTCGGCTACTTCTAGGGTATTTCCTTCTTAAGCGCTACCAGCAATGGGGGTGGAATGTTAAGGGATACGTTACAAGGAGCAATAGGCTACGGCAAGGGGCAAGCTGCTCTACAGATGTAGAAGTGATCTTTGTGAGGGACTTTGGGTACTCTAACTTTGACACTATTGTAGTGAACGCTTTAACTAGGACGCGCTCCAAAAAGGGGATTATTAAAGATGTCTCAAGAGATTGCTAAACAATTTTTAGCAGATGTTGCTCACAATACAGCTTTGCGAGAAAAGTTTTATACAGTAGGGAACCCGGATGAGTTCCTCAACACTGCTCAGGAATTAGGCTATATCTTCACAGGTGAGGAGTTCAAGGCGGTCGTCCAAGAACATAGTGAGGGGGTTATGGTGAGAAGAAAGACTGGCGTTTGGCAATGGCTGCGAAGCGTTAACTGGATCTAGTGCCTGGTGAGTTGGTAGCGATCGCACCGATTGACCATTCCCATAACCCTGGAATAGGACCAGAGAAGTCTCTTGCGCCCCCTTCTCTCCTATGGGCCTCTGTTGGGGGGGTTAGGTTTTGGATGATAGGCTAGGGTGCGATCGCCTATTTCATCCAAGAAAGGCGATCGCGCCCCCAGTTTTTTCATTAGAACTCTTGCACGGCGTCGAGCAACCTTTTGCTCCAAATCTTGTGTAAATCTAGTGTTCATCTTTGGGTGAAACTCCAAAAAACATACTTTTGTAATAAGTCTATTCACTTTATCCGCCTTTAAGACAATTCTCATGCCCTACCTAAAAGCGCAACATTTAACTGCCCAACTGCGGAAGTTTAATGAAAAATCAGAAAAAACTAACCGTAAATTAATATACTTTGGCGGTAAAATACGCTTTCAGTCAGAAACTGATTTAGAAAATTATATCGAAACCAATTTTAATGAGATATTTCCTGATTTTGTTTTATTAAAGCGACAACATAGTATTAAAATGCAGCGATGTGATTTATTCGGCTGTGCTAAATCCAATAAACAGCCAGTGATTATTGAGTTAAAAAATGAAGAAGACAGATATATAGTTTCTCAGCTAATTCGGTATCGTAAAGCTATTTTGACAGATAAACCTTTTGCCGACGAAATAGATTACTCATTGCCAGTCAAGCTAGTAGCGATCGCACCTAGCTTTCATGAAGATAATTATACAGACAAAGAAGCTTCTAAGTTTGAGAATGATTTGTGCTTTTGGGCGTTTCGTGTTGAAAATCAAAATAACTCAGGTAAGTTTAAACTATGTGATAATACTTATGATATCCCTTACCCCATATTTGGTTTACCCGATGTCCCAGCAAGCTCAGATGTAGCTGGTAATATTTTACCTGCTTTCACTTTGAACTTTGTAGGAAAACTACCAACAGAGTATATAAATGATTTTATATATCTGCGTTCCCTGTTTATGTCTCAACCGAAAATCAAGGAAATGGTTAGCCCATCGTATAGTAAAATACTCTACGGTACTGGTCAAGGTGAAAACCATAAAAAGCTGGCAGAAATAACTAATACTAATAAAAGTGTATGTTTATTTCTTTGGTTGCCAACCCACGTTAAAACAAATATAAAAATACCTGTAGCCCGATTCGGGTTTATTTTGGCTAAGGATAACAGTCCTTTGTCTAAAACTTCCATTATTGAATGGATAGTATGTACTAAAGATAATATTGAGCTTAAAAATAAACCTAGCACTAATATAGGTCTGTCCTCAAACAGGCATGGTATGGTAAAATGGTCTCAGCCTAATTTATACATTGCACAAGCTACATTCGGCTCGTCAAATACCTTTTGGTTAATCATGTATCTTCTAAAAGGTATTACGCCACCTATTGATGATGCTACTTCTCAATGGTGGGAATCATACAAAATAGAAAATCATAATGGGCTAGGCTGGTATATCGACTTGGCTATAAAAACTTGGAATTATCGGTTTAAAAAGCCCTGACTGAAATAAATGATTTACACTGTAGTGAGAACTTAAGCCCTCACTACAGTAGTAAATTAGGAAAAATCGGAATAGCGATAGTGTTCTAGTTTACCCATTTAAAATCTATTACTGTAAAATACCTTCAATTTCTTCATCAGTAAAGCCAAATTGCCTGAAAATACGCAGTACATAAGCCGGTGACATTTCTCCTACTCCCATATCTATAGGAACTACTCGGCGCTGTTCTTCAAATTCACGTATGTATAAGCAATGGTCTCCTTTTCCTTCTCTATAAAATCTGCATCCGCCTTTCTCCAGCAACTTAATTAGCTCTTTGGGTTTAAGGGAAGGTATATTTTTAGGCATAAACCTTTCTTAATTCATATATCTCTGACCTTTGCTCTTGCTCCTCAACCATCAAGAACTCATGCAATTCTTCTATTGAAATAGGAGCAGTATAAATACCTGATTTTTTTTCATAAACAGTTTGGAAAGAATCAATAGCATCTTTCAGCTTGCTAATTGCATTTTCTTGGGTATTACCTTGCCCTACTAGCCCATTTTCTAGGCACAAAGCAACCCAATAACCTGCACTTTGTCTTATTACTACTGTGTAAAAATCCATACTGTTCACCTCGTATGTGACGGTGTAAGGTGGGCATTGCCCACCTTACTTTGATTATCTCCCAGCCGCTGTAGGCATCCCCAAAATATCTTCTATTCGGGGCATTTCTTCCAGTGGAATTACGCGACCTTCATCCTCAAAATTAGCAATTTGATCGAAGTTGAGATAGCGATACAAGTTATCAGCAAAAGGATGAATCTTGTGGGCGACAATCTCTAGATATTCCTGCACTGTGGGAATACGACCTAACATTGCACAAACTGCTGCTAATTCAGCGGAACCGAGATAAACTCGCGCATCTTTACCCATGCGGTTATTGAAATTGCGGGTGGAAGTAGAAAACACCGTTACCCCATCAGCAACCCGCGCCTGATTACCCATACATAGACTACAACCAGGCATTTCTGTACGCGCACCTGCTGCATTAAATACTCCGTAGATACCCTCTTCTTTTAATTGATGTTCATCCATGCGGGTTGGGGGACAAATCCACAAGCGGGTTTTAACAGTTGATTCACCTTCCAACACTTTTGCAGTAGCGCGGTAGTGACCGATATTAGTCATGCAGGAACCGACGAATACTTCTTGGATGGGATCGTTAGCAACCTCAGACAACAGCTTGACATTATCAGGGTCGTTCGGTGCGGCAACAATGGGTTCTGTGATCTCGTTAAGGTCAATCTCGATAATTTCCGCATACTCCGCATCTGCATCTGCTTCCATAAGTACCGGATTCTCTAACCACTGCTCCATCTTGGCAACGCGACGCATAATAGTACGGGCATCTTGATATCCCCGCGCTGCCATATTTTTCAACAGGGCTACATTCGATCGCAAATACTCTGCTACTGTCTCCACACTCAGCTTAATCGTGCAACCAGCACAAGAACGTTCAGCGCTAGCATCGGTGAGTTCAAAAGCTTGCTCTACCTTTAAATCTGGCAAACCTTCAATCTCCATAATCCGCCCGGAGAAGACATTTTTCTTATTTTGCTTCTCCACAGTTAGCAAATTTTTTTGCATCGCCACATAGGGAATCGCATTCACGATATCCCGCAGCGTGATACCTGGTTGCAACTCGCCTTTGAACCGCACTAAAACAGATTCCGGCATATCTAGCGGCATCACACCTAAGGCAGCTGCAAAGGCAACTAACCCAGATCCAGCTGGGAAGGAAATCCCCAAGGGGAAGCGGGTGTGGGAGTCGCCGCCAGTTCCCACGGTATCTGGTAGTAGCATCCGGTTTAGCCAAGAGTGGATAATGCCATCGCCGGGACGCAAGGCAACGCCTGCGCGAGAGGAAAAGAAGTCTGGCAGTTCCTGGTGGGTTTTGACATCAACGGGTTTGGGATATGCTGCGGTGTGACAAAAGCTTTGCATCACTAAGTCAGCACTGAAACCTAGGCAGGCAAGTTCTTTTAGTTCGTCGCGGGTCATCGGCCCTGTGGTATCTTGGGAACCGACTGTAGTCATGATCGGGTCGCAGGAAGTACCGGGGCGAACTCCTTTAAGACCGCAAGCTTTCCCGACCATTTTTTGAGCCAGGGTGAAGCCTTTCCCTGTATCAATCGGGGGGCGGGGACGGATGAATAGGGGGCTGGGTTCTAATCCCTGTGCTGCACGGATTTTATCGGTGAGTGTGCGCCCAATTAGTAAGGGGATGCGTCCACCTGCGCGTACTTCGTCGGTAATGGTATCTGGCTTGAGGGTAAAGGTGGAAATGATTTCTCCAGCTTCGTTGGTAATTTCCCCTTTGTAGGGATGGATGGTAATGACCATCCCGGTTTCCATGTTGGTGACATCGCACTCAATAGGCAATGCCCCAGAGTCTTCGGCAGTGTTAAAGAAGATGGGCGCGATCGCACTTCCTAAAATATATCCCCCCGCCCGCTTATTCGGCACAAAGGGTATATCTTGTCCAATATGCCACAGCACGGAGTTAATAGCCGATTTCCGGGATGAACCTGTACCCACCACATCCCCTACATAAGCAACGGGATGCCCTTTTTCCTTTAACTGGGCGATTGTTTCCAAGCTTCCCGGCTGCCTAGATTCCAGCATAGCTAAGGCGTGCAAGGGAATATCCGGGCGCGTGGTCGCATGGGTGGCGGGTGACAAATCATCTGTATTCGTCTCTCCCGGTACTTTAAAGACGGTGACAGTAATGGCTTGTGGCAGGGGAGGGCGACTGGTGAACCACTCGGCCTCATCCCAAGCATCAATAACGTGTTTGGCGTAAGGATTGGTTTTGGCTAATTCTTCGACATCGTGGAAGGCATCGTAAACCAGCACAATTTTACCGAGGGCATTTGCCGCTGCCGATGCTAGTTTTTCATCAGATGTCTGAAGTAGGTCAATTAAAGATTGCACATTGTAACCGCCTACCATAGTACCTAGTAGTTCTACCGCGTAGGTGGGAGAAACTAAGGGAGTGGTAATTTCGCCTTTGGCTACAGAGGTGAGAAATGAGGCTTTGACGTAGGCTGCTGGATCGACTCCTGGAGGAATGCGATCGCGCAAAAGTTCTAACAGCGTCTCTTCTTCTCCCGTTGGGGGATTTTTCAGCAGTTCACACAATTGAGATGTTTGCTGGGCATCTAACGGCAGTGGTGGAATACCCAATGCCGCCCGTTCTGCGACGTGTTGACGATAAGATTCAAGCATATTCAAGTCTCCACAAATGACATCAGCTTTCTTTGGCGGTGTTCGCTACGCACGTTCTCAAACTGGAGCATACAATTGCTGCACCGCCCTTAACAGTTAGAAGTGAACAGAAGGCATCGCCGCTACGAGGGGGCACAGATCAACATTATTAACTATTGTGAAGTAGTAATTTGTACACGTCACTGCAACTTCCCGCTAGGGGGGAATTTCTCGGTGGCTAAAATGCGCTTGTTATGGGTAAAAAATAAAAAAGGGCGATCGCTCTAGATCTACCCTACTTTTTTTTAATTCCACACTGACAAGCAAATGTGGCTTTATCCCTGAAGCACAAAAGCGAAGCTAATTTACTTAAAAAGCTATCTGCTTTGACTCCGCCTCCAGCAGGCGAAGCAGGCTTTCATCGCCCTTAGCTCTGGCTATGTTGAGCCTGCGTTCTAGGCTGCGGCGGATATTCGCTTGGTGAGCTATTGCCGCCTCATCCAGGAAGTTTTCACTACTTTTAGGGATTGGCAATGTCTTACCCGCAATTCTTGCCACAGGTTGATCTGCCACGGTTCCTTGTGCTGATGGCTGATTATTACCGTGGGCAACGCCACGATACATTAACTTAGGAACTGGTGGGGGTAGCGGAATATGCCTGACATAGCGAAAGCTGAAATTTTGTCCCCGGTACTTACCGCAAATCTCGGCTTCCGTCACTTCCAGCGTGGGTGGATGGTTTTCGTAGTTGACACCGCGATAAGAGAGTTCCATATGCTTCGCCTGTGATTCTATTTCCTGAATGTTGATTACAAACTGAGATACCCTCGTTGAGTATCGCGCTCTAGTTTCGCCTCCTCAGGAGATCTGGCTGGAAGAGCAGCGATTAGGCAAATTCAAAACTATTTCTGTATCTATTTTTACAATTTTTCTAAGAAGTGTCAAATATTAATAAATGTTAAAAGCATATTCAACATGATAGGTAATCTCAAGTTTGTTTAATTGCCATGTCTGGAATTCAAAGCTCCACATTATTAACTAAATCATTAGAAAATTGAGCAGACGCAGGTTTGACAATTTCAAGGATCAGCTCGTTTTCTACGACTAACTTCTTTTGGTCAACAAAATCAAAAATTTCCTCTTTGCTTAATCCGTAATCTTTACGAGCACTATAGATAGACAGAATAGCTAAAAGAGGCTTGATATGTTCAGCCTCCAACGGCACTAATTTTCCACTTAATGGAGGAGATAGCAGTTGAGTTAAATTCTCTTCAGCTTGAATATCAGCGAAGTTAATTTCTGGGGAACTAACTAAGCAGCCACGAGTCAGGTCAAACTTTTGGTAATCAATTAGTCGCTTTAATCCATTGGCGAATTCTATACCGTTAGATGACGGAGTTACCGCGACACCAATTTTGACTGTTTGCTCGTCTTCCTTACCAAGGATTTTGAAGTCAATATAACCTTTGTTTGCACCTTGAGGTTCAACTTTATCAATGCGCTCTACTTCTAATTGGTCTAGGGTTTTTCCTATAACGGTAAAGAAGCACAGCAAAAGAGCAGCAGCAACTGTAGGCTTATCCTGCAACAAGTTTCCTAGAGATTCTTCAACAGTTGTAAGTTCTTTATTGAATAAAGCTTCAACAGGATGAGCCTCTACTAAGTTCAAGTCATCTTTCGCTTCATGGACATTTATCGTTGCATCAGGAACTTTAAAATGTTCTGCACACCATTGCAAAACTTGCCGGATAGTGGTTTTTTGTTTCCCAAGTTTTTTAAGCTGGCTTTCTGTAAACGGGTAAACAGGATCAGGGGGAACTAAATTTAGTGTTTCGTAAAAATTGTTAAGCAATACAGTGACTAGCTCAACAATAGAGTCTCCATCTATATATTTTAACTCAATCGGATCTTTTGTTGCTGCTGAAACCCGATAGGGAAGACCGCCAGGAAGGGTATTTATTTGCAGTTTCCATGTATCGGGTAGCATTACTGTTAGAATGATCACCCCATGACTGCGGCTGGAGAGAGTAAGACTGTCAAACAGATTTTTAACTAATTCAGCAACCACCTGTGCTTTGGTAGCACCAGCATTATTGAGCGTGACACCCTCTAGTTCGTCAAAACACACAAGTAGGGGTCTATACTCATCGATTAAACTCAATATTTGGAGAACAAAATCAAAAGCTTGAGCTTCTCGCTCTTCTTGAGAGTGATTGGGTAGCCGCAATTCCGCAGCTTTTGCCTCGGATAGATCGTTCCCAGATAACCATTTAATGGCGTAAGCTGCATGGTTTTCTGAGAGAGTCAATAAAATAGCCCTAATAATATCTGGATCGATGTTGGGTTTACTTTTACTAATTACTGAAGTTAGGCTATCAATAAAGCTATTATTTTTCTCAATAACATATGTAAATTGGTTTGCGACTATATCTTTAGGCGATTGAATAATTTTTTCTACTTGCCCTAATTTATTAACAGATGTGTAAGCTTCTATCAAGATATCAACAGCTAGTTCTTGCCACTGGCTGATGCCTTGGCTACCAATTTGATTAAGGCTATGTGATAAAATTTGTAAAAATTGGTATTGAATCAGGTTTAATTCACTAAAGTTACTGGCGCTAGCATAGATAAATAGAGCGTTATCCTCATTTAGCAGCAAGTGGCGAATGCGGCTAATGAGGTGAGTTTTACCAATTCCTTGTTCACCTGTTATGGCAATTGAGGTGACTTTGGCTTGACTAGAGCTAAGTTGTCTAATCGTTTGAAAAATAGCATCAGAAGCGTGAGCATTCAGAGTAGGGATATCAAAAAATTCTGGCTCCCAAACGTCTTGAATTCTGACAGCGGCACCTCTATCCAGAAAGGGGTTATGGGTTTGGATGGCAGCGTTGAGTTCTTCAATAGAAGAATTAGAAGATATGCTCATCGGGATCTGTATTAAGGTAGGGAACTAGATAATTTGCTAGAAACGTTCTACCCCTTTAGGGGTACGGGGTGAAAGGCAAGGCAGAATGAATGTGTCTAGCTAAGTTAATCCTATATTAAGCTGCTGTGCATCTAATACAGGATAGAACTGGCAGCTTGTGTTGCCTGCGCTATAGGAAGCCTGAAACTTACAGACTTGCAAGTTAAATGCGCGATCGCCTAAAAGCTGACGCTAACCTTAAAAAGGTCAATATATCTTACCCGATCCGGGACGATATTCCTCGCGTACCTAAGCCGAAGCACTCTAACGGCCGCTACTCCAGGCAAATCTAGCTGCTTATATGGGGAAGAGGCGGGGGGTTTTGTTCAATTGGCAAGTCGCGCAGGAAGTAAAAGCGATCGCGCCTCCACTCATCCGCCTTAATTCGCCCCAAGTAACCAGCCAAAGGGGAGCAAAGCTCGATCAGAATTTCGTGCAGTTCTCGATCTGATAAAGATTTCGGTGGATTAGAGGCATCATAGACACCACAAAGGCGTTCAACTCCCACTGCTTCTAGTTTTTTCTCTTCTTGATACTTCTTCAAAACTTGGACTAGATGCGATCGCAGTTTGATACCTTGTTGAACCTTATCAATATAGCTGTTAACTTTATCGTCAACTACGCCAAACGGCTCTTGTTGGAAACATTGTTTCAGTTCTAGCAAATTTATAGAGCCTTCGTGCTTGGCTTTGAGTTCAACTAGCTTTTGCAAAGTTTCAGGGCGAATGACATTCATTTTGTTTTCAATAGCTGCTTTACGAGCTGGCTCAGTTAAAGGGCCAGCAGCAAAAATTAACTTGATAGAGTGGTCAAACTGTACTTGACCGAGATGAGTCACACCCAAATGGATGAGTTGGGCTGTGACGCTGTTCGGCACACTTTCATTTTTACTGGCTTTGCATTCACCAACAACTGGATAGGGAGCCTCACAGTAAATATCTATTCCTCCCGCCCCTCCAGTTGCATTAGGATCGAGACTTGCTTTTGAATTGCGATTAGAGTTTGTGAAACCTAGCTTGATAAAGCTCTTGCGGACTAGCTTTTCAAATGCTTGACCGTCACTGGAGTTCCCTACCTCAGCAATTTTATGAATCCAGGCTAAATCGGGGTTAGGTTGTGTTACGGGTGAAGATTCAGTCCAACCTAGAAATATTTTGAGTTCGCCGTCTAGCTTTTTAGCGGCTGGGTTGGTAATGGCTAGCTGCGCGATCGTTCCCTGCAACTCTTCTAATTCAGGATGTGGCGGTGGCAGTCGATGTTCTAGTTGGTGTCGGCGTTGGGCGAAGGTGCGATCGCTCAACACTGGCGATGATTCCGAAACCGTCAGAGAATGTTGTAAACCAACAAACTTGCCCAGTTGATTTTGATTTTCAGGACTGACAAGAATTTCAATCGGCTCAGGTATCAGATAAACACGCAGGTAAGCGATAAAAATATGCGGTCGTGGCAAAAGTATTTCCTGTAAGGCTTCTCTTCTCCAAACTGTTAATCGTGATAAAGCTTCTAAAGGTTCTGTCTTATCCCAAATTTGGCAAAACTCACACCTAGCCCAAGCTTTAGTTTTAACTGTTTCAGTATTTTCGTTAATGATAGCAGTCTGGGCAATCGGCAAAAAACTAGCTCGGTAGCATTCTTCCAGTGGTAGAGCATTAATCGATCTGTCAGACGGATACAGGGCAAATTGCCGTCCCTGCTCAATAGTTACTCTAGGAGTCGTTGCAATCATCTGCCCCTGAATTAAGGCTTCAACATCAGGGGCAGGTAAACATAAGGCTGTATAAATTGGAACTAAATTACTCATTCGTCAACTGCATCAGTTGGAATTTGACCAGATGGATCGCTTAAAATTTCTTTCAATAGAGGGTTATTGGCTGTCAGCCCGGTTACGTCAATGAAATCAAAAATTTGCTCTTCGCTTAATCCATAGTCTTGACGAGCTTCATAAACCGACTGAATGGCAATCAGAGGTTTTACATCTTCTACTTTTAGCATTGCCCACTCCCCACCCAGTTCTGATATAAGTTTGTCAAGATGAGTTTGGGCATTCCAGCGAGGATTGATTTTTTTAGAGCGAACTAAGCAACCACGAGTTAAACCAAATTTTTTGTATTGAACTAGGCGACTTAATCCTGCTGTCACCCCTTTTCCATGTGAGTATTGCAGAATAGAAACTCCGATTTTAACAACTTTATCCTTTTCAGTCCCAAGCACCTTGAAGTTAATGTAACCAGCGTTATCTCTTTTCGGCTCAACACCTGTGACATCTTGTATTGTCACTCCTTCTACATTTTTATGGATTAAAGTACGAAAACCAAATTTAAGAGCCTTTTCAAGCAATGAAAAATCTTCTAGATACTCTCCTAAGCCTTCTTCAAGCTCTTTATTAAAAGCAAGTTCAACGGGAGGCTTTATTGGTTCAATTATTGGCGGAGCTGGGTCAACTATAATACGCGGCTTAAAGTTATCTGCACACCATCTCAAAATCTGTCTAACAGTTAGTTTCTGCCTGCCTAGTTCCACAAGTTCTTCTTTCTCAAAAGGATAAGTAGCAGTGGGAGGGACTAAATTTTTGTCTTTGTAAAAGTTCTCTAGCCACAGAGTAACTAACTTAACAATGGAACTACCGTCCATGTAATTTAGATCGATGGGGTTGGGCTGTGCTGCTGAAACTCTTGCTGGTATTCCAGAAGCATTGGAAAATTGCTTGATTTTGTTTTTCCATGTATCGGGTAGCATTACTGTGACAATGACACCCCGGTTTATATTATCAAAAAGATCCTTTACTAAACTAGCAATAACCTGTGCTCTTGTTAAACCAGCATCATCAACTTCATTAGCATCCAATTCGTCAAAACAAACAATCAATGTGTTATAATCACTGATTAAGTTTAGTAGTTGGCAAACGGTTTCAAAAGCTTCTGCTTCTTTATCACTATCTTCATAGTCAGGATTAGGCAATTCCAGTGCGTTAGATTTTGCCTCAGAGAGGGATTTTCCCGATAACCACTTAATTGCGTGTGGTGCATAGTCTTCTGAAAGTGTTAACAAAATAGCGCGTATAATATCCGGATCTACACGTTTCAAGCGGCGAAAGTCTGCGGCTAGTTTGTCTACCCAGTCTATGTTTTTTGCGGCTGCACTATTAGGGTTACTAAATGTTTCGACTAGCTGTTTTGCAGAAAAAAGTTGGGCATTGGGGTTCATAGCTCTCCATGCTTTATTAGCCATATCCGCAGCTAGTTCCTGCCACTGCATGACCCCTTGACTACCAATTTGACTGAGGCTATCTGCCAATATTTGCTGAAACTGGTACTTAATTAGGTTCAAGTTGCCATACTTACGTGCATAAACAAATAAAGCCCCCCCCTCAGCCTGAAGACGATGCCGAATGCGGCTAATGATGTGACTTTTGCCAACTCCTGGTTCAGCAGTCATGGCAATTGAAGTCACTTTACATTGACCACTACGAACCTGCTCAATTGCTCGGAAAATCGCATCTGAAGCTTCAGCGTTTAGAGTTTCAACATCAGGGAAACCCTTGTCCCATACATCTTGATTCGTGACAATCGCAGGTTTGTCAAATAGGTTGTAGCTTTGGATAGCAGCGCTGAGGGCTTCAATGGAGGATACAGGAGAGCTAGTCATAATCATTCGTGTGAGTTAAGGAAGCTACAAGCAGATGAAAATCAATTGTTAGAGCTTATTCGTTTAGCGTAGTAGCGCAATCCAGCTAACTGAGTCGTAATCGAGTCTTCAGCTTTATCAGGTGTGATATCTGACATCTCTCCCGCCATCAGCTGCAAAATATCGTTAGCTTGCATTTCCAGCATCCACTCGTTGAACTGAGAACGGCTAACGCGATCGCCCACCTCTCTTCTAATCCGGTAAATCGGCACCAGATTATCCAGGTTATAGTCGCGGTTAAGTTGGTCATAGACATCCAAAGCCACTTGCTTAAACTCGTCGTAAGATGCAACTGCATCCTCTGACTTCTTAGTTGCACCATCAGCTAGTGTTCCCATCTCCCCGATCCACTTCAACAAAGCATTGGCTGTTCTGGCTCCAATTTGGCTGTCAAACTTAAATTCAGGGCTTTTCAGTCCTTCGCCTAGCATCTGGACACCTTTATCAAACAGAGAGACTTTATTTTTGACGATCGCGATCGCGCCCTCTTTCTCCAATTGTTCAAAAACGCCCTTATAGTCCCCAGCCGTCTCATTAGTCCGTGTAATTCGTTTGGTTAATTCACCTTTCTTAACTTCTGTTGTCGCTCCTCCCATGTCCCACAACGCCAGAAGGATGCGGGTTTTAGCTTGAGCTTCAGAACCATGTAAACCTTTAGTTTTTGGTGCCATATTAGGTATATTCCCAAGTTTTTGAGAGATAAAATTAGAGTTTCAGGTAAAAATACTTAGCAATACCCTACCCTTACATCTCAAGCAAATTGCCAGTCGATGCTGTATAGAATGATGGTGCAGATTGACAGAAAAATTACACCTGATTAAAAAAAGTTAGTATCCAATTACTCGTGGAAATCGACTCTATCCTTAAACCTTTTCAACGCTTTGGCGTCCATCTTGGACTAGAGCGAATTCAGCGACTATTGGCAGATTTGGGCAACCCACACCACTCAGTCCCAGTCATCCATGTAGCTGGAACCAACGGCAAAGGCTCGGTTTGTGCCTACCTCTCCGCAGTCCTGACAGAGGCAGGCTATCGCGTGGGACGCTACACCTCTCCCCATCTAATTGATTGGACTGAACGCATCTGTATTAACGAACAGCCGATTTCATCTGAGACGCTAGGAGAATTACTCCTTGCAGTCCAGGATGCTATCCGCACCGATACAGAAACTCCAACTCAGTTTGAAGTCATCACAGCAGCGGCGTGGTTGTATTTTGCCCAACAGCAGGTAGATGTCGCTGTGGTGGAAGTGGGGCTGGGAGGACGCTTGGATGCGACTAATGTATGTGATCGCCCCCTGGTAAGCATCATCACCTCCATTAGTCGGGAACACTGGCAGCAACTAGGGCCAACCTTAGCTGACATTGCCACAGAAAAAGCCGGTATCCTCAAACCAGGATGCCCAGCTGTAGTGGGATTATTGCCCCCAGAAGCAAAAGCTGTAATAGCGCAAAAGATTGCCCAGTTGGGATGCCCAGCAGTTTGGCCTCAACCAGCACGACAGATAGGAGAGGGTTGGGCTGAATACCAGGGCATCAAGTATCCTTTGCCGCTACTAGGAGACATCCAGCTAATTAACTCAGCATTAGCGATCGCCGCCTTACAAATTCTCTGTTCACAAGGCTGGAAGATTTCTGAACAAGCGATCGCCGCAGGTATGGCAAAAACCAACTGGCCTGGACGCCTTCAGTGGACAACCTGGAAAAATCACCGATTACTAATTGACGGTGCCCACAATCCAGCTGCCGCCCAAGCACTTCGCCAGTATGTCGATACTTGTGGCGTCTCCGTGACTTGGGTAATGGGGATGCTATCTACAAAAGATCATGCCGAGATTTTTAAGGCATTACTGCAATCGGGCGATCGCTTGTACTTAGTACCAGTCCCGGATCATAGTTCAGCAGATCCAGAACATTTAGCCACCCTAGCGGGAAACATCTGCCCACAGCTAGGCGATCGCCGAACCTTCCCAAATCTCACCAAAGGGCTAGAGGCGGCAACCTCAACCGCCACCGCCAAGAATTTATTAGTCCTATGTGGCTCACTTTATCTAGTTGGCTATTTCCTGAAACAGGTAATGGCTCATGATAGCTATGAGTTATGAGCCTTGAATGTTGAGTTAGTAATTATTAACTCAAAACTCAAAACTCAAAACTCAAAACTTTTATTTTTGATCCCACGCTTGGGCTGCATCCGCAACTGCCTTATCTACCGTTTTTTCCCCTAACATTGCCGCTTGGATATTTTCATAAATCGCCTTTTGCAACACATTGAGATTCTTCATCGCTGGGACTAAAACCTCTGCCTGTGACAATTGGCTGGCACTAATGCTGCGACCCTGTTCTACCGAGGATACATTCTTATCACTTGCCAGAGCGCGTTTATACTCTTCCACCGCCTTAGCAGTAGAGGGCAGAACGTTTGCAGTCTTGGCAAAAGCCAGCTGATTTTGTGTGTTGGTGACAAATAGGGCAAACTTGAGAGCCTCATCCGGCTTATCCGTGTTGCGGGGAATGACCAAGTTCATCACTGCTACATTTTTCTTACCAGTCTCCCCAGTAATCTGCGGTGCGACAGCTGAAGCTTTGGCAATTCCTGGTGCATTTTTGGCAATTGTCTCGATAAACTCAGCCCCAGAACCCAACATTGCCGTCTCCCCAGCTTGGTAAAGTTCAATCGCGTGCTGGTGACCTTGGGTAAGCACTTCCCTTGGCAGTAGCCCCTTCTTGTAAAGGTCTACCCAATACTGGAACGCTGCTTTACCTGCCGGGGTATTAAAAGCCGCTTTACCCTGAGCATCTACTAGCTGGACGCCCATCTGCACGAAGGACTCTAAGACTTGGGCTGAATCTTCGGGAACCAGGGTAATAAAAAAGGCATACTTGCCAGTTTTATCCTTAATTTGCTGGGCTATCTGCCCCAATTCTGCATAAGTAGCTGGTGGCTTGCTGATACCTGCTTGCTTCAACAAATCCTTGTTGTAAATAGTGACGCTACTGCTGAGATACCAGGGAAGGCCAAAGCTTTTGCCGTTGAGGGTGCTGGCATTCCATATATTAGGTAAATACTCTTGGCGCACAGTTTGGGGCACTTTAGCATCTAGATCCAACCAAGCATTGCGTGACGCCAGCTGAGAGGCAAAATCAGGGTTGAGGTTCACGACATCCGGTGCCGTTTTTGCCGAAACCGCTGTCAGGATTTTACTCTCCATCGCTGACCAAGGGACGTCTACCCAGCGCACCTTGACGCCGGGGTTTTGCGATTCAAAAGTGGCAATCAGCTCGTTGAAATAGTTTGTGAACTTCGGCTGTAACTGCATTGTCCAGAACTCAATTTCTGGATTTTTTGATTGGGAAGGACCGGTGCTACAGCTGACTACCCAGCTAAGAAGCAACCCCAACAGGGCAAATACGCCCAGACGTCTCCAGGTTCTCATCCGGCTCATTGGCTTTTGATTCTTCTTTCGGCGCTAGCAGTAACCCATCCTACAGGATAAATCCTGCGAGTACAAGAAACGAATCTAAGAAACCGCAAAGATGCAAAGAGTGCTAAGGAAGAAGCCCAAGATAAAGTTTGCCAATGATTTAGGATTACTATATATCGACGGATGCACTAGGGTTTTCAGACTGTTGTTTATAACAATAAGCTTTTATGCTTTCGTAAATTTAATATTAATCTTAAGTGATTTGCTTTACAAAAATCATTAACTTCTAGGTATCAATATAGTACTATCAAAATATATCGCTAAATGTTAGATTATTTTAATAATTATTAATACTTGTTAAAATTGTTAAATTAGCTTTAAATGCTATATTGCTTTTTACTAAACTAGCTATATGTAACATAAAATAGATAATGTAATACAAAAACGTCCGCTCTTCAGTAGGTACATTAAATATATGGGAACATGGCGGTACTTTGGGCAAAACTACCGTTTGGCAGGGGTGTGGTTGATGTATAAAGCCGCAAATTATCGCCTAAAAGCATGGATATGAGTTAATTAAACGTATGGTAAAGGATGGGGCTTTTGGGCGATCGCAGTACAAGCGCTAGTACATATCGCTCCACGCCCAGCTGACCATGCCTATGGCAGGGAATTAGGTACTAGGTGACCATTGGGGATTATAAGCTACATTGATTACCAAGCAGAGCGATCGCGCCTGTGCCCTATCCCCACTTCTAAACTTCAAGACATTAGCCCAAAAAGATATGTTTAGCCGTTTAAAAGGTCTGATTTCCAAACGCACGAAAGGCATAGGTATAGAACTGGCTCCGGAACGGATTAACATTGCTCAACTACGGAAGCAAGGTAATGGCTTCAAGCTGGCAACACTATCTTCTGTCGAGGTTCCAGAAGGTATCTTTCAAGAAGGAAAGATTGCTGACTCCCCGGCCCTGGCGGAATTGCTCCAGTCAGCACTGGCAGAAAGTAAGATCAAAGTCGATCGCGTCGCCACAGCGGTGCCAATGCGGGAAGCGGTTATCCGTATCATTCCAGTTCCCGCAGAACTAGACGATCGAGAACTACGAGAGATGGTTCTTAACCATGAAGCGGGTCTCTATTTGCCTTATCCGCGAGAAGAAGTCAATGTCGATTATCAGAAGCTGGACATAATTTTAGATGAAGATGGTATTGAGAAGGTGCAAGTGCTGCTGGTAGCAACCCGCAAAGAAGTAACAGACACCTATATTGATACATTTCAGCAAGCTGGGTTACGCATAGATGTGCTAGAGATTAACAGCTTTGCTTTAATTCGGACAATTAGAGAGCAGTTGCGGCAATTTACGCCGCAAGAAGCCGCAGTCTTGGTAGATATTGAGTTCGATAGTACCGAAATTGCCATTATTGTCAATGGGGTGCCTCAATTTAATCGCACAGTTCCCATCGGGACTTACCAACTTCAGAGCGCACTTAGTCGCGCCATGAATTTACCAAATTCGAGAAATACCGAACTGCTGCAAGGAATGACGATTCCCACCAATATGCCAGCCGATAATTTACGCACCGGAGCCACTGGTATCAATCCCGGCATGGGCGCTTTATTGAGAGTATTAGGAGAGCTAGCCGATGAACTGCGACGCTCTATAGATTTTTATCTAAATCAAAGCGAAAATCTAGAAGTGGCACAGCTTCTACTGGCAGGACCTGGAGCAGGAATGGGACAACTAGATGAATTTTTCACACAAAGGTTAAGCTTGCCCACTACTCAGGTAGACCCAGTGGCAGCTCTTTCCTTACAAGTGGATCAGGAAATTCCCCCAGTGCAACGGCCAGGATTGGGAACTGTATTAGGCTTAGGGCTGCGAGAGGTTTGAAGCAATGTATAGCCTGGATATTAATTTTCTCAAAGACCGTCCAGATTATGTAGCCAATGGTAGGGGCGCTACGAAATCGGAAAAAAAATCGGTGTCCATGGAAACAATGCTGCCACTGTTTTTGGGGGTAGCGGTGGGCATCATATTGCCCGTAGCGGTTGGCGGCTTGTGGTTTTTCCTGCAACAGCAAATAGCCGGGTTAGAGCAGCAACAAGCTGAGCTTGATAGGCAGCTGGGCGCTCTTAAAGGAATAGACGAACAAGTTAACAAAATCAACCAAGAAGTCAACCAAGTTAATGGGGAAACCCAGGCGCTAGCAAGTGTTTTCAATCAAATCAAGCCTTGGTCAGCTATGCTGCAAGATATTCGCGAACGCATTCCTCCTGGCGTCCGCATTAGGACTATCCAACAGACCCAAATAGCTGCGGCTCCACCTAGTCCCGGCGCTACGCCTAGTCCCAGCGCTACGCCTAGTCCCAGCGCTACACCTAGTCCCGGCGCTACACCTAGTCCCGGTGCTACACCAAGCCCCAATGCCCAAGCTGCGCCAGCCTTTACAAGCCAACTAACGATTTCAGGAACTGCTCGTTCATTCAACGAGGTGAATGACTTTCTACTAACGCTACAACGGTCTAACTTATTGAAAAAAGACGAAACTCAGTTAGTGAGTGCAAAACTGATCGATGACCCCACGCCGGTGGAATTCCCTAAGGTAGCCTCGACACCTGGTGTGACGACAGCATCAGCAACACCGGAAGTGAAGGTACAACTGCCAAAAGTGGTGGACTACACAATTCAAACTAACCTTAATAATGTTCCTGCTTCTGAGTTACTTCGAGAGTTAGATCGCAAAGGTGCTGTGGGACTGGTAACTCGGATCAGAAGCCTTCAAGAGAAAGGAGTGATTCAACCATGACCTATACTGAGGAATTTATACCAACTGAGTCAGACGAGGAGTTAAACGAGACAGCTGATTATCCCACTGCCTTTGGTATTACCTTCACTCCCGTAATTAGTGGCGCTCTAATTGGGGTTTTAGGTTTGTTGGGAGCAGCCTATCTTGTAGTCAACCAGGTGCTTCCCACTTGGGAAAAATATCAAGAGGTGCAAACAAAAGTTGAAGACACGCAGGCTCAAATTCAACAAAAACAAGGCAGCCAGCAAAAAATTAATGCCGCGCAGGCAAAACTAGAAGCTGCTAAACAGCAAAGAAAACAGGTGCTAGCCTTATTTTCTAATGAAAAAACGCTAGATACCTTGTTGCTAGATCTGAACCGCTTCATTGCTTCTAGGCAGGGCCAATTGCAAAGTTTTGTGCCGGATCAACAAGCTGCCACTGTAATTACTGATAATTCTTTTGGTCCAGGCGTGAACGGTAAACTCAAATCAAAGAGTGCCACAATTCAGCTAGAGGGCAGCTTCGACCAAATTCAGTCCATCATGCGTAGTATTGAGCGACTACAGCCCCTGCTGATCTTCAGAGACTTTCAAACTCAGGTCGGTACGACGAATCCTCAAAAAATTGTGGTTGACCGACAGGGCAAAGCGGTTTCTATTGGTCAACCGACGTTGGCAACGACTTTTAAGCTACAGGCGCTGGTGCCATTGACACCAGAGGAACAGCAGCAAGCAGCGGCAGCAGCGGCAGCGGCTGCCCCACCCCCTGCAAAGTAAGCAATAGGGGCGGGGGAAGAAACGCGGCCCTATTGCCAGTTACCAGGCTTCATGCCAGTAGTTAAATTAAATGGCTTTGTTTGCTTTTTTGTGAGGAGAGAACGGTGAGACAGCCTCAAGAATTACATGGAATCTGGGTTGGAGGAGCGGCGATCGCACTTTTTGCTCAGCCAGTCTGGGCGGCGGCAACTCCAGTGACATCAGTGCGACTCAATCCTACCCAGAGTAGCCTTGAGGTCATCCTGGAGACTCAAGCAGGCGAGGCCAAAGGCTCGGACTCTGCTGTACGCCCTGAAGCTTTCACGGTTAGCCGTGGCAATGAATTGATCGCAGATCTGAGCGACACGCAGCTGCGGTTGAACAAGGGGAACAGTTTCCGTCAAGAAAACCCCATGCCGGGAATCGCTGCCGTTGCTGTAACTCAGCTGGATGACAACAAAATTCGGGTGAGCGTCAGTGGCGCAAATAGCCCACCAACTGGGCAGGTTCTCCGCACAGAAGGTAAGGCGATCGCCTTCAGCTTTAGCCCAGGAGCGGCAGATCAGCCAGCACTAGGTGATAAAGCTTCGCCAACAAGTGCGATCGCACCGGCTTTGGCTCCTATACGTACAGCCCAACTACCACAGGTGCCACCACAAAATTCTCCGATACCGCCGCCTCAAACAACCCCAGCATCTCCAGGCGTTCTCGTTCCCAACCCTGACATCAGGATTGATGGCAATCCCATTCCCCCAGCTGGTGCGGTTCAACCTGGTGCAGCGGCACCTCCCTTCTTGCCAAGGGCGGTGGCACCGCCAGTAGGTGATATTTCCGTTTCCAATATTAATGCCTCTGCGGGCAGCATCGATCTAGGTAGCACCACGCGCATACCCAGGCTGGTATTAAAAAATGCTCCTAGCAGAGAAGTTTTGGAGGTGCTTGCCCGTGCGGCTGGTCTCAACGTGGTGTTTTTTAGCGGCAGCGGAACCGGTGACCAAGGTGCTCCTGTAGACCCAAATGCTCCGGGAGGCCAAACTACTCAGGGAGGACCGCTAATTTCTCTGAATGTAGAAGACGAATCTGTTCAAGATGTCTTTAACAACGTCATCCAGCTTTCTGGGCTACAGGCAAATCGAATTGGGCGCACGATTTTCGTAGGTTCCCAGCTGCCGGAAAGCGCCCGCAATATCATCTCTCGTAGCTTCCGCCTCAACCAAGTTCCAGCTGGGCAAGCAGTTGGTTTTCTGGTTAGTCAGGGAGCAGAGCGACAGCAGGTTACAACTCAGACGACTCTCACCGTTGTCGGCGAGGGACCTGCGGCTCAAAGAATTACCAACACGACAACAGCGGTTTCCAGAATCGCCGCAGCGGATATTACGCCGCCAGTACAAGCGCCAGGGCTGCCACCAGGACAGCCAAGAATAGCACCCCTATTACTCAGGGGGTTATTAGTAAGTCCTGATGAGCGTCTCAACGCCGTCACCTTGGTTGGCGAACCTCGTCAGGTTGAGGTTGCTTCAGCTTTATTGACTCAGTTAGACTTGCGGCGTCGCCAAGTGGCAATCAACGTCAAGATCCTTGATGTCAATCTATCGAACACCGATCAATTTAACAGCAGCTTATCCTTTGGCATCGGGAACAGCTTCTTTAACTTTACCCCAGCAACTCCCGGAGGAATTAGCGGTATAAATTTGGGCGGTGGAATTCCAGCCGGCTCTAGCTCCGCATTTCAACTCCAATTGCAGGCTGCCATTACCAATGGCAACGCCAAAATTTTGACTGACCCAACTCTAGTGGTACAAGAGAGTCAAACGGCTACAGTCAACCTCACTCAGGATGTCTTTGGAGGGTTTACTACCAGGACAGTAACTGATCCCACTACTAACCTAACGAGTCAAGTTGTGGAACCGATCATTAATGAGGCAGGCTTAACCCTGAATGTCCAGGTAAATCAAATTGACGACAACGGCTTTGTGACGCTAGCTGTGAATCCGACTATCTCTTCACCTTCAGGTTCTGTAAGCACTGCCCAAGGTGCTATTGGGCTTATACAACGGCGGGAACTGGCATCTGGACAAATTCGCCTCCGAGACGGTCAGACGCTAATCATCTCAGGCATAATTCAGGAATCAGACCAGTCAACCGTAACTAAGGTTCCCATTTTAGGTGATATTCCCCTACTAGGTGCTCTCTTTAGACGCACTAACCGGTCGAATCAGCGTAATGAGGTGGTTGTATTACTGACACCTCAGATTATTGATGACTCCGCTCCTTCCTCCTTTGGCTACACCTACACGCCAGGGTCAGATGCGCGCCAACTCCTGCAAAGGCAAGGATTTCCTACTCAAGGTGGGAACAGGTAGCACAGTAGAGACGTTCCGCCGGAACGTCTCTATGATATTGGGGTGAGTTGGCGCGTCAACTCTACTTATATCTGGGTTCTAGTTGCTCGCCAGCCCAAAATATGACCTCTCGATAACGAGATTATGCTGTTGCAGACAAACGCCAAAATACCCAAAAAGACTGAAATCCACATAAATTAAAGGTTTCACCGATCCATATCCGGCAAGCACACCTTAGAATATTGCAGTGAAAGTTCGATCCGGCGAGAGTTTCAGCTATTTTTAGTTGAAATTACTTTTGTTGGGTCACGGCTAGATCTCTACGCGGAGATCGAGAAACCAATTTTTCACTTGTTGTGTAAACGATAAGGAGATTCTCAATGAACAAGGGCGAATTAGTTGATAAGGTTGCTGAAAAGGCGAGTGTGACGAAGAAGCAGGCAGATGCGGTGTTAACTGCTGCTTTGGAATCGATCATGGAAGCTGTTTCCGGTGGCGACAAAGTTACTTTGGTGGGCTTCGGTTCCTTTGAATCACGGGAACGCAAAGCCCGTGAGGGTCGCAATCCTAAAACTGGTGACAAGATGGAAATTCCAGCAACCAAAGTTCCGGCTTTTTCTGCTGGTAAGTTGTTCAAAGATAAAGTCGCGCCGGAAGAATAAAGGTTTATCTTAGGCGGAATTAATCCTTGAATCGGCCTGTACATGGGGGAAATTTAGTTTGGGCAGCTGCACTGGCAGGCTGTCCCGCTTCCCTCATTCTTGACTTTTCTGCGAGTATCAATCCGTTGGGGCCTCCCCCTACGGCTCTAGCAGCTATTCAAGCTCATCTAACGGCACTAGGAAGCTACCCTGACCCACATTACCAGCAGCTAAGAGCGGCTCTGGGTCAGGTACACCAACTTTCGCCGGAGTGGATTCTGCCCGGAAACGGCTCTGCGGAGTTGTTAACTTGGGCAGGCTGGGATTTGTCCGAGCTAGAGGTAACGTGGCTGATTACCCCAGCTTTTGGCGATTATTGGCGGGCACTCAGGGCATTTGGTGCCAATGTGCTTGAGTGTCCCCTTTCTGATTTAAAGTTTGGGATTTGGGATTTGGGATTGGTAATTGGAAGTCTAAAATCCTCGACTCCAAGTAGTCGTGGTCTCCTGCTGAATAATCCCCACAATCCAACGGGTCAAATCTTTTCCAGGGAGACGATTGTGCCTCTGTTGGAGCAATTTGCTCTAGTCGTCGTGGATGAAGCCTTTATGGACTTTATAACGCCCGATGAGGAGCAAAGTTTGATACGGTTGGTAACCCAATTTCCCAATTTGGTGATTTTGCGATCGCTCACCAAGTTCTACAGCTTGCCGGGGCTACGACTCGGTTATGCGATCGCGCATCCAGATCGACTGCGACGCTGGCAAAAGTGGCGCGATCCCTGGCCGGTTAACACTTTAGCCGCTGCCGCCGGTGAGGCGGTGGTAAAGGATAAAGACTTTCAACAGCAAACTTGGAATTGGCTGGAACCAGCGAAGTCACAGCTGTTTGAGGGTTTGGCGCAGAAACCAGGGTTGCAACCATTACCCGGTGCCGCTAACTTTTTATTGGTTGAGTCAAAACAACCGAGTTCACAGGTACAAGAAAGACTTCTCCAGCATAGTCAGATTCTCATCCGCGACTGCCTGAGTTTTCCTCAACTGGGCGATCGCTATTTCCGGGTTGCAGTACGTTCTCATGCGGATAACCAGCGCCTACTGCAAGGTCTAGCCGAAATTCTCTAGTCAGCACCAAAACAAGGAATATGGCAGTTGAATACGACCTCGTCGTCATTGGGGGCAGCACTGCTGGTATTTATGCCGCAGTTACCGCCGCTCGCCTCCAAGCCCGTGTCGCCCTAGTAGAACCACAACCGCAGCAGAAAAATTGGTTGGAGGCTGGGTTAATTCACGGCAACACTTTCGCCCAGCAATTTGGTGTTCCCTGGGAAACAGGGGAGCTGGGGGAGCAGAGGGATTTAAAACCTGCATCAACTACTTATGACCACACCCATCAACAAGTAGCATCAATTCAATTTGCACAAGCCTGGGAGTGGGCAAGTGAAGTCGTCTCTACCCTGGAAGAACAGCATTCCCCAGCTGTATTAGCGTCTTTGGGCGTCGATGTGATTGCCGGGGAGGGTGAATTTTGCCGCCGCCCCCATCTAGCCTTTGTCGTCAAAAACCGACATTTACGCGCTCGCGCCTACCTAATTGCTACTGGCTCTCGTCAAGCGGTGACGGACATTGAAGGACTGCAAACCACCGGCTATCTCACGCCAAGAGATATTTGGCAGCAACCACACTGTGAAAACCTGCCCAGCAACTGCGTGGTGATTGGCGGTAATGCTGTTGGCACCGAACTGGCTCAGGCTCTGGCACGGCTAGGAGCCACTGTAACGCTCGTAGTTAGGGGTTCCCATATCCTGCCTTTAGAAGACCCGGAGGCAGCGCATCTTGTTCAGGCTCAGCTGGAAGCCGAGGGCGTTTGCGTCCTTACCCAAACGGAAGTAACGCAAGTAAAATCAATTGAAGGCAAGAAGTGGGTTTTGGCTGGCAACAAAGCCATTGAAGCGGATGAAATAATGGTTGCAGCTGGGCAGCAGCCGAATCTAGAAGCATTAAATTTGGAAGGCGTCGGGGTGAAGTGGAATCGGCGTGGTATTCAGGTGAACAAGAAACTGCAAACCACAAACCCCCGCATCTATGCTTGCGGGGACGTAATCGGTGGGTATCAGTTTCCCCACATTGCCAATTACGAGGCTAGAATTGCTCTGAAGAATGCGTTATTTTTGCCTGTATTTAAAGTCAATTATCGGGGGATTCCCTGGGCAATATTCTCCAATCCTATACTCACAAGGGTGGGGCTGACAGAAGCTCAAGCAAGACGCCGTTATGGTAAAGAGATATTGGTATTGCGGCAATATTTTAAGACGGTGGGCAAAGCTTTGCTGCTTGGAGAAACAACTGGTTTGTGTAAAATTATTGTGCGTGGCAACGGGGAAATTTTAGGAGCAACAATAGTAGGGCCGGAAGCTGATGAGTTGATTCATGCGATCGCACTGGCTATACGGCAGAAGTTAAAGGTGGGCGCGATCGCAGATCTGCCTCATATTTCCCCCACCCTCTCAGAAATTACCCACCAAGCCGCCGCTGAGTGGCATCACCAACGCCTCAGCAGCAATACCCGACTCAAAGACTTACTGGAAGGCTTCTTTAACCTGCGGCGATCGTGGTGTTCTTAAGATAAACGCGAAAGGCTTATTTATAGCCAATTGCTCCAGTCATATTTTGACAACACCTGCCAGTATCTATTGCTACTCAGGCGCGTGTTAGTAGTGCAGTCTGGCTGGGTAATTTAATAGTAGGCACTGCTAATAACGAGAATGGCTCTCAGTTGGCACTGATGGCAAGCGATCGCCTTTTATTTGGTATGGCATTATGATTAACCCCGCGTCCATCATTCCCCCGGATGAAGTAGAACGGCTAAAAGTCTTACGCCGCTATGAAATTCTCGATACCCCCCATGATGGAGCTTTTGACCGGATCACAGCCTTAGCTTCCCGATTTTTCAACGTCCCGATCGCAATTGTTAGCCTTGTTGACGAGGACAGGATTTGGTTTAAGTCTCATCACGGGTTAGAGGTACAACAGATTGGACGCGAGCCAGGATTATGCGCCAGTGCCATTTTGCAAGACGAAGTTTACACCGTTTTGGATGCCAAAGTAGACCCTCGCACATTAGCTAATCCTTTGGTAGCGGGAGACTTTGGACTGCGTTTCTATGCCGCCGCTCCATTGATTACAAAAGATAATTTCAAATTGGGAACTGTCTGTGTAATTGATAGCCAACCGCGTGAGATTACAGAAGCCGAAAAGGCAACATTGAGAGACTTCGCAGCAATTGTTATCAACGAACTAGATTTGCGACTTGCCGCTAAAAAAGCTGTAGAGACAGAAGCAGCACTAAAAATGGCGGCAGAAGAAGCAAGCCGTGCCAAAAGTGAATTTCTAGCAGCAATGAGCCATGAGATTCGTACTCCTATGAATGGGGTAATAGGCATTACAGGACCATTGCTCAATACAGAGTTGACTTTCCAGCAGCGCAATTTTGTCGAAATAATTCGTAGCAGTGGCGAAACCTTACTTACCCTCATTAACGACATTCTCGACTTCTCCAAAATTGAGTCCAAAATGATCGAGATGGAAGAACAACCCTTTAGCCTGCTAGCTTGCCTAGAGAGTGCCCTAGATGCGATCGCACTGACGGCGGCAGAAAAAGGCTTAGAGTTGGCTTACTTGCTAGAACCAGAAACCCCCAGCACGATCGTAGGGGATGTTACCAGGCTGCGCCAAATTCTCGTGAATTTATTGAGTAACGCCGTCAAATTTACAGCAGAGGGCGAAGTTGTCGTATCGGTAACAGCCCAGAAATTGGCAGATGGAAAAGAATTTACTTCCTCATCTCTCTCTAGTCCCTGTGCCAGTTACGAGATCCACTTTGCTGTCAAAGATACAGGAATTGGTATTCCCTCTGATCGAATGGATCGCTTGTTTAAGTCCTTTAGCCAGGTTGATTCTTATATCACTCGTCAATATGGCGGTACTGGATTGGGACTAGCTATCAGCCAGCAACTGAGTGAATTAATGGGTGGTAAGATGTGGGTTGATAGTGTTGTTGGAGTTGGCTCTACATTTCATTTCACTATAGTTGTCCCAGCTGTTATCGAAACCTCTCCGCTTGAACTTAATCTTGCCCAGAGCGACTTGACTAGAAAACAACTTTTAATTGTAGATGATAATGCTACCAATCGCCAGATTTTGGCTTGGCAAGCCCAGTCTTGGGGAATGTATACGCACAGTTGTGCATCGGGTACTGAAGCTTTAAATCGGCTGCGTCAGGATCGGGGTTTTGACATAGCTATTCTAGATATGCAAATGCCAGGAATGGATGGATTGAATCTGGCTAAAAAAATCCGCGCCTTACCTGGCTACCAGAAATTACCATTAGTAATGTTAACCTCCCTAGACAGCCTAGACTTTGGCAAAGAAGTAGAGGATATAAAATTTGCAGCTTGCCTGAACAAACCTGTTAAACAATCCCAAATATATAATGCCTTGAGCGGTATGTTGACTAGACAGCCAATTAAGGTGCAAGTAATTAGCAACCTAGTCTCTAGCCGAACCAACTCCACCCCAACTACACTTGCTCCCCATTTTGCACAACAGCACCCCTTGCGAATTTTGGTAGCCGAGGATGATAGAGTGAATCAGCTAGTTGCCATGTCCCTACTGCAACAGCTTGGGTATCAAGCTAATGTGGCTGGCAATGGTGTGGAAGTGCTGGAAGCTCTGCACCGTCACCCCTATGATGTGGTGTTCATGGATGTGCATATGCCTATCATGGATGGATTGTCAGCCACTAAGCGCATTATTATTGAATCTTCTGGTAATTCACGTCCTCGAATTATTGCTATGACAGCTAATGCCATGCAAGGTGACAAAGAAAAGTGTCTCGAAGCGGGCATGGACGACTATATCAGCAAGCCCGTCAGAGAAGAAGAGCTAGTTAAAGCTTTGCTTAAATGTCAGCCGCAGAATGAGAACCATATCCCCCAAGAGCCTACTTTTTTAAGAGCAGAAGAGCCAGTAAAAAGAGAATATAATTCTACTTTATTCACGAACAACTCAAAAACTAGCAGTGCAATTGATTTTACAATACTGCAATCATTTTCTAAAACCGTAGGAAAAAATGCCTCTTCTATCGTGGCTCAGTTAATTACTTGCTATCTAGAAGATTCTCCTCAACTTTTACAAGAAATCAAGAAGGGGCTAATGCACAATGAGCTTACAGTTGTTAAACAGGCATCCCACAGCCTAAAATCAACTAGCGCTGCAATAGGTGCTACAAATCTTGCTCAACTATCCAAAGAACTAGAAGCGCTTATTATTGCTGGAACAGTTCAAGATGCATTGGAAAAAGTGCAGCGAATTGAAGCCGAGTATGAAATGGTTAAAAGTGCTTTGCATAAGGAAAACCAATGGACTCAGGTATAAATATAGTTTCAACCCAAAAATATTCTGCCTTAGTTCTGGTAGTCGATGATGACAGGTTATTGCGGATGCAGCTAAGCTGCTTTATGAAAGAAGAAGGATACCAGGTAGTAGAAGCGGCTGACGGAGAGCAGGCACTAGCCGCTTACGCTCGCTTTAATCCAGATGTTATCCTGTTGGATGGTCTAATGCCAGTGATGGATGGCTTTACTTGCTGTGCCAAATTGCAAACACTGCCTGGAGGCTCAAATACGCCCATATTAATGATTACGGCTCTTGACGATGCTGAATCCGTCGCCCAAGCTTTTTCTACTGGTGCCACAGATTACATAACTAAGCCGATTCACTGGGAAGTACTACGTCAACGGGTGCGCCGTATCTTACAAGCTAGCTGGGCAATGGAAGAATTACGGCAGCAATCTTTGAAACAGCGGGAGGCCCTCGCCAAAGAAAGAGAACTCAGTGAACTTAAATCTCGCTTCATTTCTGTAGCCTCCCACGAGTTTCGCACCCCACTGACCACAATTATGAGTGCTGCTGAATGTTTAGAACATTACAGAAATAAATGGGCTGAAGATAAACAAATTGCTTATTTGCATCGTATCCAGTACAGCGTCAAACACATGACCGAATTGTTAAATGATGTGCTAACTTGTGCTAAAGCTAATGCGGAAAAAATCGAGTTTAATCCCGCCCCCATTGAGTTAGTAGAATTCTGCCATCAATTAACTGAGGAGATGCAACTAGGCGCTCATAATCAGCACCAAATTTTGTATATATGTTGCAGTGACTGTAGTGGGCAGCCGCTAGATTATGCTCATGCCTGTATGGACGAAAAGTTGCTTCGACACATTTTAAATAATTTACTTTCTAATGCAATTAAATATTCTCCTAAAGGTAGTACAATTTACTTTAAACTTGCTTGTGAAGAGGGAAAGGCTATTTTTTATATTCAAGACCAAGGTATAGGTATTCCCCCGGAAGACATTCCCCGACTATTTGAGAACTTTCACCGCAGCCAAAATGTTGGTACTATCCCAGGTACAGGTTTGGGGCTAGCAATTGTCAAAAACTCTGTGGATATTCACGGAGGACGTATCACCGTTTGTAGTGCAGTCGGAATGGGCACAACATTTAAAGTTGAACTGCCGTTAAATTACCAACTTTAATAAAAATAGATGTAGGCTGTGAGAATAGATTTGCAAACGCTAGGAACACCAATAATATTAAAAAAATTACTAGGAAAATTCGTATAAAATTACTTCCACCTTAAGTGTGAATTGAAGCCTTACTTTAGTACAATAAAAACATTTCCAGCAAAGTTAGACGTAAAATGTTTAAAAATGTCACCGAGGCTTTTCAAAAAGGGCTAAGGGCAATATTGCAAGAAGGAGAGGTCGTTTTAGTGCGATCGCATGAAGCGAGGGAAGTGCGATCGCATCTAATTAAGATTGCATCACCCTTAGAGCGGGTGTACGTTATTCCTCATGTATATAATAACATCTTCGCTCAAATTGCGGAAACGCTCTGGATGATTTCCGGACGCAATGACACAGCTTTATTGTCACATTACCTGCCGCCTACTGAAGATTTTGCCGATGATAGCAACATAAGGAGAAGCGCTTACAGCAATTGGTTAAGAAACTGGCAAGGTATAGATCAGATTAAAGAAGTAGCTAGAATTCTGCGCCAAGACTGTAACAAGAGCAATGCTGTAATAGTAAAGTTTGACCTTGCACAAGATTATATAGAAGGTCAAGACATTTCTGGCAATAGTTGGCTTCATTTTCTGATTAGAAATGGACGCTTGCACTTAAACGTATCTATTTGCTCTAATGATATCTGGTCGGATTTTTCAGGAATTACTACATTTGAATTGAGTGTCCTGCATGAGATGATGGCTTATTGGACAGGAACTCAAGTGGGAGAGTATAGTCACTTCGCTAGTTCTTTTTACTTATATGAACGCCATTATCAGCAGGCTAAAAAGATAATTGCTAGCTCCCAAGATAAAAGCTTGTATGACTTCGGATTTACGAACCCTCCCTTTAGCACCCCGTTAGAAGAGTTTGATGGGGCAATGGGATGTTGGTTTGCCATAGAAGATAAAATGCGGCATGGTGAGATAAATCTTTCCCAGGAAATCAATAGCCTTAACGATAGCTTTCTCAGAAATAGCTTAGAAATGCTCTATATTTATAATCGACATCTGCATGGTGCTGAGCAAAATGAGATTGCCCAGCTTATAGAATATTTACCGACTAATGATTTTAAGATTGGGGCGATAGAGTATTTTTCGCGTGAATTAAATAATCAAAACTTTGTGAAGCTTCAGGATAAAGAGCGAGAATATTTTCAGTATTTATGGGGAGGGAGGACAGCAGATAATGATTATGTTGGTATAGAAGATAGCTTAGCCTCTAAACATCCTACCCTCAACGTTGCTAAATTTGTATCTATTTTTGACCAATTAAGCATACTTCACACGAAGAAAAGCCTTGTTTATAAGGATAGTTGGAAAAAACATGGGGAATTGTTGGGAGTTTTCGGGAGTATTGCCCGAAAGTACGATCGCATAGAAGTGCTGATGACAGAAGAAGTTAAACCAACCTCTGATGAGTCTCTCTTCGATACTGTTGCCGATATGGCTGTTTATGCAACTAAATATCTTACTTATTTAGCAGAACATTACCAATTAATTTTTCAGGATTTCATTTTACAATATCCGCCTATAGAGGCAATTGAAAATTACTGCTATAATGAAGGATTCGATTCCGTAACTAAAATTTTGAGCAGGCGATATGAAAGTTCTGCAAAATGGGAGCAAATATCTAGCTACGGTGATTGTTTTTTAGCTATTAAAGAGAACTACAAAGGGCTTGAGAATTTACTACTGAAGGGAGATTGGCGTAGAAGCGATCCTCAGAAATGTTCGCTGACGGCTGATTTAGCCATTAGTTCAATCCACTATCTTGTGTTGGCATCAACAAAGGAACCAGAAAATTTCCATAAACTCCTCAGGTATATAGAAATCCTCTAGGTTCTTCTTGCCATAAAAGCTTTATTAATATATAGAGTATGGTTAAAGGTGAGCGCGATCGCGGATATCTCCCACCCCCTCAGAATTTACCTACCAAACCACTGCCGAGTAGCTCGATTCAACGCCTCAGCAGCAATCATCGCCTGAAAGACTTACTGGAAGCCTGTTTTAACCTGCGGCACTCGCGGTCTTCATAAATTTTCAATAGAAGTGTTCACAGAGTCTGTTATGGTACGGTTGGACTTTTTTTTGACTTCTAGCCAACCATGACAGCAACGGGTCAGGTAACTCAATTCCAGTACAAGCCACTGCATAAGCCAAACCAGCTGATTTATGGAACTGGGCAAACGGCGGTAGTGACAGGGTGGACTGTTAAGCAAGCGATCGCTAAACAGCTACAACCCTATGAATATGCTGTTATTGGTCAACTTTACTCTCCAACTAGAGGTATTAGCTTCTTACTCAGAAATCTACTAGCTAATCCTCATGTTCGCTTCTTAGTCGTCCTGAATGCGACTAGGGAAGACCGCAACGCTGGTGGAAGTCAATGTTTACTAGATTTTTTCCGCAACGGCTTTACAGAAGGTAAGAGCGATACAGGGCGTCCTTGCTGGGTAATTTGTTCTCAAGTCGCTGGATACATTGATATTGAGATTGACGCTAGTGCTTTAGAACAGCTGCGGCAATCTGTGGAATGGCAAGAAGCAAAATCAATAGAAAATGCAATTCATCAAGTTAAGGATTATGCACAAAAAACTGCAAGCGATCCTTGGGGTTCCCCATTAGAATTTCCTACTACTGAAACTGTCCCAACTGTCTTACCAGGTTCACGCTATGGTCATCGCATTGAAGGAAAAACAATAGCCGAAACTTGGGTAAAAATTATTCATAGAATTAAGACAACCGGAACAATTCGACCGACTGGCTATGATGGGCAATGGCAAGAGTTAATTGATTTAATGGCTGTTGTCACGGATGAGCCAGCTAATTTTTATTTTCCAGAACCTAATTATTTACCGTGCGATCGCGCTTTCATTGAAGAGTATATATCCCAAATCTTAGACGATGCTCCTTACCAGGAAGGCGTTAAGTATACATACGGCCAACGAATGCGTTCTTGGTTCGGACGGGATCAGATTGAGCAAGTTATCCAAAAGTTAATAGGAGAAATTGACGCAGCTAGTGCTGTCATGTCACTGTGGGATGTTAAAGACCACGAGAAAGGCGGTAGCCCTTGTTTAAATCACATTTGGCTGAGGGTTGTTGATAACGAATTATCTTTGACAGCAACTCTTCGCAGTAATGATATGTACATGGCTTGGCCTTCTAATGCCATGGGATTAAGAGCCTTACAACAACACATTCGGGAAGAAATTGCCAAGCGTTCTCAGTACAATTTAAGAATGGGGCCACTGATTACAATTAGTCAGTCAGCTCATATATATGATGATACTTGGGAGAATGCAGATAAACTAATTCAGCAGCAATATGCCACAATTTGTAAGCAGCGGGACTACTACGATCCGTCAGGCAACTTTTTAATTGAGGTCGTAGATGGCAAGCTAGTTGTTACGCAAACTACGCCTGGTAGCGGTGAAACGGTTGCTTGCTACTCCGGAAAAGACCCATTAAGGCTAGTTAGAGAAATTTGCGCTGCTTCTCCCTCTATACAGCCAGAACATATTGGTTATTTGGGAATTGAATTACAAAAAGCAGCTGAATGTCTAAAAAATTATAGCAATTACATTCAGGATAAGTGAATCTAACGCAGAGGTAGCCGTTCATGTCAGTGCTTAGCGAGTCGGATATTATCAAAAAACTAGGTAAATATATATTTATTTATCCTTTTATAGGGAAAGATAGTAGTATCAGAGGGTGTTGTTTATGTTTAACAGCTAGTAAATATGCTTATACATTTTTAATTAATAAAAATGCTCAAGGTTTAACTCCTCAACGTTTAACTATTCAAAACGATAATAACAAAGATTTTTTTATTATTCCTGCGAGAAATACAGCTGTAGTATGGACTAATGAATCTGTATTGCTTAAAAATTATTTTTGTGGTTCAGTCCATTCAAAAGTTAAGCTAGCATCAAAAGGAATAGGACATATCGGAACCAGAGTAAATCCTAACTATGGAGGCGTTTTAGCTATAGCCCTCCATAATTTATCCGATAATGATATACGCATTGAAGTTAATGAAACTATTGCCTATTTAAGAATTCATAAATTGAACTCTAAGTCTTCATTTTCTCAGCAAATAGATGATCCTGGTAAGCTACGTGATGCGATTCCTGAAGGTTTCTCAATTCCCCCTGAACTTAACAAGTGGATTAATGAGGAAAATTGGAGAAAAGGGGATCAAGAAGCTCTTTTGAAAGTGGGAAAAGAAAATTATGAGAATGCTCGGAAAGAACTGTGGGAGAAATCGCGCCCATACCAGGTTATTTTTAAATATTTTCAGGGTTGGGATATAAAGTGGATTGTAGGTACTTTGCTAACTGTGTTAGGGGTTATCGGAACATGGTGGTTTATAATCAAACCTTCCTCTCCACCCTCTTTAGTTCCTACTCAAACCGTAGCACCAAAAACCCAAGTAGTACCAACTTCAGAATCCGCTCCTGCTACAAAATAGAACCGTATATCATAGCGTTAACATAATGAGCAAAATATACATATCTGGTGCATTGACTGGTATTGAGAAGTCAGTAGAAGTAAAAGCTTTTTATGAAGCTATTGGTTTACTTTGTCATGACATAGGGTTTCAACCGTATGTTCCTCATCTAAATACTGACCCCATCCAAAATTCTGATATCACTCCTCGGCAGGTTTTCAAGATAGATAATTACCAAGTCAGCAAATCAGACTTGATCGTCGCTTATGTCGGCTACCCATCTTTAGGCGTAGGCATGGAGTTAGCTTATGCAGAGAGAAACAATATCCCTGTTGTTCTCTTGTACGAAAAAGGTAAGCAGGTATCGAGATTCCCACGCGGTATCCCTACTTTGGTTGCTGAAATTCAGTTTACTGATTATGAAGATGCTTTGAACCAACTAAAAGATATTTTAGTTCAACAGAAACTACCTGTTAATAAACATTCTCCAAGACCCACATGGGATGAATACTTTATGATGTTGGCTAAACTTGCCGCTACGCGCTCAACTTGTTTAGCCTTTCCGGTGGGTGCAGTAATTGTTAAAAATAAGCAAATTCTGGCAACAGGTTACAACGGCTCTCCATCGGGTTCGGCTCATTGTACTGCTCAAGGATACTGTTATCCGGGGTTAAGTAGCTGTGATGCTAGCAAAACTATGCCCTCCCGTGCTGTTCACGCAGAGGCAAATGCGATCGCCCAAGCCGCAAAGCATGGTATTGCCACTGGCGGCGCAAGTATTTATGTCACCTTAGAACCTTGCCTTTCTTGCTTAAAGTTAATCATCTCAGGGGGAATTCGTGAGGTTTTCTATGAAACTCCCTTCAACACAGGAGAAAGCATCCTTGTTAGAGATTCCTTTATCAAAGATGGCTTAGTTACCCTTAACCAAATTCATCTGTCTGAAGCTACAGCAAAAAGAGCCTCACTTTTCCTGCTCAATCCTACATCTGTCGCCAAAACTGAACCAGCAGAGGCTCTACTTCCCGCTGAATCTTAAGGGCGGTGACTGCGGCGGATTTCGGTAATTTGATCGGCTACATCCAAAAGTGCTTGGGGCATTTCTGGCCCAGTCAAAATAATATCCACATGAGGAGGGCGTTTTTCTAGAAACGCCAGCACTTCTTTTTCTGGGATGAGGCCAAAGTTTATCGCCAAGCTGAGTTCATCTAGAACTATAAGGGAATATCGACCCTCGGAAACTACTTTTTGAGTATGCTGCCACAGATGTCGCAAAGAGTCAGCCTCCGCCTCATCTAGATGTGGGGTATCAATACAGCGAGGCAAGTCGCAGCGAACCCAATCTAGGTTTTGCCCTAACTGTACTGGATGCTCGTAACCCTGCTTTATTCCTCCTTTAAGGAATTGAACCACTAAGACTGGGGTGCCCTGCCCCGCAATTCTGAGCGCTTGCGCCATGACGGTAGTAAAAAAGCTGCGGCGAGAGCAGGTGAAAACTTGTACTAGCCCTTCAACCGTGTAGGGTGGATGACAAGGAGAATCGAGAATAGCGGTTTCTAGCTGTGCAACCATGAGGCAACATCCAGTGAGCGACTAAGAAAGCAAGGTGGAGCGGCGGTTGCCACTGTTTGAGCCAACAGGCAATATGTAGCGTGTTGAACTGATATTTATCCTAATCAAACACTACATATGTATGCACGTCAAGAGTAAGGATAGGCAAATCTAGGGAGTGCCATACGTGCTACGCACACGCTACGCGATCGCCTCAGCGAATTAGCGGATGCCGCTATCGTAAGTAATATTAACGGGTGTGAACTGAGAGTCGCTGACAATAATAGTCTGCTCAGCAGCGTAGGGAAGCACTCCAGGTGATTCTGGACGAAGAGTGTATCTTCCGGGCTGAAGTTGTACCTGGAAGTGCCCCTCGGCGTCGGTTTGCAAGCTGGTCACGATTTGACCTTTCTCATCCAGAACTGCGATCGCAGCCTGATAAGGACGATCTGCACAATTGATCCCTGCCTGTACAACCGGGCATACGGGACCTATGAATACCTGACCCTCAATACCACTTTGTTTAGGTGTAGAGGGAGGCTCACAGGCCGCTGCTATAACGTTAAAGCTTCCCGAACCAGCCAGCGTGAACAGCGTGAAAACAGTCAAAATGGGATGACGCATCGGAGGAAACCTCTTAAATCATTATTCAGACGGCTCAACTATCTGAAGGTTTCACCACTTGTACCAACTACTGCTGTTAAAGATTATCAATCTAGACAAAGCGACCTTGGGGTTGTTAGGCGATCGCATTCTGGTTCAATTAAGGTGTAGTCCTGAGGCCATCCCCCGTTGAAATGTTGTATGATTCTTTACTATTTCTAATCCCTCGGCTCTACTGTCGCTGAGACCAGCTTGATCCAGCCGAGTAGCGCCGATAGATATAGCACCGTGCTGGCAAACTTAAATACATCCGTCACGTAATTAGGAGCAAATTTAGGTGAGACTGGTGATTCTGGGAGGTTCAGGAGCCGGGAAGGGAACGCAGGCTGAACAACTATGTCATAAGTTGAGTATCCCTTGGATTTCTACGGGAGATATATTGCTACGAGCCAACGACTCCCAAACACCATTGGGCCTTCAGGTTCAGCCCTACGTGGAGAAAGGAGAGCTGGTGCCTGACGAAATCATGATTAAATTAATTCGAGAACGGCTTCTACAGCCTGATGTCACCAAGGGTTGGCTACTCGATGGCTATCCCCGCACTGCTTTTCAGGCTGAGGAGTTAGATTTCTTACTTGATGATTTGGGACAACAGCTGGATCGGGCTATTTGGTTAGAAGTCCCAGAGTCGGTAATGGTGAGTCGTGCGGTGGCGCGCGGGCAAAAATTGCCCGAAGGGCTTTGTCGGCTCGACGATCAGCCAGAAATTGTACAGCGCCGTATCGCTTTATTCCAGGAGCGCACCACCCCCATCCTGGAGTATTACGATCGCAGCCATCGGCTGTTGACCATTAACGGCAACCAACCGCCAGAGAAAGTACAGCAGGATATTTGGCAACAACTTTTTTGAAGAGTATCGCTCCTACTTAACTCTGCGTACCTCTGCGTAAACCTCTGCGTCCTTTGCGTTAAAAATAATGCCCTGATTGAGGAAGCAACTACAATGTCTTGGCAGCGTCCCGATAACCGACAAGCAGACCAACTGCGACCCATCCGTTTTGAGAGGAATTTCACGCGATTTGCCGCCGCCTCAGTTCTCACCCACTGCGGCGATACCCAGGTTCTTTGTACCGTGACAATTCAAGATGGCGTACCTAAATTTTTAGCAGGTAAGGGTAAAGGGTGGCTCACTGCTGAATATCGAATGCTACCAGGGGCGACCCCCCAGCGCCAAGAACGGGAATTACTGAAACTGTCTGGTCGTACCCAGGAAATTCAGCGATTAATTGGGCGCAGCTTACGAGTAGCGCTAGATATGGAGGCGCTGGGAGAACGCACTGTAATTGTAGATGCAGATGTGCTACAAGCAGATGCTGGCACGCGAACGGCATCAATTACTGGGGGATTTGTAGCGCTTGCCGATGCGATGGATAAACTGGTGCAACAGGGAGCATTAGAGCGATCGCCCATCCTCCATCAAGTAGCAGCTGTTTCTGTAGGGCTGTTGCACGGCGAGCCAATGTTGGATCTGAACTACATTGAGGATGTCGCTGCTGAGGCAGATGTCAACGTGGTGATGAATGAAGCTCTGGGCATAATTGAAATCCAGGGAACCGCTGAGGAGGGAACATTTAACCGCACTCAGATGAATCAAATATTGGACTTAGCAGAAAAGGGAATTAAAGAATTGTTAGAAGCACAACGTCAAGCTTTACGCGGTACTAGCAGCTAGATTAATCTTCTGGCAACAAACTGTATTCTTTCTCAAATACCTTTCCTCAAGAAAGTGAAGTTCATTGGCATTTTATCCTCATTTATAACTCAGCTTCTTTCACACCTGCCCGGAAACATTTATTCAAAACTGATGCCATAAAATCTCGATTCAAGCTGTTCGCAACATTAAGAGTTGGCGAGCTATTGACTTTTATAGATAATTATGATCCACATAAAACTGAAACGGAATGTGGCAAAAAATTAAGATTCATTGCGAGAGTAGGAAAGAGGGAGCGCGATCGCTAAAGCCTGTATCACAATCATCAAGACCACTACAACCACTTTTCCCTGTTTACAAGCAAAGTCATACTTGGCAGCGCAGTCAAAGGGATATTTGAGACAATCTGAGACAATTAGCCATTGAAATCAATTATTTCCGCCCCCTCTAGACACTAAATTAGTAATCAACACAAGGGAGAACTCTATGAAATTGGCTTATTGGATGTATGCAGGTCCCGCCCACATTGGCACCCTGCGCGTCGCCACTTCCTTTAAAAATGTCCATGCCATCATGCACGCGCCACTCGGCGATGACTACTTCAACGTCATGCGCTCAATGTTAGAGAGGGAACGCGACTTCACACCAGTAACCACCAGCGTCGTCGATAGGCACGTTCTTGCCCGTGGTTCTCAAGAAAAGGTGGTAGACAACATCACTCGTAAAGATGATGAAGAACATCCCGATCTGATTGTGCTAACTCCTACTTGCACCTCCAGCATTCTGCAAGAAGACCTAGAAAACTTTGTGGAGAGGGCATCACTGGAGACAAAATCGGATGTGCTGTTGGCTGACGTGAATCACTACCGCGTCAACGAACTCCAAGCGTGCGATCGCACTTTAGATCAAATTGTGCGCTTCTACATTGAGAAAGCCCGCAAACAGGGCAACCTGCCAGAAGGCAAAACTGAAAAACCCTCAGTTAACATCATCGGTATTTCTACCCTCGGTTTCCACAACCATCACGACTGCACCGAGTTAAAGCGGCTGATGGCTGACTTGGGCATTGAGGTAAATGCGGTAATTCCAGACGGCGCTTACGTTCACGAACTCAAAAACCTGCCTAAAGCTTGGTTTAACCTAGTGCCTTATCGGGAAATTGGCTTAATGGCCGCTAATTACCTTGAGCAAGAATTTGGGACACCTTATATCGATATCACCCCGATGGGTGTGGTAGAAACAGCTCGTTGCATCCGCAAGATTCAGCAAGTGATTAATGCTCAAGGTGGTGATGTTAACTACGAAGACTACATCGACAACCAAACCTTGCATGTATCTCAAGCCGCTTGGTTTTCTCGCTCCATCGACTGTCAGAACTTAACCGGGAAGAAAGCTGTGGTGTTTGGTGATAGCACCCATGCTGCTGCCATGACTAAGATTTTGGCGCGTGAAATGGGGATTCACGTCGTTTGGGCTGGAACTTACTGCAAGTATGATGCTGAGTGGTTTAAAGAGCAGGTAAGTGAATACTGCGACGAAGTGATTATCACCGAGGATCATGGTCAAATTGGAGATGCGATCGCTCGTGTCGAACCATCTGCCATCTTCGGCACCCAAATGGAACGCCACGTCGGCAAGCGGTTAAATATCCCCTGCGGCGTGATTGCAGCACCAATTCACGTTCAAAATTTCCCCATCGGATACAAGCCATTCTGCGGTTATGAAGGCACAAATCAAATTACAGATTTGATCTACAATTCCTTCACTTTGGGGATGGAAGATCACCTGTTAGAAATCTTTGGCGGACATGACACCAAAGAAGTAATTACCAAGGGTATTTCAGCTGGTTCTGATCTAGGCTGGAATAAAGAAGCCCAAATAGAACTGAATAAAGTTCCTGGCTTTGTCCGAGGTAAAGTGAAGCGCAACACTGAGAAGTTTGCCCGCGATCGTGGCTTCAATGAAATTACCTTAGAAGTGATGTACGCAGCGAAAGAAGCAGTCGGCGCGTAATTTCTGAACACAATAGAGGCATCCCTTGTGGATGCCTTTCAATTCTCAATACCTTGAAGCAAATGTTATTTTGACTTTTGCAAGAAGCCTAATACAGCGCTTTGCATCTAAAAGGACTACACACCTCTCCAACTCTCCGCTTACTAAGGAGAAAGTGCGCTAAGCGCGGGTGGGGTATTTCTGTACTTCACCAAGTTGCAATTTGCCGTAAATCAATAGCTTAGTATGACTTACTCATCTCTAAGTGCTTACAAACAGCATATTATTAATGATTTTAATAACCGCCAAAACTACGATAATGAGTTTCATAGACGGGCT
This sequence comes from Aphanothece sp. CMT-3BRIN-NPC111, assembly GCA_019359765.1. Lineage (GTDB taxonomy): Bacteria > Cyanobacteriota > Cyanobacteriia > Cyanobacteriales > JAHHGU01 > JAHHGU01. The sequence goes on from JAHHGU010000009.1 coordinate 90,381, forward strand.
TCAACTCGATTAGTAGAGTTGGCAAAATTACAACCAGGTCAGCAAGTTCTAGATATCGCTACTGGAACGGGTCTAGCGGCTATTGCTGCGGCTCAGGTTGTTGGTTCTACAGGTCGTGTTTTAGGAACTGACTTTGCTTCGGGAATGTTACAGCAAGCCCAGCAAAAAGTTGCGGCTTTGGGGCTGACTAATATCAGGTTTGAGAAAGCAGATGCAGATGAGCAAGAATTTCAGGAGAACCAATTTGATGCCATCTTATGTTCATCTGCACTCGTATACCTGACAGATATTCCGACAGCGCTTAGTCGATGGCATAATGCACTGAAACCAAGGGGAGTTGTTGCATTTTCCTGTCTTGCAGAAACTTCCCCAACTGCGTCTGTTTTGTTTCGGAAAGTGGTACAAAAATATAGCATCACTATCCCGAATCCCAATGAGTTAATGGGAACACCTGAGAGATGTTGCCAAATACTCGAAACGATTGGGTTTGAAGACATCGCCATCACAACAGAGCAATTTGGCTTCTACTTGCAAGATGCGGAAGTTGGGTGGACTGCCAATGCGGAGAGTGCATTTGGGCTTCAGGATGCGAAATGGTCAGTGGAACAGTTTGAGCAGTGTAAGCAGGAATACTTTACAGAGATAAAGAAAGCTTCAACGAAAGAAGGCTATTGGAATGATGTGACTATGTTCTTTGTAACAGCCCATAAATATTATTGAAGCGGTGGCATCATTAATAGTTATGCTAGCAGTTGCAGGGTAACGTCCCTGGTCAGCTCAAGATAGGTAATAAATATAGTATAGCAATCGCCATAATGGAAGAGTGACAATAGACATCAGCCCTGTGCGCTAGAAGTGCTGCTCTCACGCTTGAACGGCTATTAGCTAATTGCTATAACGCTTATCGCGTCCTGGAACAAAAGTGCATAGACGTAGCAAAATTTTAACTATGCCACTAAATCAACCCATTAGCAAATTACTTTCAGAGTTACAGATGTGTGGATTGCGGGGTTGAGATTGGAAACTTCTTATTTTTAATAAATTGTCTTTGTTCATAACCTTATGGGTGGTCGGCACACTGATTTGATTGGTTGTGGTAACGAATTTGGTTGGGTTAATGCCTGTTGGAAGCCTTTCTCTTTTGGAGACGCTGAGGTGATCGTTGGGAAACCGACGCAGAGATCAAATACATAGGCAATGGAGCGATAGCGGAGAGGTTGCTCTGAGTTTCGATAACCCAATCCACCCCGCATCAGACCCTGTATATCAAAATTTCCGTCAATGATGACCAGCATTAGCGGTCGCTCTTTATCCAAACCCGGAAATCTGCCAAACCCTAGTTTAGGCAACTCATCGGCTGTAACTCTCCTAGAAAGGGCAACTCGCGGCGTTCCGCTCAAAGCACGAACACGAGCATAGGTATGGTTTAGGGCAAACTGTCCTACTTCTTCCGGGGAGGAATTAACATCAGGATATCTGGCAAATAAAGCCTGATACTTTCTGGCCTTAGTTTGACGAGTCTCAGCAGGTGAGCCTGGAGAGACAGAAAAGTTCCAAGCATAAGCGAATTTGCGATCGCGCTCGTCAGCAAAGCGCATTTCGACAGTATGCTTGCCCAGCGAAAACTGTTGAAGTGTTCCAAAAGAAATTATCCCAGCTTTATTGTAAGTATCGTAATTTGGGTTAATTTTTGCTTGTGTGGTTACATCCACACCATCAACCAGCAGTTGAAGTGTAATCTGATCGATTGAATTAACTCCCTGCGACTTAAAAATTACACTTATATACTCTTCGGGATTAACGCTGGTTTTATTCTCATCGGGGCTAATTCTGAGAAGCTGAGATGGCCTTTGCTTTTTGGCAGTCTGTAATCGTAATGAATTTGAACGAACGTTTGAAGATTGGGCTAACAGAAGTGTTTTTAATGGCAGCGTTTTAGCTTCTGTTGACAGAGGCCTTTGAGCTATGGATTTTTGGGGCTGCGCTTCCACTACGCTGCTAGTGAGAGTGGCTAATATTCCCAACCCTGCCACAAAAGGGACTAGGCGTTCTAGTTTATTCACAATTTTTTATTCAACTGTAGTTACTCAACAGATACTCTCTAGGAGTACAACCTATGCTAGCCCACTTGAGTAAAGTTATAAGGCGATCGCACTAGAAAATTAATTCTCTTCATCATCAGGCAACCTTTCTATCTCGTCAGCAATTAGTGTCTGAAAATCATCACCGCAGTGAGTATGGAGATAAACCGCAGTAGCTAGCAGTTCTGCTAGAATCTCAGCTTGTTGGTTAGCACTCAGATTGTGTAACTGAAGCTGGTTGATTAAGGCTTGTACTTTCAGACATTCTGCACCTAATTCCGCAATCAAGGTACTGAGAGTTGAATTAGTGACAGGAATAGGGTGATCGTTAAGAAGCATAGTCATTTTCCCAATCGTTTACGAGCCTGTTGAATCGCCTTTTCAAAAGCGCGAATTTCTGCCTGCCAATGCTTGATTAAACCTTCGTCAGGAAAATCCTTCTCGAATTCTAGTCTAATCTTGTTCTGATGTTCAGCAATCCGCTGGGTCAAGGAACGAATCGCTTTTTTGTGGTTTTTATTACCCATAGGAATAGAGGATACACTTCACCGCTTGACCAAGGCTTTAGTTGAGCAAATGATGGCGGATCGGGTAAGTTTCCCCTCTGTTGTGTAGAATCGAGAAAGCTTTTGTCTTTTCATGCTTGTATCCGGTGTCTGTTGCTAGTGCTGCCTGCTGCATTAATCCCGACTGTCCGCGTCCCTCTGTCCAGCCTTGGGGAAACAAGTTTTGCAACAGTTGTGGGGCATCGCTAGAACTGAAAAATCGCTACATTCCTCTCCAACGACTGGGTTCGGGGGGGTTCGCCACTATTTACACAATTTGGGATTTACAAGCGAAAACAGAGCGAGTGCTGAAGGTGTTGGTAGAAACCTCGCCCAAGGCGCTGGAACTATTCGAGCAAGAGGCAGCTGTTTTAGCGAGTTTGCGGCATCCCGGCGTTCCTAGAGTGGAGCCAGATAGCTACTTTCATCTGAAGCTAGTCTTACCACAGGAGCGAATGTTGCCTTGTCTGGTGATGGAAAAAATCGACGGCCAGACATTGCAAGATATTCTCTGCCAATATCCTCAAGGGTGTCCAGAGGCATCTGTGCTGAACTGGCTGAAACAGGCACTGGAAATTTTAGGCGAGTTGCACCGACGTCAGATTATCCACCGGGACATCAAACCATCCAATTTGATGCTGCGTAAGGATTCAGGGCATCTGGTGACAATTGATTTTGGGGGAGCAAAACAAATTGGGTTGGTTAGACGGGGTAAAGAGGTAAGTTCGACGCGCTTAGTTTCTCCTGGGTATAGTCCACCAGAACAAATTGCTGGTAGTGCCGTGGGGCCACCAGCAGATTTCTATGCCTTGGGTCGAACGATGATTCATTTGCTCACCGGGAAGTATCCTGCGGATTTGGAAGACCCCGTGACTGGGGATTTAAGGTGGCGCAATTACGCTCAAGTCAGTCCAGCTTTGGCAGATGTGCTGGATGAAATGGTGCTGGCTGATGCCTACAAACGACCAGCAACTGCCGCCCAAATTCAGGCGCTGCTAGCTGGAATTTCCACTATGAAGACGACGCCCAGCTGGGCAGCGACAAAGGCACCGTTGTCTTTATATGAAGCGATCGCTAAATTTGTCGGCAGCGGGCTGAAGCTGTTATTGTTTGCGATCGCACAATTAACTAAAGCGCTGGCAAAGACTACTCTGTTTATTTTGCGGGCGATCGCCTCATTTGTGCGAGCCTGCTTGGATACGGTTTGGGAGATGCTTCTGGGAGGAATTGGAGCTATTTTTGGTACAACCGCTGGGTTTTTGTTAGCTTATTTGACGCTCTTTGCAGGTTTTATCGCTCAACAGTTACCTCCTAGGGTTTCAGGAGAACTAAGTGCAGTGGGGCCACAAATTGTTCTGTTTGCGCTGGCAGGGTTGGGAACAGCGGTTGGTCTGACCGAGGCAGGAGGTTTTGGTCAACGTCGGCGTTCCTTAGTGGCTGGGCTGATCAGCGCCTTGGGCTATGGATTAGCATGGTTAATTTTTTTGCAGGCAGCTACCGATCTTGATCAGGTGCAGCGTTTTATGGCTTTGATTACCATCGCCGTTACTTTTCTAACATTGGGTTTGGGGCTACCCAGCCATCACTTGGTTCACTCCTTGGTCGCCACAGGTGGCACTGCCACTGTTTTTGCTGCTCTAGTGAATTTCTTCCCAATCCATGATGTCCTTGTTAACTTCTTATCTATCTCTACTACAGGCAGCTTGCCCGACTTGGGAAGCAGCCTCGCTTTTTTTAGTTTTTTTAGTCTCCTGGGCGTGACTATAGCCTTCTGGTTGGGGGTAAGCTATTACGTGGTTGTGCCTTTCCTGCGTTGGTTGGGTTGGCGTTAGGAATGTGGGGCGCGATAGCGCTAGCGCGCCGCAAGGCGATCGCACTTTCTCCTCCCCTACTCTCAGGCGATCGCATTTTGCTATGCCAGTTGAATTTACCCACATTAATCAACACGCAACAGTAAAAATATTCAGAGTTGTGGTATTATTAACATAATGGAAAAGGCGCGCCTATATAATATGCACTACAAATGATTGGCGCTGAATTTTTGACAATATATGATGCGATCTAGTAAAGGTAATCGCATTTACAAAAAATCAACAGCGATCGCTGCCTCTATTTCCCCCTGTGAAGCTTTGAGACTCGCCAGACAGTGCAACGTCCCCGCCTTTCTGTGACTATCGCCAAGGCGTTCTGTAATTTCCAGAGATTGCTGGTAGAGTGCGATCGCATACTCATACCAAATCCGCTTTGGTAGCACCCTTATCCTTGAGGGGCAGAAGCTAATCACCAAGAGGAATTGGCTACTTTAGTAATTAGCCTTAATAAACCGGATTTTGTATCCTATCTCTTTATTAGAGAATTTAATTTTCTTGCTATGGTTAAGATTTAGTTATTAGACTTTTTCAAAAACAACTCTATATACACTTCATTTATAGAATGAAGATTCATGTAGTAAAGGAGAGCGTTAATAAAGATAACGATTCCAGTCATTTCTAAAAACTCCTCAATAGTTACCAATAGTTGATATGTAAAATTTTTCTCCCCATATACCGCCGCATAGTTACCATTAATCATTTCCAGACCGATAGCACCAAAAACATAGACAAGACCAGCAACTATAAACAATATTCGTACTTTTAAAGGTAAATGAAAAATGAATTTTATATATGAAATGGCCAAAATAACAACTAAAATTCCGATAGGAATTACCCAGCTAAAATGAAAGAAACCGCTCAAATTAAAAAATTTCCGCAAAGGTTTATTTAGAAGATCATGAAATCCCAATAACTCATCTAGAGATAAATACAAGAAAACCCATGATAAAATTTTCCATTTTCTAGCATAACGAGCAATCTTAGTTTGCGGAGCATTTCCAATAAGAGCTAACAGTATTGAAGAAAATAATAATGCTAAACCAGAATATACAGTGGGCAAGCTGCCTTCGGCATCAACATTGAATCTATTGGCAAATGTATCGCGAGAAGGGAAATCAGCAAGAAAGTAGACAGTAAATTGACCTATTAGGGATAGTAAATTAAGAAGCAATACTAAACTGATTAAAAATCGATTCACTTGTGCACGAGAAGCTAGAACAGTAAATCTCATAAATTTGAAGCTATATAGCGGTTCTCAAGCAGATGAGTTACAGTAACAACCAACAATGATAAAAGCAATGCTAATTTCTACTACCGGGACTTAGATCTTTTCCAGCTGTTAAACAGTCTGGACCCCCTCTGCCTTATGCAGAGGGGGTGAGTGCACAAAAATACCTGAAACCTTTGTCCATGCTAGATTTATCTTTATCCGAGCTAAAAGATTTCTCTGCCTGGATTTGAAGTCATTTTTGAGGTATATTTTGTCTTAGTACATTAATGTGAACTTAATCTTATTTTAATTATTCTCAGAAATGTTTAATTTAGATAAAATACTTTACATTCAAGCCGAACTTGTTACCTTCGCTTGTACAGACTAGATACCTTGCGACCATCAACCAGTTTCCGGTCACGGCGCACGCCAACGACAGCATGATATCTGAGGTGGCGAATTTCTTGCAGAAATTCCACACTCCCAAACGCAGTATCTGCCAACACCATGACTTGAAAGCGACGAGTTAAGGTTTTCGGCAATCGCCGTACCAACCGCAACCCTAGTTGTGCAGGTGAAGTTGTACCTTTGCCCCGAAACGCTGGAAAATTCCAAGAAAATAATAATAATCCGGCTTTCCCCCCGCTGTGGGGAGGGGTTCTTCTAGCTCTTATGATAGGAAAAAGCTTCATGCACTTATAATTATATAGATGCTGACTCGTATCAAAGACTTAGCTCAAAAACTAGCGCCTCGCTTAATTGAAATTCGGCGTCATATTCACTCTCACCCAGAACTAAGCGGTCAAGAGTACCAAACAGCGGCTTATGTTGCTGGTGTTCTTTCTTCCTGCGGCATCCATGTACAAGAAGCAGTGGGTAAAACTGGGGTCGTTGGGGAATTAGAAGGTCAAGGCACCGATCGCAGAGTGTTGGCAATTCGCACAGATATGGATGCCCTGCCAATCGCGGAACGCACCGGCCTTGACTTCGCCTCGCGGCAACCTGGGATAATGCACGCTTGCGGTCACGATGTCCACACTACGGTTGGTTTAGGTACGGCAATGGTGCTGTCCCAGTTGGGAGACGCTTTGCCTGGGAATATGCGCTTCTTGTTTCAACCAGCAGAAGAGATTGCCCAAGGTGCCAGCTGGATGGTGGCAGATGGGGCAATGGATAAGGTCAGTGCTATTTTTGGCTTGCACGTTTTTCCCTCTATTCCCGCTGGCTCACTAGGAGTTCGCTATGGAGCATTGACGGCAGCCGCAGACGAACTAGAAATTACCATTATGGGCGAGTCTGGTCATGGGGCGCGTCCCCATGAGGCAATTGACGCTATCTGGATAGCCTCACAAGCGATCACCACCCTTCAGCAAGCGATTAGCCGCACCCAGAATCCATTGCGACCGATGGTGCTAACGATTGGTAAGATTAACGGCGGTAGGGCACCGAATGTAATTGCGGATCGCGTGGAAATGATGGGAACAGTGCGATCGCTCCATCCAGAAACTCATGCAAACTTACCAGAGTGGATTGGGCAAATTGTGGAAAATGTTTGTAATACCTACGGTGCCCGTTGTGAAGTAGACTACAAGCGCGGGGTGCCAGGAGTGCAAAACGATACCGCCTTGACTCAGTTGTTAGAGGCAGCAGCCAAGGAAGCTTGGGGGTCTGATCGCGTCCAAATCTTACCCGAACCTTCTCTAGGCTCCGAAGATTTTTCCTTGTACCTACAACACGCTCCTGGTATGATGTTTCGCTTGGGAGTTGGATACCAGGACAAACAAAACTACCCCTTGCACCACCCTCAATTTGAAGTCGATGAATCCTCCATTCTCACAGGCGTCGTCACCCTCGCTTACACCGCCTACAAATATTGGCACTCGAACCTGAGCTTGTAAAGTTGATGCCTCAGCAAAAACTTTCTAACCGCAGGGGGATTAGCTGTTGCTGATCTGCTAATAGTCTATTTATGGATGATATAGCAACTAAAAGACGATTTTACGTCCCAAATCATGGCCTCACCTACACCTCTCAAAGACACAGAGTTAATTGACTGTGCTAAAGCAAACGCCAAGCAGGGAGTTGAAACTGCTGCCCATCTTTGCGGTTATGGTCAGGATATCGCCACTTTTAAGCACGAATTAAAAAAAGCCTGCGATCGCATCGGTGTCCAATTTAATGAAATGAGTGATCTGATTACTGACCAGCAGAATATTATATCATCTGGTGGCTTTGAGGTTGCTCCTGATACGCCCTCGGAACTTTAATAGTTTTGAGTTTTGAGTTTTGAGTTTTGAGTTGTAGGGGCGGGTTTTGTTAAGGATTATTCGGTTTCCACCCCAGATTCATCTACTAAACCCGCCCCCTACAGAATGCGTGAGTTTCAAGTTAAATCCCCTTGCTTAAAAGTCTTGTCGTTACTATCCTGCTATAACAGCCTAATTGCTAAAAGCTAATTGCTAAAAGCTATTGTGCTGCCAAATCTTAATGGTGCCATCTATATGCCCAACGGCAAGATTTCCACCGTCGGGACTAATAGCAATAGAGAGCACTGAACTAGCTGAATCGTCGGTGAGAACTTGTAGGGGCGACTCTTGTGGTCGTCTATCACTTTCTAAATGCCAAATCTTGATTGTGCCGTCGGCACTGCCACTAATAAGGTTCTGCCCATCAGGACTGAAGACGGTGGACGTTACTGGTTCTAAGTGCCCCTGAAGAGCGCCGATTATTTCACCTATGTCCAACTGCCACAGTGTAATGACGCCGTTGACACAACCAGCAGCAATAGTATGACCATCCTGGCTGATGGCGAGCGAGTAAACGCAGCTTAAATTTCCACTCAGGAAGCCAATGGGTTGACTGATGTTTAGCCGCCACAGCGTAATCAGGCCTTCGTCGCCACCGCTAGCAAGGATGCCCGCATCTGGGCTAAGAGCGATCGCATAAACAGGCTCATCATACTCACTCCAGGTACCGATTAATTCCCCCGTATCCATACGCCACAGCTTAATCGTCTTGTCAAAACTACCGCTGACAATAATTTGCCCATCCCCGCTGATGGCAAGAGATCTAACTGAACCGGAATGACCACTGAGGGTGTGAATTAATTCCCCCGTGTCCATACGCCACAGCTTGATAGTTTCATCCCAGCTGCCACTGGCAACAATTTGCCCATCTGGACTGATGGCAACAGAAAACACCCCCTTTGAATGATCGGATAGGGTGTTAATAAGCTCCCCTCCGGGCAGACTCCACAGCTTGATAGTATTGTCAAAACTGCCACTTACTAAAGTTTGCCCATCTGGGCTGATAGCCAGGGAGCGCGTCCAGTCAGAATGCCCTTGGAGGGTGCGTACACAGCTCCAGCTTTGAGATTGTAGAACCTGGGAGCGTTCTACAGAAGCAGATGGCGGCACTACTTGCTGGCTCTCTTGCCAGGAGGGATGGGACTGTTCCTCTGGTGGTGATGGGGCGACAAGTGGAGGCAGCTGAGGTTCAACAAACGCCTGGGCAGCCTGTACTTGCACGGCTTTGAGTTGTTGGTCAATCTCTTCAAACTGAATAGGAATCGTGGCAATTCCTTGGGATAGCTGGGCGATCGCCTTTTCTAAATAATCTACTCTTGGCGGTAGCGAGGAACTATTGAGATAATCAATTATTCTCTTTAAAGATTCCTCCAAGCTGCCATACTGCTCTTGTAAAGAGGTGATTAATCGCTTCTGGAGGACGAGTTTTTCATACAGCGGCACGAGGTCAAGGAATTCTCCTTGGGAAACACTCTCGGACATCTGGGCGCGTAGGGCGGCGATCGCTTCTTTCACTTGTAAAGACACACCTTGAGGCTTCTGTGCAACTTGTTGCTGTAGGGATTGGATATCTGCTGAGAGTTGCTGGTGCATACGGCTCATGGCAACTTTTGTACGTCGCCTAGTCTGTTGCTCAAACCGACGGCGGTTAATCGCATTCAACAACAGAGAAATTGATACAGGTACTACCGCATAGATAACCTGCCCAGAAACCACAGCAACTACTGAGCCAACTACTGAGCCAGCAATGAATACATATTCCGCAATCTGTAGCCAACTATGGGAATTTGACATTCAATTTTTTTGGATATCCTTACTGGTCTTACAAATTCAAAATCAGCCGCGCGATGTTGAAATATATTAATACACCTAAGACATCAACCGCTGTTGTGATAAATGGAGCGGACATTAAGGCCGGGTCTAAGTTCAGGGAGCGGAAAAGAAACGGCAAAGCGGAACCAGCAACAGAGGCTAATATGGCGATCGCTACTAAACTAACTCCCACAGCAATAGAGACAAACCAATTTCCTTGCAGCCAAAAAGCCCATACTGTCGCCAAAGCCCCTAACGTAACTCCCAATAATGCCCCGGCGATCGCCTCTCTTAAGATAATTTTAGACGCTCCAATTGCTTGAATTTCATCTGTATTCAACCCACGAATCACCACAGTTGAAGACTGCGCCCCCACATTACCGCCAGTACCTGTAAGCAAAGGAATAAACGCCGCCAGAGCCACGACTTGCTGCAAAATATCCTGTTGAGATTTGATAATCGAGCCAGTGACAGTATTTGTGAGTAGTAAAATTAACAGCCACACAACTCGTTTGCGGGCAACGCTGAGTAAACTTATTTGAAAATATTTGTCACCCCCCGATTGCACGCCCCCTAGCTCATAGATATCTTTGGTCGTTTCCTGCTCCAGAATATCAATCACGTCATCAACAGTAACAATGCCCACCAGATGCTCTTCCCGATCCACCACCGGAACCGCCAGAAAGTCATAACGCTGAATCATCCGCGCCACTTCTTCCTGCTTAGTATCTGTACTAACAGAAACCACATCGCGGTTCATAATTTCCCCAAGAATTTGCTCGGGCTGAGCCATTACTAAATCTCGCAAGGAAACAATTCCCCTCAGAGAGCGAGCCGTATCAGTGACATACAGATAATAGATAATCTCCGTAATCTTGGCTAAACTGCGAATCCGCTCTAGCGCCTGAGTCACAGTAAAATCTTCCTTCAGAGAGATATATTCAGGCGTCATCATCCGCCCAGCAGTACCCCCTGCATAGCCTAAAAGTTGCGCCGTAGACTCTTGTTCATCTGGACTGAGTTGTTCCAGCAGGCGGCTGACAACTTTTGCTGGTAACTCATCAAATAGCCGCGCCCGGTCATCCGGGGACATTTTATCTACAATATCGAGAACTTCTTGACTTTTAAATTCTTCAATTAGCGACTGCTGCACGGCATGATCTAGATACTCATAAACCACAATTGCCTCATTTTTAGGCAATAAACGAAAGGCAATTACCTGCATAGTTTGTGGTAGCCCTTCAATTGCTTCCGCAATATCCACAGGCTGCACTGGCACCAGCAGGGCTTTCGCTTCCTCAAGATTCTTTTGCTCTAGCAGCTCGTGCAACTGCGATCGCACCAGATAACGAAGTTCACGGCGCGAGGTGGTCTGGAGGGTAGTAAGATTCTCATTCAAGGCAGTCTCCCTTAATCGAGTCCTACGTGAATTGCTGCCTTTAGTCTAAAGGGCAGTGGCACTTATATTTGACAATTCCCACTAATTGTCAGTTTTTCTCCAATGATCACTCAATTTTGGCTGCAAGGATTTTGAATTAACTCCATAACTCAAGTTAGGGGCTTGAAACCGGGAATTATGAATTACGAATTACGAATTACGAATTATTTTGGTCATGGCGTGCGTGTCTACCTAGCTATTGGCTCCTAATCGGGCTAAAAGCGTGCCTAGCTGGACGCTGATAATTCCGAGTATTGCACTACCTGCCCAGTAACTACCAGCAAACAAAAAGCTACGCTCGCGCAAAAGAGAAAAAGTTTCTAATCCGTAAGTCGAGAAAGTTGTATAAGCGCCCAAGAAGCCAGTGGTAACCATCAACCGCACTTCTGGAGGAATTGCTGCCACCCGTTCTAAGGCCAGAGTGACAAAAAAGCCCATACCGAAACAACCAGTAAGGTTGATAAAAAAAGTGCCGTAGGGAAAACTTGTTCCTAAGCGTTGAGCAAACCAAAGCGTTAAGTAGTAGCGGCTTAAGGCACCTGCGATCGCCCCCAAACTAATAGCAATGGGATTACGAATTGTCGGATCTTGTAGCATCTTAATGTTTCCTTGCGTTTCATCCCCACTTTAGGGAGGCAGGGAGGCAGGGGGAGCTGGGGAGGCTGGGGAACTTCAAATAGCCTCCGGCAAGAGTCGCAGGCGGACTCCAGCGAAGTAAAAGAGTTGGCAAGATGTGGGTAACGACAAACAAGCTTTAAAAAGAAGGGGCTTTCACGCTGCCGCCCTTACAGATAACAGGAATACTATCATCTTTAATAAGATTCAGGCCTTAGGCAACTGGCACAGCGATCGCACTCAAATCAGGGAGAACTGGGAGATGACCGTCTGAGGCTCTTGGGTTTGGAGCTTTAGAGTGCAAGTGGGAACGTGCAGTTCTTGCTACCGCACTTATGGCATACAATAAGAGGGCTGTAAAAAATTGCACAACTAACTAATATGGCTGTTCCTAAGAAGAAAACATCAAAATCTAAACGAGATAAGCGCAAAGCCACATGGAAGCACAAGGCGACTGTCCAGGCTCAAAAAGCTCTTTCGCTGGGCAAGTCGATTCTGACTGGGCGTTCTAAGAGCTTTATCTATCCGACAGAAGAGCAAGAAGAAGAGGAGTAATCCTCTTGTTTTAGCTGGGGCATTTGGGCTATAGCCCTATTTTTTGATTTGGTAATTTCTGTTGAAGTTATGCTAGGGAAATTTTTCCAAAAGCCAAGCTCACCAGAGGACGAGCGCGTCCCCCCCGGTCAATATCTAGCCAAAGGTTTCCCCGTGCTCACCTACGGCGAGACTCCCCGTATCAGCACCGACGACTGGCAATTTCGGGTGTGGGGCTTGGCCGGCGAAAAAACCTTCAGTTGGGCAGACTTCATGGCTCTGCCCCAAAGCAACTTTACAGACGATTTCCACTGCGTCACTCGCTGGTCTAAACTTGATGTGCAGTGGACAGGCGTTAAGGTGACAGACTTTATGGCAGGAGTGGATGTCGATCCGAAAGCTGTTCATGTCATGGAACATTGCTACGGCGGCTACACAACCAACATTTCCCTAGAAGACTTTTTGCGGGAAGAGAACTTCTTTGCTCACACTTTGTTTGGGGAACCACTGCCGCCAGAACATGGTGGGCCGATGCGGTTGGTGGTGCCTCACCTCTACGCTTGGAAAAGTGCCAAATGGATTAACGGCCTAGAGTTTCTCTCTCACGAAGAGTTAGGTTTTTGGGAGCGAAATGGGTATCACAAGCGAGGAGAACCCTGGGCGGAAGAACGTTACAGCAGTTTTTAACCCAGTAGCTTCTTGAGTAACTTCAGCTTGCCTTGGTAGGGAGCATATCTCAATTTCAAATCAAGCAGGAAAGATTTGTTGAGAACGCTTCTTTGATAAGAAAAAGTATCAAAACTAGCTTTGCCGTGATAACTACCCATACCACTGGCACCGACTCCACCAAATGGTAAAGCTGAAGATGCACAATGCATCACGGTTTCGTTAATACAAACACCCCCTGATGAGGTTTCTCGTAAAACTCTCTGTTGCTTTCCTTTATCGGTTGAGAAGAAGTAGAGGGCTAAAGGTTTCGGTTTATTGTTCACGAGAGCGATCGCCTCTGCCAGGTCGCTATATTCTATAACTGGTAGAATCGGGCCAAAGATTTCTTCTTGCATCACCGGATCTTCCCAGCCAACTTCATCGATTACGGTGGGGGCAATATAGCGATCGCCTGCATTGGTATCTCCGCCGATAATAATCTTACCGACTTTTAGAAGTTCGCCCAAACGGTTAAAGTGTTTTTGATTAATAATCCTGGCGTAGTCAGGGCTTATTGCGGGGTCGTCTCCATAAAAGTTTTGAATGCAGTTTTTGATGTGTTCTAATAAATATTTTTTTATTTTTCTATCTACTAAAAGATAATCCGGGGCGATACAAGTCTGGCCGGCATTAATGAACTTACCCCAAACAATTCTTCTTGCCGTATATTCAAGATTAGTATCAGCATCAACAATACAAGGGCTTTTACCGCCCAGTTCCAGCGTTACTGGGGTCAGATGTTTTGCCGCCGCCGCCATGACAATTTTTCCAATTTCTGTACCGCCCGTGAAAAATATATGCTCGAATTTCTCTGACAATAGCTGTTGACTAATTTCTTTTCCTCCTTCAACCACAGTTATAAAAGCTGGATCGAAGTTTTGCTGAATAATCTCAGCCAACAGATGCGATGTATTCGCGGCAACTTCTGAAGGTTTTAAAATGGCACAGTTACCAGCGGCGATCGCACCCACTAGAGGAGCAATTACCAGTTGAAACGGATAATTCCAAGCGCCGATAATTAGAACCACGCCCAATGGCTCAGAATAAATTTGGGATGAAGCGAGGAACTGAGTTAGGGGTGTGGCAACTTTCTTCGGCTTTGTCCAAGACTTAATATGTTTGATTGCATAATTTATCTCTTCTAAGCAAAGTCCAACTTCCGTAGCATAAGTCTCAAACTCTGGCTTATTAAAGTCAGCATGCAAGGCTTTATTGATAGCTTCGTTATTGTCTATAATGGCTTGCTTTAAAAGCTGCAACTGTTCAATTCGGAAATTGATGTCTTTCGTTTTCCCCGCTGCAAAAAAGAGACGCTGCTGAGCTACAACACCACCAAATGCCAGTTGTGCGAGCATACTTTTCTCCTTGAGGGGATTTGATATTTTATATCAAGTTTAGTTGAATACTTATTTTATAGCAATTAGCTTTTAGCTTCTAGCAAACATACAGAAAGTAAAGACACCCTAGCAGGGCTTTTCTGGGTGCATGGGGGTGAGGTTGATTGTCAAGCACCCTTATGGCAACTGCTATATCTGTTAATAGCCAGTTGTCGGTTGTAAGTAACTAGGCTTTCACGCCCTACTCTTGACAACAGACTATAAACGAAGCAATTAAACGGACATAATAGTTAGATATTTTGTATTTAAAATCTCCAATTTTACCAAAGCCTTCCACCACTATTGAGGTGAAGATGGGGAGAAAAGGGAGATGCTTAGAGATCCATAGTGTCTCAAGCGTCTTCTCTGTGTGGTACAAGCCCTGCTCACACTTATGCAGCCTTTCCTTTTTGCATCCCCGTGGCCTATTCATTTTTGGGCAGGCAAGCTGACGATGAACACACTTCCCTTACCCAGAGAGGACTTGACCTCAATTTTGCCTTGATGAGCTTCCACAATCCGGCGAGATAAATGTAGCCCTAAACCACTACCAGAACGCTTGTGGCTACCTGGACGGAATCGCTCAAACAGCACCGCTTGGTCTTCTGGAGTAATACCTGGCCCAGTGTCTTGTACCTCAACAGTTACCCAGGAAGTGTCAGCTTGAGCATTGTCAGTAGTAGCCCGCAGGTGAACCTCGACTAAACCTGTCTCTGTGAACTTGATCGCGTTTCCCAGCAAGTTGGTAAAAACCCGGTGAAGTTCCAGGCGATCGCCCAGCACTTTACTCTCTGCGTTGTTCTCAAAGTTCAGCAACAAAGACAGCTTTTTTTCTTCAGCTAAAGGAGTCAGCTCTTGGACAACCTCCTTTAATAGCTCTGGCAGAGCCACAGGAGCGAAGATGAGAGTTTTACGACCTGCTTCATAGCGATAGACTTCCAGCAGCGTATTCACCATCGCTAGCAGGTTGCGGTTGCTGCGAGCCATGGTTGTGATCGCTTCTTGCATTGGCGGCGACTGTTCTCCCAAGGCTCCCTGCTGGAATAGGCCTAGCATGCGATCGGCTGCCACCAAAGGCGTCCGCAAATCGTGGGTAAGCCGGGAAACAAAATCTTCCCGTTGGCGGGCAATTTGGTCGCGTTCGTCCACGCTATGCTTTAGTCGCAAAAGCGATCGCACTCGCGCCAGCAATTCATCCACTTCCACTGGCTTGCGAATAAAGTCGTCTGCACCCGTGTCTAGTCCCTGGACGACGCTGGGTTGATCGTAGGCAGTGATCAACAAAATTGGTATGAAGGGCAACTGATTATTCTGACGGATACGCTGAGTAACTTCATAGCCATCCATCCCCGGCATCATTACATCTAGTAATATCAAATCCGGTGGAGATTGTTCTATTTGAGACAGAGCGGAACGACCATCTTCCGCCAGGAGGATATTGTATCCCTCTTCTTCCAAAATCGTTTGCACAAGGAACAAGTTATCAGCAGAATCATCTACCACAAGAATGCGGTCAATTTTAGAAGATTGATTCTGAACTGATTTATTCATAGATACATTTAGATTAACCACAAAAGCCAGCTTATATAATTACAAATTGTCTAACGGTGTTCTGTATTGGCTACCATTGTTCCTTTAACCTGCTCATTTTGCCTCATCCTCCCGAAGGATTCTTCAGGCTGATTTTTGCTCTACTCACCTTGCTGTCTTTAGCTTGTATCCGTGTAGTCTGTAAAATACAGTTAACATTTTTCATCACTGATCGCTAAGTGCGATCAGTGATGAAAATTAGGATATTGAGCCACAGGATAGCTTTAGGATTTCCTAAAACAGAAAGTAGCGTTGCGCCATCGGCAAAACTGTAGCAGGTTCGCAACTCAGTAACTCCCCATCTGCCCTAACTTCATATGTTTCTGGATCGACTTCCATATGCGGCAGGGCGTCGTTCAGTTTCATTTCCCGCTTACTCAGATGACGGGTTCCTGAGACTGCAACAGCTGGTTTTTTCAAGCTTAATTGAAGGGGTATTTCCTTGTCTAGTCCTGCTTGGGAGATGAACGTCAGCGAGGTAGCGGCGATCGCACCTCCAAAACTACCAAACATCGGCCGCATATGCACTGGCTGCGGGGTGGGAATACTAGCATTAGCATCTCCCATTTGAGCATACGCGATCGCACCGCCCTTGATTACCATCTCCGGCTTCACCCCAAAAAACGCCGGACGCCACAAGCATAAATCCGCTAATTTCCCCACTTCCACCGAACCCACATACTGAGAAATACCGTGAGTAATTGCCGGGTTTATCGTATATTTGGCAACATACCTTTTAGCCCGGAAGTTGTCTGCCTTCTCTCCCTCTCCTTGTAGGGGGCTGAGGTTTCCCCGTTGCACCTTCATTTTGTGCGCCGTCTGCCAGGTACGGATAATCACCTCTCCCACTCGCCCCATTGCCTGGGAATCAGAAGAAATCATGCTGAATGCGCCTAAGTCGTGCAGGATATCTTCAGCAGCAATAGTCTCCCGACGAATGCGCGACTCTGCAAAAGCCACATCCTCTGGAATTCCGGCATCTAGGTGATGGCATACCATCAACATATCTAGGTGTTCATCTAGGGTGTTGACTGTATAAGGCCGCGTGGGGTTAGTTGAAGAAGGCAATACATTGGTTTCACCGCATACTTTAATAATATCCGGCGCGTGTCCGCCGCCTGCGCCTTCTGTATGGTATGTGTGTATTGTGCGACCTTTAAAAGCATTGATCGTAGTTTCTACAAATCCGGCTTCATTTAGAGTGTCGGTGTGAATTGCTAC
This sequence comes from Aphanothece sp. CMT-3BRIN-NPC111, assembly GCA_019359765.1. GTDB lineage: Bacteria > Cyanobacteriota > Cyanobacteriia > Cyanobacteriales > JAHHGU01 > JAHHGU01. The sequence continues at coordinate 107,688 of JAHHGU010000009.1, forward strand.
CTGCACATCATATTGATCGGCAACGCTTAAACAGGTATCAATTGCTGCTGGTGTGGTTCCCCAGTCTTCGTGTAATTTTAACCCCATTGCACCTGCAAGAATTTGTTCTTCTAATCCTTGCGGTTGACTGGTATTTCCTTTGCCTAAAAATCCTAAATTAACTGGGAAAGCGTCAGCGGCTTGTAACATTCGGTAAATGTTCCAAGGACCAGGGGTGCAGGTGGTGGCATTTGTGCCAGTAGCGGGGCCAGTACCACCGCCAATCATAGTAGTAATGCCGGATGCGATCGCTACTTCTATCTGTTGCGGACAAATAAAATGTATATGACTATCAATACCCCCGGCAGTGATAATCATTCCTTCACCAGCTACCGCCTCAGTGCCAGGGCCAATAATAATATCTACGTTATCTTGAATATAGGGATTTCCAGCTTTACCTATTTTAAAAATTTGCCCGTCTTTAATACCGATATCTGCTTTAACAATCCCCCACCAATCGAGAATTAAAGCATTGGTAATTACCATATCAACGGCACCATCGGCATTAGATATGGGAGATTGTCCCATGCCGTCTCTGATAACTTTTCCGCCACCAAATTTAACTTCATCGCCGTAGGTGGTGAAGTCTTGTTCAACTTCGATAAATAATTCTGTATCAGCGAGACGGATGCGATCGCCCACGGTAGGGCCGTAAGTTTCCGCATAAGCCCGACGATCCATTCTGTAACTCATGATTGCTCCTTATCGGCATTTTCCCCGAACTGGTTCAGATTGCCCCAGTCGGCCAGTTGGATTTCGTTACCTATGCGTATGAGTCGCTTTTTAAGCCGGGGGAAGTCGGCAATCTCCATCTGCCGACGCTCACCTCCCATCAAATAAACCAAGTCTTCATGAAATGGATTTCGCAGATGGTGGGCTACCGAAGGAGTGGCAAAACCCATAAAGTCACCGGAACTCACCTCGAATTCTTCATCATCAATCTCGGCAATACCACGCCCAGAAAGAATATAGATGAATTCTTCCTCAGATTGATGAGAGTGGTAGATGAAAGACTCTTTCCCTGGTGGAATACGCACAAAGTGAAACCCTAACCGTTGCATACCAGCGGGTTCGCTTAGGGAGATTCCGTGAATTTCGGAGTTGGGGTTCAATGGATGGGAGAAGGTTTGTTCTTGGAGTTTTTTTATTGCATCTGCTCGAATCAGTGGGTTTGGCTTTTCATTTTCACTCATAGCAAGATCGCTGCTAAAGGTTAAGATGGCTCTGAATAGTCTGCTGGATTTGTTGCACTAGAGCGTTAACTGTGCCAGAGCGATTGTGTTGGTAGCCCTCAAACTAATCTTTGAGGCTCACAGGCTCCCCGATCCGAGCGATCGCTTTTCGGTGACCTTTCGACGTGGGTTGGCAGATACCAAATACCTCACCATCCAAGCGAATCAGGGTTTCTAGGAAGCGTTCTGAGGTAGGAAGAGCAGCGGCATAGCCATCATATATGGCATCAAAGTTTAGCAGGCGTGTTGTCGCTTTGTAAATAAACAACTCATTAGTCAACAAGTCATCTGCTATTCAGAGGTGCAAGGCTCTGACACAAGCGAACAAAGGTAGGATTGAGGCGATACCAATAAAATCAGACATCTTCAAGGAGCGATTTTTCCCTCGATTTTGGCATTAAAACCGTAAACTTGACGGCTACCTGCAAACGGCACTAACACCACTTCTCTTTCATCTCCTGGCTCAAAACGAACTGCTGTTCCTGCTGGGATATCTAGACGCATTCCTCGTGCTTGTTCGCGGTTAAATGCCAACGCTTCATTTACTTCATAAAAGTGAAAGTGGGAGCCAACTTGAATCGGGCGATCGCCAGTATTAGCCACCTGTAGCCGCACAGTGGGGCGACCCGCATTCAGTTCAATTTCTCCCTCCCCAACGACTATTTCCCCTGGGTTCATTGCCAACTCCTTAGCTCACATATAACATCAAGCTGGACTTTCTTTGTTGTTTACTTATTCAATTCTCAATAGATCAACAGCGTAACCACTAGCGTAATCTCGAATTTTAGCAACAACAGGCAGAGATCCTATTCCTTGTTGTACTAAATCTGGAAGTTTGGCTAGACTTTCTATTATATTATTTGCACAGTTATATTTTGGATTATTACCATAGTTTATTGTTAAATACTGTAATAACTCTAGAGCATAGTCAGGAAAATCTAATATATCAGCAATACAAGCCAATTTCAAAATTTCATCAGGTGTATTTAAGTGTGGACTAGCATCTGCTTTAATCAAATCCCGCAAGTATATAGCATCTCCCCATAGTAATTGCCCATAAAGATTTTTATAAGTAATTGGTGAGCAGGCGCGGGTGCGACAACCATGTGACATATTAAATAGTGTAAAACCTTTTTTTCTGAGATAGGTATCTATATCACTAAATAAAGGTTGATTTATATATAATTCACTAAATTCCACTTCAGTAGTGATAGCAAGAATGCTACTTTCTAACATTCCAGCAGCACCTTCTAAAACTTGAAGATCTGCGCCCTGAACATCAACTTGTAAAAAATCGATTTTATCAATATTTTCATCTTTACAAAAAATATCTAGAGTGGTAGTCTCAACTTCTACAGTAAAATCTAACTTCATTACTTCTCGTAGCTGATGAAAACGCTGTAAGTACGATTCATTTGGCGGGTATAATGAACTGCACATAGGATTATTTGTTACATACAGTGTCGCTTCTCTTGCAGCGCTGCCGAGGGCTAAAGGAATATGTTTTTCCGTCCAATTTACTTGTCGGGCTTCAATGTCAGCGTTGGCTTGATCACAAGCATCTGCATCAGCATCAAAACCATAAATAGTCAGATGAGGTGCAAAAATACCCCATTCCCCGCTGCCATAGTCATCTTCTCTAGCTAGTTTGCGAGAACCAACATTGCATATTGCCATTTCTAGCCCATCTAAATGACCGCTATTTTTTAAGCTGGAAATGAAAAATGACATACAAATTCCTTCTGGGTTTAGTCAATTCTAAGTCTGTTATTGGACTAATTTCAGGACAAATCGGCATCAAGACAGTCAAGCGATCGTTAATATACTGACTTCTGCCAATATTTGCACCGCCAGCAGTTGTCTCACCGATAAGACTAGCTCGCTTGAGGTTTTTGAGATTGTAAGCAAACTCCTCCCCCTAATATGGTCTGCTGGCTGGTTAAGAGGTATACATCTTTCCTGTGACATATAAATTTACTAACGAATCGGATTATGCACGGTGACGAGTTTAGTGCCATCGGGAAATGTTGCTTCCACTTGCACCTCATGCACCATTTCTGGTATCCCTTCCATTACGTCTTCCCGCGTTAGCAATGTTGTACCATAACTCATTAATTCTGCAACAGTGCGTCCATCTCTGGCACCTTCCATGATGGCGGCAGAAATGTAGGCAACTGCTTCTGGGTAATTGAGCTTTAAGCCTCTTGCTTTGCGTCGTTCTGCTAACAAGGCAGCAGTGAAAATCAACAGTTTGTCTTTTTCCTGCGGCGTCAGTTGCATTAATTTTCCCTTCAGATTTGCCAAACTCGTGGTCGGCAACTGGAACGTCCCAAGTAGGATAGACGCAGCAGATGCCACACTTCCGTAAACCAGTTTCTCACCTCAGAGGAAGAAAAACCACGATATCGGCACAATAATCCTTGCGTCAGCTGGGTAACGCCTGCTTCTCCTTGCCGTTCTGTTGCTGCCCAAAGCGATCGCGCTTTATCCACTATCTCTGGTGATACCGCACCCCCAACCCAAGCCAGACTCGCTACAACGGGTTGTCCAGCTAAACCGTGAGGACTGTTGAGAATTTCTTCCCCAGCGGGTAGCCATTGCCTGTCAATCCACAAGGGGCGTCCTTTCTGCCAAATTTCGGTGTGCGATCGCCATTCTCCCTGTAAAAACTGTTCTCCCCTGGCGCTGCGACCAAACCGCGTTATCTCCCAACCCAACCACAAAGCACCTGGTGCTAATTCTACCCGCAGGTCTTGGCGATAAATGGCACCATTGAACACAATTGTTTCTTGGGGCAACCACTCTAAACAAGCACCCGCTTCCACTTGCATCTGAATAGTTTGTCTAGCTTCTAAGCCATTGCTGCGATAAATCTTAGCTGCGGCAGCTGTGGTGATTAAGGCTTGGGCGTTAGGTTCCAGGTGGAAATCGAGAGAATTGCGATCGCCCCCCACAACTCCCCCCGCCGTATGCAACACTACGCTATGACAAACCTCTGAACCTTCAGGATAAAACGGTCGCTGTACCTTCAGGGGGGCTTTCACCTGAGTATGAATTAGCTGCGTTGCACCTTGACGATGGGCATAAACCAAGTTAAGGCTACCGTACCAGCCAGTTGGGGAGGTATTTTCCAGTGCAACCATATGTCTAGCCAAAAATTGAGATTACTGCGGCTATTTTGGCGCTAATTATGTCCCAAAAAGACATGGCGAAAGAAAATATTTATTTTGATGATTGTACACCCAGACAGCAAAAAGCTTTACAAGCAAGTGACGTTCTCTCCCGTTAAGCTTGCGCTATAACGGGAGCGTAAGGATTCAGAATAGAGATAGCTCTGTACACTATCCCAGCCTGAAAAAGCTTCACGCTTCACGGGCTGGGCATCCCCTAAGCCTCCGCGTGCAGACTCTTCGGAGTCCCACCTCGTTTAATGCTCGGTCTAATATATTCCGAGCCGCATTCTCGTCTCTATCCATTTCCAGTCCGCACTTATGGCATTCGTGTAGGCGAATAGATAGAGTTTTCGGCACTTTTACTCCACAACCTGAGCAATTTTGAGATGTTCCTTGAGGATTTACTTTTACGACTCGGACACCGCATTTCACTGCCACTGCGTCCAAGATAGTAACGAACCTTCCCCACGCTGCATCCAAAATTGATTTGCTCAATCTTGTTCAAGCAAGACCTTTGATGTTTAAATCTTCCACCGCAATCAAGTCATACTTTCTGACAAGATTCTTAAGTTTGTGGGCTGGGAAGCAGTTTCTTAAGGTGAAAATAAGCAAGTATTAATGCTGCTTTTGCCTCCGCTTTTTACTAAAACCGCCCTGCCCCAGTTGCAAAATCCAGCGCTGAAAGTCATCAATATAAGTGAACAGCACCGGAACCACCACCAGCGTCAACAGTGTAGAAGTCGTGAAGCCGCCCAAAATCGCAACTCCCATCGGACTACGCACTTCAGCCCCCGCGCCCAGTCCCAAAGCCAGCGGCACAGTACCAGCAATTGTAGCGATAGAAGTCATCAAAATCGGTCGCAGCCGAGACATCCCAGCCAGAATTACCGCCTGGTACTGGGGTTTGCCTTCTTCCAGGTTCATCAACGTATAGTCCACCAGCAAGATGGAGTTTTTCGTGACAACTCCCATCAGCAGCACAATGCCAATCAGCGCATATATCCCCAACGACTTTTGGGCAATCAGCAAGCCTAGTAATGCGCCGCCCAGGGACAGGGGCAAAGCTGCCATAATCGTCACCGGATGGAGAAAATTGTTATACAGCAGCACTAGGATGGCATAGATACAAGTCAGCGCCAGCCCCAGAGCAGAACCAAACCGACCGAAAATGTCTTGCATAATCTTGGCATCTCCGGCAGATTCCTGCACCACTCCAGGCGGCAAAGGGTTCATCGCAGGTAGTGCTTGGATGGCTTGCATTGCTTCTCCCAAGGAAGCGCCTTGCAAGTTGCCTTCTACCGAAACTTGACGAGAACGATTATAACGGCTGATTTGGGCAGGCCCGGAACCAAAGCGAATATCTGCCACCGCCATTAGGGGAACCAGAGTATTATTTTGACCGGGCACTTGGAGATTTTTAATCGTGTCGATATCTACACGCGCCCTGGGGTCGATCTGAATGCGAATGGGGATTTGCCTGTCGGGGAGATTAAACTTAGCTAGATTCGATTCATTGTCCCCTATGGTAGCCAGAGATGCAGTTCGGGCGATCGCTTGTACTGTTACCCCTAAATCTGCCGCCCGTGCCGGATCTGGAATTACCAAAATCTCTGGCTTTACTAAACTGGCAGTAGAACTAACTTCCACTAAACCAGGCACCTTTTTCATTTGTTGTTCTAGCGCCCCAGCTGCCTGATTTAGCGCTTCCGGATTTTCACTCTTGAGTACAATTGATACATCTTTTTTACCTCCAGCTGCCCCTTGACTTTGGAAACTAATTCTTGCTCCAGGAATTTGCTGCAATAGCGGACGAATTTGCTGCTCGAACTGAACCTGGGAAATGTTGCGTTCTTCTTTAGGCTTGAGTTTGACTTTAAGTGTTCCTTGATTCACCTCCAGTGTCGCCAATACACTGTCAACTGCTGGATTTGGCTTCAACAGATTAGTTGCCTGTTGGGCAATGCTGGTAGTATCTTTTAGGGTAGAGCCGGGGGGCAGTTCGACAGAAACTGTTGAAAGACCAATGTCGCTACTATCAACGAAACCCTTGGGAATTAAGGGAATTAACATGAGACTGCCGATGAAGAAAGCGATCGCGATCGCCATTGTCGTCAGCCGATGTTTCAATGCCCACTTGAGCAGCTGAAAATAAGGTTGGAATCTTTTTCGCCTCACCTGTCCATTTTGCTTTGGCGTCTTCTTCTTTTCCTTTGGCTTCAGTAAATAAGCCCCCATAATTGGGGTTATGGTACGCGCTACCAAAGTGGAGAATACGGTAGAAGCCGCGACTGTGACGCCAAAAGGTTGAAAAAACTGCCCTGGAATGCCGCCCATAAAGGCAACTGGCAGAAACACGGCAATAATTGTCGCCGCACTCGCTAACACGGCCAAACCGACTTCCGCAGAAGAATCAAAAGCTGCCTGACGAGGCGTTTTACCCATCGCCATGTGCCGCTCCATGTTTTCTACTTCTACTACCGTGTCATCTACTAAATTCCCCACCGCTAGCGCCAACGCCAGCAAGCTCATGTTGTTGAGAGTATAGCCGAGGGTTTTTTGCACAAAGAAGGTGGGCAGCATCGACAGCGGTAATGCTACCGCAGTAATCAAGGTAGCTCGCCAGTCGCGCAAAAATATCATAATTGTTGCTGTTGCCAGCACCGATGCCGCGATCAAATCATCTATCGTGCTCTCGTAGGATTGGCGGACGAAATCCGCCTGCGTGAAGATCAGGTTCAGCTTGACATCTGCTGACAAAGTTTTTTCTAATTTTTCTACCGCCGAACGTACTCCTTCTTCTACTGTGACGACGGTACTGCCGGTGCTGCGTAATACTTGGAAAGCCACTACGGACTGATTATTCAACAACGCCGCTGCCCTTGGTTCCGCAGAGCTATTACGCACTGTCCCCAAACTGGATAAAGGTACATAACTACCATTGGTGAGGACAATTTGATAGTTGGATAACTGCTCTACATTGGGGGCACTACCTAGAGTGCGAATAGTCTGTTCGCTACCCCCCACTTCCCCTCGTCCACCTGGTAAATTTACGTTGGAGGCGCGAATTTGGTCGTTTACCTGAGTGGCTGTAATGTTGAGGGCTTGTAAACGAGCGGGATCTAGATCTACTCGAATTTCTCGATCAACGCCACCGATACGGTTGATTTGAGCGACTCCCTGCACTGACAAAAGGGCGCGGCTAATTGTTTGATCTATTAAGTTGCTCAATTCTTCTACGGATTGCCGCGAAGATTCTACAGCATAGGTCATAATCGGACCGCCAGCAAAATCCAGCCGTTGGACGATGGGATCGTTGATGTCTTGGGGCAAAGTCTGGCGAATTTGAGCGATCGCATTGCGTACGTCATTGGTGGCGCGATCGCTGTCCGTACCCAAAACAAAATTCACTACTGTTGTAGAAGCCCCGTCTTTAACTGTCGAGATCAGATTGTCAATATTCCCCAATCCAGCGACGGCGTCTTCAATCTTCTTTGTCACCTGGGATTCTAGTTCCGCTGGACCTGCCCCTGCCTGTGTTGCGGTGATGCTAACTGTTGGCACATCAATATTCGGGTTGATATCAATACCCAACTGAGTAAATGATATCCAGCCTAACAGCGTCAATACCAAAAACATTACCAGCGTCGGAACTGGTTTGCGAATCGACCAAGCGGAGAGATTAAAAGACATAGTAATTAGTAATTGGTGATTGGTGATGGTTAAAAAGTTTTGAGTTTTGAGTTTTGAGTTTTGAGTGGGTGATGGGTTAACACTTGACAACTGACAACCAACAAATAACCACTAACAACTGACTACTGACCATTAACCACTTGCACCTTGTCGCCATCCTTAAGATAGCCAGCACCTTGGACAATTACGCGATCGCCCTCTTTCAAACCGCTCTTAATTTCGACTTTGGCTGTTGATAAATCGCCGCTACCACTAGTTGTTCCCGCTTCCACTGTTTGGGCACGAGCCGTATCATTACCCTCTAACAAATAAACAACCGCTTTACCATCAGGCTGAGGCAGAACAGCTTTTGCTGGAACCGTCAACGCTTCAGCAGTGTTTGAGGTGATGGCTGCTGCCAAAAACATTCCCGGTTTTAGTAAAGAGCTGTAAGGTAAGTCAATCTTGACTGTTGCCTGACGAGATTGCGGATCGACCAAGGGAACAACTTCGCGCACTCTTCCCTGTAAGCGGATGCGGGTATCTGCATTATTTGTAACGCTTACAGGTGCCCTTGTCGGTACCTCTTTAAGCTGGACATCTGGAATCTTGACCTGGAGTTCAAGCAAGCCATTGCGGATCAGACAAAACAGCGCTTTATTCCCAGAGGTATCTCCAACACGAGCGATTGCTTGACCAGTTCCATCGCAACGCCCTTCAGCACTAGGAGCAACTACAGTCCCACTAACAGGTGCAAAAACCAGCGCTTGTGTTAGCTCAATTTTGCTTTGTTGTACGCGAGCCTGATAGTTGCGAACTACGGCTTGGGAACTACTAACATCAGCTTGTGCTCTACTAACATTGGCTTCGGCACTCCTAACATTGGCCTGGGCACTACTAATACCGGCTTCCGCTACTCGGACTGTCTCGGCAGCTGTTGTAACCGCAGTAACGCGAGTGTCTAGCTCTTGACGGCTAATTGCTCCTTGATTGGCTAGGTATTGATACCGCTGGAGAGTTCTCTCGGCTTGACCCAGGTTAGCGCGATTTTGAGCCAAGGTCGCTTGTGCTTGACCCACAGCCGCTTGTGCTTGAGCTATAGCCGCTTGTGCTTGAGCCAAAGCCGCTTGTTTTTGTTGCACGTCGGCCTGTGATTTCTCTAGGTCTGCTTGAACTTGGCTACCTTGCGTTTGCAGGACAGAATAGTCGAGTACTGCCATAACCTGTCCTACTTTCACTGTGTCCCCTTCTTTAACTGAGATTTCCTTAATTTGTAAGTTACTTACCTGCGGTAAAACAGACACAAGCTCTTTAGCCGCCACTGTACCTGTGGCGTTGAGCGTGCGCGATACGGAGGTCATTTCCACTGCTGCCACAGTAACGCTCAATTGGGGTGCAACAGCTGCTGTTTGAGCAGGCTGAGTTTGACGGGTAGCAGGCTTAGAAAGGAAGCGCATTGCTCCCACACCGATGACTAGGGCAATTACCGTTCCCAGCGCTATACTTCGCCTGCTTGCGAACCATCGGCGTCTAGCGCCGCGCTTGGCATCAATAGGGGGTGAATCTAGATCAAAATCAAACTCATCCTGCGCCTCCAAGGGAGCTTGTAGCGCCTGGTGTGCATCTTGTTTTTCGTCTGAAACTGATTCGTGTGCCACAGTTCTCTCCCTGGGTAGAGGAAAATTTCTTACATTTAGGCTTATTCAGTTAAACAGGGCTGAATAGGGCGATTACCACTACATCTTCAGCAGGATAACTAGGGTTTATAAAGAAAAGGTTAAGGCTCGTCAGCTATGATTCGATATATCGTTGAATTATATCAATTTGATATAGATGCTGGAACTAGCTACTTTAGGTCTTTTGCAGGGTGAACCGCTGCACGGCTACCGATTGAAGCAGCAACTAGAGCTGTTTGTGAGTGGCTGTATTAGCGTCAACTATGGCGCGATCTACCCGTTGTTGAAGCGCCTAGAAGAATCAGGTCAAATAGCGACCTTGGGTGAGGAGGAAGGAGAAGCGGGTTCAAATCGCAAGATTTATAGCATTACGGAGTCGGGACGCGATCGCTGGCGACAAAAGATGCTGGAACATCCTCAAGAAAGCTGGGTGAACAGTCGTTCCCGTTTCTTTATTAAATTTTTCTTTTTTAGCTATTTGGAACCAGGGGAACGCATTAAGTTGCTGGAACACCGCTTGCTGGTCTGTAAGCTACGTCTGGAAAGCCCAGAACCTGAAATGATTACCGCAGATACCTACCAAGCTACGGCATGGGAGTATTTCAGACAATTGTTGCAAGGCGAAATTGAATGGTTAATTGAACAACTTGCTCAGGAGCGAACCGACTAAAGTCTCGAAAACTTATCACCTACATTAGGGGGATGAGGGCAAATTTATATATTTGCGAACTAGCTTTTTGTTTCTGTATAGCTGAACACTCGCCCTTCTTTTGTAATACAGCAATTTTCAGGTGAATAGGTCCGATTGGTGGGTAAGGGCACGGCAATGCCGTGCCCTTACAGAGAATCTGTAGTCCAAAAATATGAAAACCGCTGTAAGTGGTAGAGACGTTCCGGCGGAACGTCTCTACTAACGGGCGGCAGGTTAAAGTAATTACCCTTATTTGGCAAAAGTCCACTCTAACAACTCGATCGGGGCTGTCTGAAGCGCTTGCGTCAGTTGGTCATTACTATCAAATTTCATTTGATTGAGGTAACACGCTTCCACGTTGACAGTAAACTTTTCCTCCTCGAAAGGCCAGGGTAAAACAGTGACGGTGCCATCTTTCTTTTCCATGATGTCGTAGCGCTTGCCATCTGGCCCCTTACTGATCTCTAATGCCCGCTCACCAGCGGGTAATTTGCGTTGACAGAGGATCAATGAAAGGCGATCGCACCACTGGAAAAAGGCATAGGCTTTCTCAGCTTCCTTCTTGGTAATCTTCAAACCCTTAATCCATTGCTTTTGCATCTCTACTTGCTCGTCGAGAAAGCTGTCAAGTTCAGCTGACTCTCCACGTTTGCCTTCATTCAAAAAGCTCATATGCATGGAAGTTAGCAAAGCTACCCAGCGTCCCCGGTATCGGGAATCCGCAGCCATTTTACGAAGCTTAGGAATTGAAGATTTTTTGTCAAGGGTAAAGTCTAGGGGTGCGCCCGCTTCTGTGAGGTGGTCGCCTTCCCATTCGCGTTCGAGATCGTCGTGATGGGAAATTGCTGCCACTGTCTCAATTAAGCGTTCTGGGCGATCTTTTCTATGCCAGTGTCCCGCTAATTCAGCAGCTAGCAATGCGTGGGCGCGATGGTAAATAACTTCCCAACCCGTCTCGGTGAGATTAACAATCACAGAATAATCATCCTCTTCAGCTGTTTTCACTCTACCTATCAGACCTTAGCGGCCTCTACATAGGCAACAGCCAGTGGTGCGATTTTTTCTGTAACTTTAGCAATTACAATGCGATCTTCTTCAGTCCAGACTCTGGGTTGACCAAAAACGCAAGGTTGCAAAACTCCCCAAAGCTGACCATCCTGGCACAGGTGAGCGTGAATCAATGCTCTATGCCCGAAATTTTGACGCTCGAAGTCTTTGTTGACTACGTTTGGGCTGGCTGTCTCAACATCTTCAACAAAGATAGAGGGTTCAGTACGCAGTGCGGCAGAAAATAGTGGGTCTTCATCCGGCAAAGATTCTGGTTCTTCCTTCCAGTCTGCGTCAAAGACTTGGGGATATTCTGGACTGCGACGCCAGCAATAAGGTACTTTACCCATGCGTGTATGGGGAGAGCGCAAGTAAAGAAAGCAGCGATCGCACTGCAACACCTCACATAATGCTGGCATCAAGTCAGAGAAGACAGCATCTGGTTCACTTTCAAGGGAAATTTTATCTAGAACCGCTTTTAGTGCTATATCTCTCATCAGCTTATAGTTTAGACGGCTAAGAATCTTTGAATTACATCTTGGCTCAATTCGCTAGTGGAGCCAGAAGCAACTATACCGCCTTTCTGCATTGCATAATACCAGTCGGCTTGCCGCACAAAATGCAAATGTTGTTCTACTAATAAAACAGAAATGCCCGTAGCTTCCACGATGCGGCGTACAGCGGCTTCAATTTCCAGAATGATAGAAGGTTGAATGCCTTCGGTGGGTTCGTCTAATACGAGTAGCTGGGGTTTTCCCATTAAAGCACGCGCGATCGCCAGTTGTTGTTGTTGTCCGCCGCTCAAATCTCCCCCCATCCGAGACAGCATGGTTTTTAAAACTGGAAATAAGGCAAATATTTCCTCTGGTATTTCCTGGTTTTTACTAGGTTCCCGTCTCGCTTCTAGCCCCAGCAATAGATTTTCCTTTACTGTCAATCGTGGGATAATTTCCCGCCCTTGAGGAACGTAGCCAATCCCTAGCCTCGCCCGTTGATCCGGAGATTTGCCGATGATTGGAGCGCCTGCTAAGGTAATTGTGCCACCACGGGGTTTGATTAATCCCATGATGCTCTTGAGGAGAGTGGTTTTGCCTACGCCATTACGTCCTATCAGGCAAACCATTTTTCCTACTGGCACACTCAAATCCACGTTCCGGAGAATGTGGCTCTCGCCGTAGTAGACATTTAGATTAGAGACTTGCAGCATCTTAGTTTCAGCGGTTGATAATGGTGCGATTCCTGCGGAAAGCTTCGCTAACGCCTGCTTGGTTTTCTGAGACTTATGGCAAAAGTCAAAATTTTGTTTTTGAACGCGCAGCTTACTTCCCGCAGGATAGGGCAGAGAGGTTTAGACAGAATAAATTTACTGGGAGCAAGAGGTGTATTCGTTTAGGTAAGGTGAGGGCGATGATCATCTCTATGACGAATAGAAACCTAAGCGCAGATAACTATGTAACCCTTCCACTAGCAGTACCTATTCTGGGTGAGAACCCAAATACACTTCAATCACGCGCGGATCATTCTGCACTTCCTCAATGCTGCCTTCACATAAGACCGAGCCTTCATGCAGTACCGTTACCTTGCGGGCAATCTGGCGCACAAACTCCATATCATGCTCAATTACTAGGATGGAATGACTGTGGGCAAGGGCTAGCAATAATTCTCCAATATTTTCAGTTTCTTCATCAGTCAGTCCAGCAACGGGTTCATCAACCAGTAACAAATCCGGCGACTGTGCAACTAACATACCGATTTCTAAGCGTTGCTTCTCCCCGTGGGAAAGTAAGTCAGCGGGGATATCCGCTTTTGCTATTAGACCAATGGTTTCGAGTAGGGATGTAACTTTGCGCTTGTCATCACTGGAGGAACGCCCAAATAAGGTGCCAAAGACATTTTTATTGCGGTTACAGGTTAGTTCCAGATTTTCACGGGGCGTCAGATTAAGGTAAATCCGGGGTGTCTGAAACTTGCGACCAATTCCCAATCTGGCAATCTGATGTTCTGAAAGCCGCTTGACATTTCTGCCCTTAAATAGCACCCGCCCCTGAGTAGGTTGCACTTTGCCAGTGATCACATCCAGGAACGTAGTTTTACCAGCACCATTGGGACCAATCACCACTCGCAACTCCCCAACGTCCATGCTGAAGTTCAGCTGCTTTAGCGCCTTGAAGCCATCAAAGCTAACCGTTACATTCTCAGTTTCCAAGATCTTGGCGTTCATGCTGCACCTCCGGGTCTTCTTCAATGCTGGGATAAGTTACTAACTGCTTGCGGCGTCCCATCAGTTTTTGCAGTTGCTGAATGCCTTGCGATCGCATCCACCCCACGACACCATCAGGAAGCACTGTCACCACAATCAAAAATAGCGCCCCCTGGAAAAATAGCCAGATTTCCGGGAACTGTTCGCTTAAAAGACTTTTACCAAAATTAACTAGCAGTGCCCCCAGCACCGCACCGACTAACGTCGCGCGTCCTCCCACTGCTACCCAAATCACCATTTCAATAGAAAAGGCAATATCCATTGCTTTCGGTGAGATGATACCCGTCTGAAGGGTAAACAACGCCCCGGCAAGACCAGCAAGACCGGCAGAAATGCCAAATACTAAAACCTTGAAACCAGTAGGGTTGTAGCCAGAAAAGCGGACTCGGCTTTCATCATCACGAATGGCAATCAGCAACCGCCCAAAGCGTCCGCTTGTCAGCCATCGGCAGAGAGCATAAGATGCTGCCAGAAACAGCACCGTCAGGGTATAGAAGACAAACTGCGTCTGAGTAGTATTGACATCTGCCCCTAGCAGGGTTTTGTAGTCCGTCAACCCGTTGGTGCCGTTAAACAGTTTCTGCTGACCGTTAAAGAAGTTGAAAAAAACAATTGTCGCCGCTTGCGTGAGAATCGAAAAGTAAACACCTCGGATGCGGTTGCGGAATACCAGATAACCTAGCAACGCCCCTAACAAGGTGGGAACCAATATCACCGCTGCAACGGAAAAATTAAAAGAATAAAACGGCTTCCAGAACCAGGGCAGTTCTGTGACACCATAAAGGCTCATGAATTCAGGTAGGGGCACAGCATTCTGTGCCCCTACACTAGCATCTGAGGGAATTTGCAATTTCAGGTGCATCGCTAAGGCGTAACCACCTAAAGCAAAGAAGATGCCATGTCCCAAACTGAGCATCCCAGTGTAACCCCAGATCAGGTCAATGCCCAAAGCGGCGATCGCCAGCGCTAGAAATCGCCCCATCAGACTGAGGCGAAAGCCGGAAAGTACAACTGGCATGAGAAAAATCAGGAGAAGTGCGATCGCCGCCACAACACCTGCTTCCATCAACAGCGATCGCCGAACTCGTCGCTCAATCCCTCTTATTCTTGGTGCTGCATCTACCGCCATCCCCAATTTCCTCCACGTCTAGCGGCTAACTACTGGCCGCCCTAACTCAAAACTCAAAACTTTCTAAGCATCAACCGTGCGCCCTTTTTGCGGGAACATTCCACCAGGGCGAACCTGAAGGAAAGCAATAATCAGCGCAAACACCATCACCTTCGCCATACTGGTGCCGGAAAAGAACTCAAAGAAATCAGCCAAGGGCTTGATTGAAACCAGCATTGGAGCGAGTGCGTTAGAACCGATTAGGTATGTAAACGTACCGATTAGCATCGCTGCCACAATACTACCTGTCAGCTTCCCGACGCCACCAACCACTACTACCATGAACGTATCCACAATGTAGTTCTGACCAGTGTTTGGCCCCACAGAACCTAATAAACTGATCGCACAACCAGCGACACCAGCTAATCCAGAACCAAGCGCAAACGTGAGGGCGTCTACTTTTTGTGTCGGAATTCCCAGGCAAGCACTCATACTGCGATTTTGGGTAACTGCCCGAATTCGCAACCCCCAAGAAGTGCGTTGCAAAAACATATAGATACCAATAAGACAGATAATCGTCAGCCCAATAATAAAAAGTCGCGTATAAGGCATTTGAAAACCACTTAAACGCAATCCCCCCCGCAACCATTTGGGCGCTGTCACATCCACATTTTGAGCGCCAAACCAAGGTTGGGTAACAGCTAGCTGAAAAGTCTGTCCTAAAAATGCCCCGGTAGCACCAGCAATCAAGAGTGATAAAGGTAACATTACCGCCACCACCCAATTCCGAATCCGCTCAAAATCTGAACGGCGGCTTAGTATCCACATTGCCCCGAAAAATAATAGGCAAAATAGGGTGAGACCAATTACTATTACCCAGTTCACGCTACGGACGAATTGTTGCAATATCAGGCTCACACCCCAAGTTGCCAGCAATGTCTCTAGGGGGCGTCCGTAAAGATAGCGGATCGCGCACCGTTCCAAGACTAATCCCACGGCTGCTGCTACGAGGAAAGCCAAAATCAAGGCAAAGAAAATATAACTTTCATACAAAGGGCCGCCGAAGATTTTACATCCATTTTGCACAACAAAAGTTGTGTAAGCTCCCAGCATCATTAACTCGCCGTGAGCTAAATTAATAACTCCCATCAATCCAAAGACAATGGCTAGTCCTAGCGCTGATATCAATAAAACAGCGCCAATGCTAATCCCGTTAAATAGACCATCCCAAATTACTGCTAGCACCCGTTTTCCTCTCGCACAGTTGTGAATATTAAGTTTTGAGTTTTGAATTTTAACTCAAAACTCAAAACTTAAAACTCAAAACTTCTAAACTTTGTACCTGCCACCTTTCTTCGGATCTGACCAGTCACAAGCCAAACCCTTCGTTTCCGCAACGAATTGATTCCAGGGAACTGGCTTCACGGCCTTGTTGGATGCATAAACAATTTTAAACAAGCCATCTTCCCCAACCTCACCAATCCGGACAAACTTAGATAAGTGATGGTTATTTTCTAATGTGACTTTACCCTCTGGAGCATCAAATGTCTGGCCTAAAGCAGCCTTTCGCACTGCCTCGATATCGGTTGTTTTAGCTTTCTCAACCGCCTGCTTCCACAGGTACACCATAATGTAAGCTGCTTCCATGGGGTCATTCGTAACCCTGTTTTCTCCGTACTTTTTCTTAAAAGCTTCAACAAATTTCTTATTTGCTGGCGTATCAACGGTTTGGAAGTAGTTCCAGGAAGCGTAATGTCCTTTAAGGTATTCTGGACCAATTGCCTTAACTTCTTCTTCAGCAATACTTACAGACATTACGGGATACTTATCTGGCCCCAACCCAGCACCTTGCATCTGCTTAAAAAATGCCACGTTGCTGTCACCGTTGAGGGTGTTGAAGATAACGCCGCCGTTAGGTAGCGCCGCTTGGATTTTGGTAATGATGGGAGTAACTTCTGTGTTGCCTAGAGGTAGGTAATCTTCACCGACTGTTTTGCCGCCTTTTGCCTGCAACTGAGCTTTAATAATTGTGTTAGCGGTGCGAGGAAAAACGTAGTCAGAACCAACTAAGAAAAAGTCTTTGCCCTTATTCTGCAAAAGCCAATCGACTGCTGGTTCAATTTGCTGATTTGGGGCTGCACCAGTGTAGAAAATGTCTTGAGAACACTCCTGACCTTCGTACTGGACAGGATACCAGAGCATATGTTTTTTCTGCTCAAATACTGGCAGCACGGCTTTGCGACTGGCAGAAGTCCAGCAGCCAAAGACAGTGACAACTTTATCCTGGTCAATTAGCTTTTTCGCTTTCTCCGCGAAAGTAGGCCAGTCTGAGGAACCATCTTCAACAATTGCTTGAATTTTCTTGCCGAGTACACCACCGGCGGCGTTAATTTCTTCAATTGCCAGTTGTTCTGCATCCACGACGCTCTTTTCGCTAATTGCCATCGTGCCGCTGAGGGAGTGGAGAATCCCTACTTTGATCGTATCTCCTCCACCCGCTGAGGCGGTATTTGACGTTGAGGTTGCAGAGGATGTTGTGGTGCTATTCGCATTTGTACTTGAAGTGGGGTTGCTGCAAGCCTTCAGGAGAAGACTTGTTCCCAGAGTAGCGGAGCCATAGAGAATAAATTTACGCCTACCTAATCGCCTTGCCATGTCTTTCCTTTACTCCTCGGTGAATCACTCAAATGATAGAGACGACTATAGTTAAGCTGTGATAATAAGGCGATGGTGTACCAAGAAATTGTTATTTAGGATACAAAAGCTTAACTCTGAGTTCTGTAACTACGAAATTTTGCCCCCTGAAACAAGGCTGGCATTAAAGATCCATACCCCCAAATACTTTGGTGATTCTCAATTACCGCATCAAAATGACAAAGGTTGAGCGTCGATAACAACAGTCACACCACCAATGGCAACCCCTGAAGGCTGCTCTTTAATTGGCTTTCATCTTCATCTGTGCAGAGGAGTCGCACGATCTCATCCTTGTAATATTGAAACGTTGGATGACGCTTAATTTGATAAGTTCGTTCGCATAGCGTCTCTGTAGGAGAATCGGCAGGCAACTTGATACTCAGTTCCTTTTTAACTGTGCCTGGCCGTGAAGTTAGTACATAGATGCGTTGAGACAGAAAAACCGCTTCTTCAACGTCGTGAGTAATCATGAAAATCGTTGTGCGCGTTCTTCGCCAGACATCTAGCAAAAATTGCTGCATCGCTTCTTTTGTCTGCACATCCAATGCCCCAAAGGGTTCATCCATCAGCAAAATTTTGGGTTGTGAGGCTAAGGCACGCGCGATCGCCACTCGTTGTTTCATCCCCCCAGAAAGTTCCTTTGGTAAAGCCGCAGCAAACCCAGACAACCCCACCACATCCAGATAGTAAGACACCCGTTGCCGTTGTTTAGCTCTGGATACACCTTGCAGCTTTAAGCCAAACCCCACATTATCTGCCACCGTCATCCAGGGATAGAGCGTATAGTTTTGAAAAACCATACCCCGATCTGGCCCCGGCCCTGTTATGCGATCGCCATCTACCAAAATTTCCCCCGCCGTAGCTGTATCCAACCCCGCAATCAAACGCAGAAGTGTTGACTTACCAGAACCAGAAGCACCCACAGCACAGACAAACTCTCCCTCTTCAATATGCAGATTGATATCCTTGAGGGCAATAAGAGAACCCCGTCTAGTTTTGAACTGTTTATGGAGTTGAGAAACTTGCAAGTGCATAAAACCCTTTACCTAATGTGTTGTTAATATCTAGAGCCTATCCGAAAAATAATTTTCGTATATCTAATATCTGCGTTTATCTGCGTCTATCTGCTTTCATCTGCGGTAAAAACATCTTCAATCTACTTTTCGGATAGGTTATTAGTCCAACTTTAATTTTGTTTCTCGCCTGAACCTTCTTAATCATTAGCCCACTTACAAGAAACGCGCAGTAACAACCGAAACAAAAGATCGATAGTCAGACCAATTAGACCAATAACAACTAGTCCTGCAAAAATCTCATCTGTTTTTAGAAACCTTTGCGCGACAGTAATGCGGCGACCTAAGCCTTCTGTTGCCGCTACTAACTCCGAGACAATTACCAAGTTCCAAGACGCTGCCATATTCACCCGACACGCATCAATTGCCGCAGGCAGGATAAAAGGAAAAATAACTTGTAATAACACTTGTCGGCGCTGACCGCCCAAAGTGTAAGAAGTTTCAATTAGCTCTTTAGGAACAAACTTGACGGCATCCATTACCATTAAGGTATTAAAAAACAGCGTGCCAATAAAGATTAATAATATTTTGGGCGTTTCTCCTAAGCCAAAATATAAAATTAGTAAAGGAATGAAAGCCGGGGCTGGCATATAGCGCACAATGCCAATGATTGGTTCCATCAGCGCCCGAATGCTGGCAAAAGTTCCCATTAGCGTCCCTAAAGGAATGGAAATCAGCGCCGCCAGTAAGAAGCCGCTTATAACCCGAAACAAGCTATAGGCAATATCTTTTTGCAAATCGCCAGTTGCTAAAAGTTTTTGAAAAGCGCTCCAAACTTGAACAGGAGTCGGTAGAAACAAGGGTTTAACTAAGCCAGAATTGGATAAAATCCACCAAAGAAGAAAAGGAACGCATATTGATAAAGCCATTAATATCCATGTCAAACTCTTAGGAATATCCTCAGCAATGCCCCAGAAAACAGTAGGCTGCAACGTTTTTTGAGAACCAGAGGCGCTTATTTCCTGTAAATCTTCAGTGTATCCGTTCATGATTTTTTCCCCGCAGCGTAGGCTTTAATAAATTGAGGGTCAAATATCTCGCTGATATTAGCAGGCTGTTTAGCCAGCTTAGCCTCAACTAGAAATTTGTTAATTTCTTGAGCAGCGTAAGCTAGAGACGTCATGTTGTTACCGGGACTAAAGGCTTTCAAGTTATCTTCGATACTAAAGATTTTGGTTCCAGCATCGTATTTCTTGTATTCCTCAACCGTCACCCCAGCCCGTTTCGCCATAATTGCATAGGCTTTTTCTTGGTTGGCGCGGATAAAGTCTAAAGTAGCAAACCAGGTATTAACGAGGGCTTGCACATCTTGAGGTCGCTCTTTAATGAGCTTACGGGTGACTACTAAATGATCGGGAATTGCCCCTGGGAAATCCTTGGAACTAAATAACTCTTTACTACCAGGACGTTCTAAAGCTTTGTTAGTGAAAGGAGCAAAAGCTCCAACTACATCTACTTGTCCAGCAGCAAAAGCGGCGGCAGCGGCACCAGTTTCTAGAGGTTGTAGTTTAATATCGGCTTGAGTTAAGCCCGCTTTCTTTAGCCCTAAAAGTAGTAAAAAGTGATCTACTGTTCCCTCTTCTACAGCAACGGTTTTACCTTTAATATCGGCAATATTATTAATCCCTTCCCTGGCAATAATTTTGTCATTGCCAGTAGAATTGTCATTAACTAACACAATTACTTGCTCCGAACCAGCCGCCACAGAGCTAATTGTGTCATTCAATGTTTGTGTGTTAGCGTCCAATTGACCAGCATTTAGGGCGTTAATGGAATCTAGATAACCATCAAACCACTTCAGATCTGCATTAACTTTATTAGCGGCAAAGAGATTTTCTTCTTGAGCAACTTGCCAAGGCAACCATCCCGGCCAAACACTAAAGCCTACTTGAATTGTTGCCGCTTTAGAGGCGGTAGAGTCAGAAGTACCAGACGTAGAATTTTGCGGTGATGTAGTACAACTGACGGCAATAAATAAGCTGAGCAAAAAGACAGCGGATAGAGATAGTAACCGGCGGATCTTCATTACACCTCTGGCAAAAGTAAATTAAATTACCTATTTAATCTGTGTTTATCTGTGTTCATCTGTGGTTCCCCTAACAAAAATTAGATTTTTGCAAGAAGTCTATTGAGTCTCACTTCTAAGTAGGTGGCTCATCCCAAAAAAGCGACGCTTCGCTATCGCGCCGTCAATGGCGCTACTACCATTTCATTTGGTCGTGCAACTTGCGCTCGTACCCAATCAAACCAAGCTTCCAATCCCTCACCAGTCTTAGCAGAAACTGGAATAATCGTGGCAGAAGGATTCATCTGACGCACATTAGCGGCAATGCGATTAATATCAACATCCAGATAGGGAACCAAATCTATCTTTGTAATCAACAGACAATCTGCTTCCTGAAACATTACCGGGTACTTGAGGGGCTTATCTTCTCCTTCAGTAACGCTCAAGCAAGCAACTTTTGCGTGTTCTCCCACTTCAAACTCAGCTGGGCAAACTAAATTACCGACATTTTCCACCAGCACTACATCAAACTCTGAAGGATTATATAAATGTTCGAGTTGGTGAATTCCTCCAGCCACCATCTTGGAATCTAAATGGCAGGAACGCCCCGTATTAATCGCAATTACAGGGACACCGTATTGGCGTAAGCGCTCCGCGTCCAACTCTGTGGTCATATCCCCTTCAATCACGGCAATTTTAAACTCATTGCTTAAAGGGGCAAGAGTTCGCTCTAAGAGAGCCGTTTTGCCAGCACCGGGACTACTCATAATGTTGAAACAGGTAATCCCCCACTCATCGAAATGCGCCCGATTACCATCTGCTCCTGTTTGATTGGCATGGAGCAAGTTAATTCCTAATGCCGCGTCAAATGTTTGGTGCATATGCCTCTTTATCTACCTCCTCAAAGTTATATTCAATCCGGTCAATTTTCAGTTCTCGCCCTGAGCGAATATCCTCCATCGGTGAGTAACACTGAGGGCAGGCATATTGCAGCCCAATTTCTGGGGCATATTCTTGTTGGCAGCTATGACAGAAGGCAATGAGGGGTTTCTCTTGAATTACTAGCTCAACCCCTGATAAAAAGGTGTTTTGAACCTGTACCTCAAAAGCAAATTGCAGACTCACAGGTTCCACACAGGTGAACTTACCGACAATTAGGTGAATCCGGGAAATATGAGGGCGCTGAGGCTGGGATTCCCACCAGTCTTTGATAGTGAGAATGAGCGCCTTGGTCATGTCTGTTTCGTGCAAAGCTTATTTCCACTCCGCAATCAACTCTGGCTGGGCTTCTGGGTGAATGTAAGTTGGTTTTTCCTTGCGTGGTAGCTGACCGGACACCACCAAATGCCCCATCGTGTCGCAAATTACGCGAGCCGCCATTAAAGAAGTCATATCGCTGATATCGTAGGGGGGAGAAACTTCTACAACTTCCAGTCCGCAGATAGGAGCGCGTTGGACGATTTTGCCCAGTAGATAGAGGGCTTCACGGGGTAGTAGACCACCCGGTTCAGGCCAGCCCGTACCAGGCACAAAACCTGCATCAATGCAATCAATATCAAAGCTGATATAAACGCAGTCTGTACCATCTAAGGCTCTTTCTAAAGCAAATTCTACGGCGGCATCTAATCCCATTTCTGTAATGTCTGTAACCGTCAACACATTACTGCCATGATCTTTGTTGGTGGCTTGCTCTCGATAGAACTTGACACCAGGACGCGGAACTTGCCAGCCGCCAATTCCTAATTGAACTAAGTTTTTTGCCGGGGCATTCCTGATGTTTGTGGCATGGAACCAAGGACAGGTATGCATGCGCTCATCTAAGTCTGTTTCTTGGGTATCTACGTGGCGGTCAAAGTGAATAATGCCCACTTTTTTGTCGCCTAAGTGACGGCATATTCCCCGCACTGTAGGAAAACCAATGGAATGATCTCCCCCTAAAATAATCGGGAAGGCACCAGAACCAAAAATATGGGCGATACCTTTAGAAATCTGATCGAATGACTTTTCATTATTAGCCGGGATTGTGAAAATATCCCCAACATCACATAGGGTAATTTGCTCTCGCAAATCAACGCCTAGTTCAAAGCTATAGGGAGTATAAAGTGCAGAAATGCGGCGAATTCCTTGGGGGCCGAAACGAGTTCCGGGTCGATAAGTGGTGCCAGAGTCGTGGGGTACACCTACAACAGCAACATTGTATTCACCGACTTTGCGGACATCCTCTAGATAAGGGGCTTTGAGGAAGGTATTAATCCCAGCGTAGTGGGGTAATTCACCGCGAGAGAAGGTGGGAATAGAGCGATCGCGAATACTTTCTGCTCCCTCTAACCCAAGCTCTAAACCTCTGGAAACTTCTTGTTGCCAACCAGTCAAAGGAAGCTGTGCTTCTAGTTCTACTGCTCTTTGAGCCTCAGTGGGAGGTTTATTAGAGTTAGAGTCTGGGGGTTGAAACTGGGGTTGTTCAGTCATGCTATAGAGTGTGAAATTTATATAGTTCGGAACGGAAAAATGCACAAAGCCCAGGTAAGTATCAACAGTGAAATAACTGTTGTATACTCCTCCCGGGCTTTTTTCCCGCCGTGTAGCTACCAAAAGATTTTTCAACTGAATGAAAAAATTTCTTGAGGCTAGCTTGCTTCTCTCGGACCAGCCGTTTAAGACTAATACTTAAACCGGAACCCTAGAAGCTACTGAGCTATTAAATTTGAGCAATAGTTTGCTAAAGACATTTATCAGTTTGCTGCTGACAAATGACTTACAGTTTTACTAATAAGCTACTAGCTTATTTTTGCTCTTATAACTTCAGGTAGCCATATCCCTCTGGGGTGGATACCTCAAGCTTAGTAATAGTTTTATCAATACATCCTCAAACAAAATGTATTAAATGCTACAAAAGACTTTTATTTACTTAACTTAACAATGTAAGGCGCTTGGCTCACAGGCTTTATTAGTTTCCGAAACCTTTCTGCCGTGCCATTACTACTGATGAGATTGATTTGCAGCACCAACCGACATTAAATGCTGCCTAACTACTTGTTCAAAGTTGTAAAGATACGCTATTCGTAATTGCAATTAGTAGGGGCTTGAACCCACTACTAATTGAAGACTACTAAATCGAATATTTAGTAGGGGCATGTACCCTCCTTAATTACGAATTAAAAATTATTTGATCGCAGCCTTTTAATAGAGTATTCTATCCACACACTCGGTCAAAATAATACGTGTCTGGATTAACCCACTCATTTATGTGTAGCGAAACTAAATGTAAGGCTTGAAACTATCCCATATGTAATTTGATAAATTCAACTACCGCTGCTAGTCCTTGCTGAGCTTTCAAATTGGTGAAGACAAAGGGCTTGTTGCCTCGCATTCTTTTGGTGTCGTGTTCCATAACATCTAAGTCTGCTCCTACTTGCGGAGCCAGGTCAATTTTGTTAATGGCTAGGAGGTCAGATTTAGTGATTCCGGGGCCACCTTTGCGGGGAATTTTATCACCAGCGGCAACATCAATTACGTAAATAGTCAGGTCTACCAGTTCTGGGCTAAAGGTTGCCGCCAGGTTATCACCGCCACTTTCTAAAAATACCAGGTCTAAATCTGGGAAACGGTGTTCCATTTGTTCAATCGCGGCGATGTTCATGGATGCGTCCTCGCGAATGGCTGTATGGGGACAGCCGCCTGTTTCCACACCAAGGATGCGATCGCGCTCTAGCGCCTGACTCCGCACTAAAAACTGGGCATCTTCCTGGGTATAAATGTCATTCGTGACCACAGCAATCTCGTATTGCTGGCGCATTGCCTTGCATAAAGCATCCAATAAAGCAGTTTTTCCTGAACCTACAGGGCCAGCAATTCCAACACGAAACGGACTCATAGCGATTTTGGATGAAAGTGTAAAGCTATAGCAGTGGACATAATGGTGCTTAACAATCGCTCTCACCCCCATGTACCCAGATCTGCTACTCTTCCCTGAAGGATTGCGATCTTGCTAATGGCTAAAAGCTAACTGCTAATTGCTAATTGCTATATATTAACTGCGAAATAACCGCGTGTACTGGGTTTCATGAGCTATACTCGCCAGCGCCAATCCCCAGCCGCAACTACAAAGGGCGTCATCCTCTAAGGCTAAAATTTCTCTGGTCTCAATAAAAATATGGGTGTGGAGGTGGAGAAGCAATTGTTGACCAGATGTTTGACCCAGGGGAATGAGTTTGACACCACCACTGATGAGATTGGACGCCCAGCTGTGCAAATAGCCCATTACAGCGGCATCATCAGCAATCTGCCAGTGGGCGGCAGCAATGCCGAATGCGATCGCATAATTACAGGGATGACCAGCAGCAGATACCACAGACGCCAACTGAGGCTGTATATCTAGAAGCAATCGCATCAAAGACCGACCCATCTGCCAACTTTGCTGGCGCAACTCTTCTGTTTCTTTAGCTGCGGATAACCACTCATTCCAGCCTTGCAACGCCTGCAAATCGCCAGCTTGCCCCTCCCGATAGGCTCGGATCATCACCGCTGCCTCTAGCCGGATTGCCCCGTACCGCAGTTCTTGCTCTAGCCAATGTCGTAGGCTTTGCTGATTATCAATTACACCAGCATCAACCAGCTTTTCCAAACCCTCAGAATAACTATAGGCACCCACCGGGAGCATTGGGCTAGCCAGTTGTAGCAGAGATAGAAGCCCCACTGCACTACTAGAACCCTGCTTTCCTGCTTCCTCAATGGGCATGACTGTGTCCATACGCTCCCGTTTCCGGTTGAAAGGGTGAGACTTCCTCTAGTACCTCCAACCCCAGCTGTTCTAGCATCGCCTTCAACACCGGGTCAGGAGACAACCGTAAATATGTGGAGGCAATCTCTAGCGGCACATGGCGATTTCCCAGATGATAGGATGCCCGCACCAAAGCTAACGGTGTCTGGGGCTTCACGGTGAGAACAGGCTCCGGTTTCGCCACAATCCGAACTACAACGTTACCAGTCTGCGATCGCAGTAAATCACCATCGCGCAAAATTGTACCTCTGGGTAAACGCAGATACAATACTTGACAATCAGGTGTCTCCAAGCGACAGCGGCTGCGGGTGCGCTCTTCGGCGGTGAGAGACAGGGTAAAGCTGACGGCTGCATCCGGATTGGCGGGCAAGCATTGCGTAAAATTTAGCATTACAGGGAATCAGGATCAGCACTTCTAGGTATTCTGCCTCAGCTACCTATCGTTTTTGCATGCGGATTAATTCATTTTGAATTCGTTTTTGTAAATCTGAATTGGATTGCAGATTAACCGTAATCTCATTGAAGCGGCTAACCGTCATGCTGTTGCTTTTTATAGTCTGCGTATAGCGATTACACAGATTGACAGCGAGTTGCCGAGCATTTGCAGGCAGAGTGCGTAAGCTGTTTGGCCTGCCGCAATTAATGTCCGGCGGAGAGCCAACGATTTTCTTAATTCGCTGATAGACATCTTGACGAGTCGGCTCTATTGTCAAGACAATCCGGGCGTAGTTTTTCACTTCCTGATTGCTAAAGGATTGGGCGTAGGCCGAAGAACCAAAAACAAGCGTAGGGGAACGTTCGGACAATCCGGGCGCGATGCCAGAGAGCAGACCAAAGGCGGCTAGAGCACCCACAAGCAGGGAACGAGACAAAATTCGGTTCAAAGAAGGGCGGGAGCAGGAGGAAGTCATCATGAGTATATGCGACTAAAAAACCGAACTACTAAAATCCTAGGGGGCTTATATTTGTTGAATTATTTTATCGGGGAGAAGTTCCAGGGTTTGCACCTTTCCTTGTAGTTTTAAGTGCTGATATAGCAATCCTTCAGTTAGCTTTTAGCAATTAGCTTTGAGCAATTACCCGTGAGAGCAGCAGTTCTGGATCCATGGGGGTGAGAGCGATTGTCACTCTTCCCGATAAGGCAACTGCTAAATCAAGTCTGGTCGATCAATCACCATATGCGTAGGGGCGGACACGATATGAGTTCTCAGTGAGACGGAGACTGACAGATTTGGCATAGTTCTATTGCTTTAGTTTGCAGGGTGGACATGGCATCTGCACCCTGCTTGAGGCTGGTTTCTAGTTCTAGCAGCACTGGCAGCGTTAAGGCAAGTTGCTGCGAGGAGAGGGACTGGACATCTTTCCGTATAAAGTAAATTCGTTTGGGGTTACCCACCTCTGCGGCAGTAGCGATCGCTTTTTCGTCTCGCTCACCGTTTTCTATCATTAGTTTGACCCATAGCCAAGTACGAAACTGCCCAATTAAGGTGGCAACAATTCGCAAAGCAGGTTCATTGTGGTTAATTAACTCCGCAACTAATCCTAGCGCCTGCACAGTATTACCCTGACGAATGGCACCTGCTAGCTGTAAGCTATTTTGAGTGTTGGCAGTTATGAGGGCGGCAACGGCTTTCACATCTAAAGGTTGATTAGCTGAACCTGCGTAAAGTTGCAACTTTTCCAGTTCGTTGAATAGCTGCCTAGTATCGTTGCCAACAGATTCGGCTAAGAGTTCGGCAGCAGCGTTATTAAGTTTTACCCCCACTTGCCCGGATATTCGCTTAACTTGTTGCACCAATAGTTCTGTTTTCCAAGGCGGAATCAAGGAAAACTCCTGGATTTCCGCATACTTTTGCAGTAACTTAGTAGATTTGAGCCGCCCATCCCATTTATTTGGGCTAGTCAGCAACAGCACCGAAGACTCAGGAATGGCAGGTAAGCTACGCTCTAATTCAGCTAACAATTCTTCAGAACATTGCTGGCTAAGGGTTGTATCCACGAGCCAAACAAAACGACTGCCAACTCCAAAAGGGGGTGTCATGGCTTGGTTAAGAGCCTCAATGACAGCATTGGGTCGATCTGGGGAGATTTTGTCAAAGTTAAAGCTGGCCCAGCTGGGGTCTAGTACCGAGCGGCGCAAGTCATCAACAGCTTTTGACATCGCAAATTCATCTTCTCCCCAATAGAGGTAAATTGACATTACAGAACACCTGAGATCGGAAGGGGATCGAGATTGGACGAGAGCTATCAAACTTATTTAAATCGAGTTGCACGGCTGACGCTACCGGCAACCTACGAGTCTAACGTGCAGCACATTCAAGAGTCTCCCAAGTTTAAGCCCTACCCAGATGGGGGCACAAAGGCGGTGTCTTTTCCTGGCTACACGGTGATAACGCCCCCATGGGAGGAAGAATCGGAAAATTCCGCATTCTATGCCAACTTGAAAGCATCCCAAGAGCAGCTATTGCAGCAGCTGGATCAGGATTTAATCGTACCTGTGCCTCCTGAGAGTTTTCATTTAACCCTCACAGACTTAATTTGGGATAGTGCCTATCGTGACGCCATAGGTGAAAATCCCGACTTTGAGGTGCAACTGCGCGATCGCGTCGCCCAAAGCTTTGAGCAGTACAAAAACTACACAACCAGCAGCAATCCGATTCGCTGGCAGCTGCTGGGGTTGATAGTGATGCCCCGCGCCTTGGGTGTGTGCTTAGTACCTGAGAACGAGAAGGCATACGAGCGAATTTTGCAATTTCGCCGCTCTATTTATCAAAATCCGGCTTTAATTGCCCTTGGTATTGAACAGCAGTACCACTTCACAGCCCATGTTACGCTGGGATATTTTGGTGACATCTCACCTCAGCTAGAGCGCGAGCAGTCCGATGGACATACGCTCCGCGATCGCCTCAGGGGCACGTTATCAAGGTTAAATCAGCAATGGCTAGAAACCCCCACAGAACTCTGGGTACGCCAGGCAGAACTGCGTAAGTTTGACGATATGACCCGATACTATCGTGAGCCTGACTGGCCAGTGTTGAAGTTTTGAGTTTTGAGTTTTGAGTTAAAGACTTTAATTCAGAACCCACGCTTGAACTTTAAATCCAAAATCAAAAATCAAAAATTGGAATGAGCTTGCTCCTTCATCCGATTCTGAAACAAAGTTTTGCAGTAATCGATCGAGAAATCGGGGAACACAATTTCAGCCCAGCTGAATATGCGGTTGTGCGGCGGGTAATTCATAGTACAGCTGACTTTGAATTTGCCCAAAGCATACGGTTCAGTCCCGGCGTCATTGAAAGTGCGATCGCAGCTCTCCGGCGTCGGACACCCATTGTCACAGATGTCAGCATGGTTAAACAGGGGGTTGCCACTTTGGTGGCACAAACCTTTGAAAACCCGCTCATCAGTGCAGTAGAACAGGCACAGGTAGCACTTCCCCAGAAAACTCGCACAGAAACCGGCTTATTGTCATGTTGGCGTCAATTTCCAGAAGCAATTTTTGCGATCGGGAATGCACCCACGGCACTGCTAGCTTTGTGCGCGGAGTTGCCCACTGCCTCGGTGCAACCAGCTATGGTGATTGGAGCACCAGTTGGTTTCATTTCTGTGGTGGAATCAAAAGCCGCACTTGCTCAGATAGCTGTGCCCCAGATTCGTGTCGAGGGGCGCAAAGGTGGGTCGCCAGTGGCAGCGGCGATTCTCAATGCTCTGATCGTCTTGGCTTGGGAAGATAAATAATTAGTAATTCGTAGTATGCGCTCCGCGCAGGCTACGCCAACGTAATTCGTAATTAATGAGAGTGAGTAACAAGCCCCATCCCTTAAGTTATGGAATCCCAAAAAGGGGTAGCATCATTATTTCTTGTCCCCACATTCATGTGTGAGATAATTACGAATTACGTTCGCGAAGCGTGTTGCGGAGCAACGTAATTATCAATTACGAATTGGAGCGCAGCGGCTTGACCCTGATACAAGTTGTTGGGATTGGGCTAGATGGGGCAGCTGGGCTTACCTACGCTGTACAACAGATTGTGGAGCAAGCTACTCTACTGGTGGGAAGCGATCGCCACCTGAGCTATTTCCCAGGCCACCCAGCCCAACGCTTGCTCCTGGGAGATTTTACACAGGCAATTGGGGAAATTAAAAGATGCCTAGAAGCCAGTGACACTGGCACGATCGTGGTTTTAGTCAGCGGCGACCCCCTGTTTTTTGGCTTAGGGCGTTTGCTACTAGCGGAACTGCCTGCGGAGCATCTGACGTTTCATCCCCATCTCAGTTCAGTTCAACTGGCTTTCAACGAAATTAAGGTTCCCTGGCAAGATGCCCGTGTTATCAGTGCCCACGGGCGTTCCTTAGAAGAATTAACGCAAGTGCTGCAACAGGGCGTGGAGAAGATTGCGGTGCTGACAGATCCTACCAACACTCCGGGTGCGATCGCTCGCCTGTTACTAGCCTTAGATTTACCCAGCTACTACCAATTTTGGGTTTGTGAAAATCTGGGAGGCGCTTCGCAGGTTCAATCCCTGCCTGTTGAAGTGGTGATTGAGCAGACTTTTGCCCCCTTAAATGTGGTGGTTTTACTGCGATGCCCTGACGTTGCCCAGCAGTTAGATTTAGAAACCTTACCGCTGCTAGGTTTACCAGATTCTACCTTTGTGAGTTTTAGCGATCGCCCCGGCTTGATGACTAAGCGCGAGGTGCGTCTTTCAATCCTGGGAGAATTGGCTTTGCAACCCGGACAAATTATCTGGGATATCGGTGCTGGCACTGGCTCAGTTTCCATTGAAATAGCCCGCTTATGTCCCACATCTCAGGTGTATGCAATTGAGAAAACATCTGCCGGTACTGCTTTGATTGAACAAAACTGTCGGCGCTTCCAAGTCAACAATGTTATTTCTCTCCACGGCAGGGCACCAGACATTTTGCATGACTTACCTACACCAAACCGCATCTTTATTGGCGGCAGTGGCGGCAATTTAAGTCACATTATGAACAGCTGTGAGGCTAAGCTAGCTAGTGGCGGTGTTCTAGTGCTAGCTTTAGCTACCCTGGAACATCTCAATACGGCTCTAGAATGGATGCGAGACAGTTCTACGGAAAAGCTTGGCGATAGCGCTCCGCGCCGCCCGGAGGGCGATCGCGGCTGGGATTATCGGTTGTTGCAGGTTCAGCTATCTCGTTCTGTGCCGGTGGGACCGCTGACTCGTTTTTCCCCTCTCAATCCCGTCACCATTCTGACCGCTACCCGACTAAAGTTAAAAAAGTGATACCGTTCTTATATTTTTAGGTCGCGCACCATCCAGCCTTTGTAAGAGCCGCCGCGCATGGACACCATTTTCGTATATATAGCAATTCTAAATCAGTTATACAATTAACTATCTTCATGACAGAAGACTTGATGTTTGTGAAATATATGCTACTGGAAACTCATGAGTTCTAACATTAAGTTTTTTGGCTATACCTGAGTTATACAATTCATTTAGGCTTACTATAAAATCTTTAGTTAAAAATAACATCTGCATAGTTTTTTAAAAGAGAGCACAACAATGTTAATAAAAAATTTTAACCGCAAAGTTTCAAGTATCGCTGGAAAGGTTTCGCTCCAAAACGTCCTTGTTGTGGCTTTTGTTACCCAGGTATTTGCAGCAGTAGGGCTGACAGGGTGGCTTTCATTTCACAATGGGCGACAGGCTGTCAACGAAATTGCCACTGAATTACGCAACGAAATCAATGACGAAATTAAGCACTACCTAGAAGACTACTTAGAAGAACCCCATAGGATTAATCGGATTAACGCCCAGGCTATTAGCCTGGGGTATTTGAATGTTAATGACTTAAAGAGCGTCGAGCGATACCTCTGGAATCAGATGCAGTTGTTCGATTCCGTGAGTTACATTCAGTACGCCAGCCCACGGCAATACAAAGTTGGACAATTCAGAGGAGTTTATAGGGAAACTAGCGGTTCGCCTATTTTGCTTGAAGCCACAGACAGACAGCGGGACAATAGCTTATACATATATGCCACCGACAACCAGGGGAATCGAACCAAGTTAGTGCAAACTCTACCAAACTACGATCTTCGCACTCGTCCTTGGTATATTAATGCTGTGCAGGCAGGGAAACCTAGTTGGAGTCCTCTTTACTCGTCTTATAAACGACCAGAAATAGTTTCTATCACCGCCACCTCTCCCATCTATGATGACGATGGTAGTCTCTTAGGTATACTTGGCACCGATCTGTCAATCTCAGAAATTACTAATTTCCTACGCAACCAGAAGATTAGTAAGAATGGCGAGAGCTTTATAGTAGAACCCTCCGGACTGCTGGTAGCCACTTCAACTACGGAGCAATCCTTTACAGTTAGCAACGGTGAATCGAAACGACTCAAAGCTTTAGACAGCAGCGAGCCTCTGGTTCGGTTTACAGCCAAGCATTTGATAGAAACCTTTGGCAACTTAAATAAAATTCAGACTAGCCAAAACCTCAGCTTTAAGATTAATGGTCAGCGACAATTCTTGCAAGTGGTGCCCTACCAAGATCGCTTAGGTCTTAACTGGTTAACAGTGGTGGTAGTTCCCGAAGCGGATTTCATGGGACGCATCGAGGAAAACAGGCGCACTACCA
This sequence comes from Aphanothece sp. CMT-3BRIN-NPC111, assembly GCA_019359765.1. Classification (GTDB taxonomy): domain Bacteria; phylum Cyanobacteriota; class Cyanobacteriia; order Cyanobacteriales; family JAHHGU01; genus JAHHGU01. The sequence continues at coordinate 139,758 of JAHHGU010000009.1, forward strand.
TTCTGCTGTGTATAGTAGCTTTGGCTGTGGCAACTCTATTAGGTATTCGCACCTCTAGATGGATAGTCCGGCCAATTCTACGTCTGAATACAGCCGCTAAGAAACTCTCTGATGGTGAATGGGATCAAAAGTTACCTGTGCAGCGCTCAGATGAACTTGGGGAGTTAGCCAAATCATTTAACACGATGGCGGCAAACTTACAAGAGTCATTTGCCATTTTGGCAGCCAGGAATGCTGATTTGCTACAGGCAAAACAGGAATTGGCTGAGTACAATCAGACTTTGGAAGAAAAAGTTGAGCAGCGCACCGCTGAACTAGCTACAAGTCTTAGACAAATTGAAACTTATTCTCAAGCCCTCGACAAGGAATTACAACAAGGTCGGCAGATTCAAAGAGCTTTTCTTCCTGAACAGCTACCGCAGATTCCTAGCTGGGAAATCGCTGCTTTCTTCAAGCCAGCGCGTCAAGTTGCAGGTGATTTTTACGACGCCTTTCCGCTTCCTGGTAACTGCGTAGGATTAGTGATTGCTGATGTCTGTGATAAAGGGGTAGGGGCAGCACTTTTTATGGCTCTGTTCCGTAGCTTAATCCGACTTTTTGCCAGTCAAACTTGTTTGGACGGAATTGCCTCCCCAGACAAAGAAGTTTTGAGCAAATCGCTCAATTCTATGAACAATGAATCCACAATAAACCTAGTTCAAATTGACGCCCTCAAAGCTGTAAGCCTTACCAACAATTTCATCGCCTTAAACCAGGGCGATATGAGTATGTTTGCCACGCTCTTTTTCGGTGTGCTAGATCCAGCCACTGGCTTGCTCACCTACATTAATGGCGGACATGAGCCTCTATTTATCATCAACTCCTCCGGCGGTGTCAGGGAGTATCTCAATCCCACTGGGCCAGCGGTGGGTATGATGGCCAACATGAATTTTAAGATTAATCACACTTACTTAGAAGCGGGTGAAAGCGTTCTAGGTTACACTGATGGCGTTCCAGAGGCTCACGCTCCTGGTGGTCATTTCTTCACTAAAGAACGATTGCTGTCAATGTTGGAGCATCCTGCTCCCACTGCACAAGCATTAGTAGACGAAATAGCCGCAAGCGTACTCGCTCACACTGGCAAAGCCGACCAGTTTGACGACATTACCATGATTGCTCTGCGGCGATCGCCCATGCCTGATTTAAACCCAAATTAACTTGGCGATGATAGTCACGGCTGTGATTGAGAGCTTAGCAAAAATATCCAAGGTCGCAACTGGCTGATCATATAGTAAACATTTGTGAGCGATCGCTACCTTTAGCCCGTACTTAGACGTAAAAATTTTCCTGCAATCAATTAATCTTATACATTATCAGAGCTTGCCAAAATATACGCTAATTTACATTTTTCCTTAAGAAACGGTTAAAAATTGGAAATGTTAAAAAAGGTGAAGAATACAACCAGGTAAATCTAAAAGAGCTAATAATACTTTAGGAATAGAGGCGAGGACATAAAAGCTTATTTAGAACCTAACAGTTGCGCTTGGGACTGGTTTTCCCATGGCATTTATCTGTTATAGACATTATCCGTCTACTTCCATGGCTGAGAATCAAATTGTGACTTTGGGAGCAAATCAACTTCATCCCAAACTAAGTAGCCAATTGCGATCGCAGCCAGTTTTATAAAAAGAGGTGAGGCAATGAAAAAGATTTTAGTAGTGTTGTCAGAATGGGGTTACTGGGGCGAAGAGTTGCTTGGCCCTCTAGAAACCTTCGATAAAGCAGGGTATGAAGTCACCTTCGCCACTCCCACCGGCAAGCGCCCCGTTGCCCTACCTCCTAGTATGGACCCCAGTTACATCGATCCTCCCTTAGGCAAGCCGGTCACGAGCGAAGAAGTTGCCCAGA